>NZ_JBMDJC010000050.1:0-3153 GCF_057808995.1 Acidovorax sp. FG60
CGAGGCCCAAAACTCGTGCCATACTTGGCCTCATGCGGTTGAATTTCCTATCCGTTGACATGGCGGGGGTCGTTGCGGATGCGTTCGATGAGTTTGAGCACCGCCTTCTGCGGACCTTCGAGCTGCTGGCAAAAACGCTGGCGTTCAGCTCGCCCGGTCCCGCTTTGCCGGCATAGCCCCAGGCGCCCAGCGATACGGCGCGCTCGTAGGCCGCCTTGGCGTCGTGCACGCGGAACGCGATGGCGCAGACGCTCGGGCCGTGCAGGCGCGCGAAGCGCTGGGCAAAGCTGTCGGGCTCGGCATTGATGAGGAAGTTGATGCCACCCTGGCGGTACAGCAGCACGTTCTTGTGGCGGTGCCGCGCCACCGGCTTGAAGCCCATGCCTTCAAACACGCGGCCCATGGCTACGGGGTCGGGAGCGGCGTACTCGATGAATTCGAAGCCGTCGGTGCCCATGGGGTTGTCCCATGCGGCGATCTCGTTCAGGGCCTGCCCGGGCAGTGCTGCGTTCATGGTGTCTCCGTCAGTGAATTGATTCAGGTCATACCTAAGCCATGCACTGTAGGGAGAGTGACCCTCAGCATTCAGGCGTATTGAAGCCTGTTCTGCGGGCTATTTGCAGGAAAGTTGCGCGTTGTCAAAACCATGCGCGGCGCATCATGTTTGCCCCCTTGGGGGCGGGTGGCCGGTCACTGGGCTGCCGTGGCAGGCTGGGCGCGCAGGGCCAGCGCGCCTTCGATGCGCAACTGCTCCTCGGGCGAAAAAAGCTGGCCGCGCAACTGCTGCAGCCGGGCCGCATCCTGCGTGCTGCTCCGCGCCTGCTGGTACTGGTCGAGGCGGGCATTCCAGTCGCGCTCCTCTTGGTCGAGTTGCGCCAGGCGCTGGGCGGCTTCCGTGCCGTGTTGCGCACTGCGCAGGGCATGGCGGGTGGAGTCGTCGATGCCCTGGGCATTGAAGGCAGCGGTCTGCTGCGCCACCCCGACATGGACCACGGCCTCGGCGCGCAGGGCGCGCTGGGCGGGATCAAGCATTTCCTCGGCCGCCTGCAGCGCACTGCGTTTTTGTTCGGGGGTCAGCTGGCTGTTGCGTTCGATTTCCAGCCGGGCCAGCATGGATTGATCCAGCGTCATCTCCTGCGCAAAAAGCGCATCGAATTCGTCGCCGTCGAAATACTGCAGGCGCACCTTCTGGCGTGCCTCCAGGGCATTGCGGAGGGTGCGCGGGTCGCTCAAATCCGTGGGGGCGCGCAGTTGGCCCAGGGCCACGCGGTAGTCCACATAGCGATGCGCCAGCGCCAGCGCGCGGGTGGCCAGTTCGGGCGGAAAGTGTTGTCCCACCAGGCCTTCGAGGCGCTGTTTGAGGGCCTGCGGATCGGCGGCGTCGCCCGCCGCGTGCAGCAAGGCTTCCAGCGCATCGCGCAGGCCGGGTTGCAGCAGCGGGTCCGCCCCGCTGTCCAACCCCTTGCCGGCTGCAGCGCGTGGGAGCAAGTGCGAGCCACCGGGATGGGCGCCGTCGGTCTGGGCGCCCGACGCGAAAGGACGCCCCAGCGGGCTGGCGCCAGGGGCGCCGGACGCCTGCGAGGCGCCGTCCGGCTGTTGTGTCCACCACCAGGCGCCCGCACCCAGCAGGGCGCAGGCCACCAGTGCCAGGGCACCCTTGCGCATCACAGGCCGGCCACTTTCAGGCGGTTGGCGTGCTGGCGGTACAGCGTGACCGGGTCGGTCGAAAACCAGTCGCGCAGGCCCAGGACCTGGTTCACTTCGTCCAGGTGGTTCTGGCGGTAGTCACCCAGGTGCTTGCCCAGGCGCGAGGAACAGGCCGACACCAGGCCGTCGTTGGCTTCGCCAAACACCAGGCCGAGCACGCCCAGAAGCCCGTCGCTCACGTCGAGCACGTTGGTCATCGGCTTGGTGCCGGTCCACGAGTAGTAACGCACGCCGTTGACCAACTCGGCACCGTTGCCGCAGCCGCTGGTCGGCACGCCCGCAGGAAAGCGCTGGTTGAACTTGGCGGAGCCGGCCGTGCTGAGCGAGTCGAGCGCAGCGGTCGGCAGCTGCTGAAGGCTGGTGCCACCCGAGAGCACGTTGATCAGGGAGGTCAGCGCCAGCGCAGTGGAGTTCGCCAGAGTCTCGCTCACGCTGCCCGCCGGGGCCACGCCGCGCACGATGTCGGCGACGCGCGCGCCACGGTTCACGCCGCCAACGGAGGTGACGGACGCCACCAGATGGGGGGCCACACCCGACACGTACCGCGAGGTCGGGCTGCCCTGCGAGTGGCCGACGAGGTTGACCTTGGACGCACCGGTGACGGCCAGGATGTTCCTCACCTGGGCCAGCAGCTGCTCGCCGCGCACTTCGTGGCTGTTGGCGGCCGAAACCTGCGCGACGTACACCTTGGCGCCGTCCTTGCGCAGGGCGCTCGGGATGCCGTAGAAGTAATCCACACCCAGTGCGGAATCGAATCCGAACAGCCCGTGCACCAGCACGATGGGATAGCGGGTCTGGGCGTAGGTGCTTTGGGCGTGGGCGTTTTGCAGGGGCAGCAGGGTCAGGGCCGCCGAAGCAAAAGCGAGGCCGCGCAGCAGGCGGCCGAAGAAACCGGTCATGGAATGTCTCCTAAAAATAATTTTTGGTTTGGATGCAAAAACGAGCGACCGTGCGTTTTTGCAGTTGAAATTTTTCTACATACGCCACACTGTCACCATCGGGATATACCCGATGCCTCCGGTAACGCTGTCTGAAACGCGCCCAACAGCATAAAATCGTGCGCTATGAGTGCAAATGACGCATTGGATAAGCTGGATCGGGCCATATTGCGCTGTTTGCAGCAAAACGGCCGCGAAACCTACGACGTGGTCGGCGAGCAGGTGGGGCTGTCGCCCAGTGCGGTACTGCGGCGGGTCAAGCGGCTCGAAGACAGCGGTGTGATCGATCGCTACGTGGCGCTGGTCCGGCCCGAGGCGGTGGGTCTGGGCCTCACGGCCTACCTCAACGTGCGGCTGGAAAAGCACACCGAGAGCCACAAGCGCAACCCCATGGATGTCTTTCGCGCCAGCGTGCAGACCTGGCCCGAGGTGGTGGAGTGCGCGTCCCTCACCGGCGAGATGGACTACCTGCTGCGCGTGGTGGTGGCCGACATGGCGCACTACAGCC
>NZ_JBMDJC010000051.1:0-2962 GCF_057808995.1 Acidovorax sp. FG60
ATGAATACTGTACAAATGCACAGTATTCTGCGGCGATTGTTTGGGTACGCAAAGCACAAGGCCCGAACCGTCGCCAGTTCGGGCCTTGTCAGGGTAGCTTGGCTGCGGACTTACTTGCGCGCAGGCGGCACATCCGTGCAGCTGCCATGCGCCACTTCCGCCGCCATGCCGATGCTCTCGCCCAGCGTCGGATGCGGGTGGATGGTCTTGCCGATGTCGACAGCGTCCGCACCCATCTCGATGGCCAGGGCGATCTCGCCGATCATGTCGCCCGCATGCGTGCCGACCATGCCGCCGCCCAGGATCTTGCCGTGGCCCCGGCCAGCATGGCCGTCTCCTGATCCTGCTTCGTCTCTTTGGCGGAGTTCATGACGAACCCGCTGCACCCGCCGTGCTGACTGAAGAACTTCCATCACACTTCCAATATGATTGATAATGTCCCCTATTATGCGAAAACAAGTTGATAAAGTCAATCAAAGTGACGCCGTGCTGCCGAATGAGGTCTTCGAGACCATTCACGACATCATGCATCTCTACCGGGCGCGCCAGTACCGCGCTCTGCGCGACGGCGGTCATGACCTGACCCACATGGACGCCAAGGTCCTTGGATTTTTTGCGCGCCGTCCCGGCGCCACGCAGAGCGATCTGGCTGCACACTCAGGGCGTGACAAGGCGCAGCTTGCACGCCTGATCCGCGGCCTGAGGGACAAGGGCCTGCTCGAAGCGCGGCTCGACGAGGAAGACCGCCGCAGCACGCGGCTTCAGGTCACGGCAGAGGGAATGGCCGTATTTGGCCATCTGCATGCACAGGGAGCGCAACTGTCCGGCGTGGCGATGGCTGACCTGAAGCACGGCGAAAGGGAGCAACTCATTTCCCTGCTACGCCGGGTGCATGAAAGGCTGCAGTCTGCCCCGGATGAATGATTCCAGGCATTGACGCCTGACCTGCTTACCCGCACACAGCTTGGTACGCCGGTGCTGCCACGCAGCCGGGCGGCATGCTGCCCGAATTTCCCGCGATGCCCTTGCCAGAGAAAACCAACGGTCTCATCTGGTGTGTCAGGAACTGGAAATGGTCCAGGGCCGACTGCGCGAGTATCCCGAAGGAATGACTTGCGTCCCAAACGTCATGCGGTGCAATAAAAAAGGCCCGCCGAAGCGGGCCATGCTGCGCCAGGGCTTGATCAAAAAGTCAGTGATGTCCAGGCCGTGTTGCACTTGTGGTCGGTCTCGAACGTGGCCAGTTCCCTGATGCCGCCAGCGGAGGCGACGTCCAGTCCGAGCACCTTGGTCGGTCCCGTAAATGCAGGCCATGACGTCGCCACCGGGTCGCCATTATTCGGATTGCTGGTGCGGGCAAAGTTGGTCCAGTAGCGTGCCATGCTGGCCTGCAGGTCGCGGTGTTCCGCGGTCTCCAGGTCACGCAGGTTGAACAGGTACTGGAGCTCATACGAGTGACCTGCCCCCTGGTTGAAACTGATGGTGTTGCGGCCGATCGACGGGATCGCAGTCCGGTCCCGGAACTCGTACATGAAGATTGGCGTTGCCTGGCTCAGTACCCGCTTCGACAGGTTCAACGCCGGACAGGAAAAGCGCACGTCGGTGCCGGCCGCCGTCGCCGCGAGGCTGGGTTGCTGCGCGGTATTGGTGCCGTAATCCGTCAGTGGATATACCGTGGCGAGCGATGGTGGCAGACCGAGCGAGGTCTGCAGATAGGAAGGGTACTGGGCAGCGGTCAGCGGCCCCGCCACCAGTTCGCGCGATGCAACGAAGAGCGACCACTCGTCTTGGTTGGAGCCATTGACCAGCGGCACCTTGTTGTTCTCCCCGGCGACGAAAGTCGCCTTGATGGACTTGGGCAAAACCTTGCCATCCACCGAAGGCACGGGGCTCGAGTTGGCCGTGGTGAAGGCGGTCGCGAGCTGGTTGTTGACAAGCTCGGCGGACAAGCCGCGCAAACATGCCGCGTCGACGGTGGGGCAGCTAACGCCGGCTGCGGCCAGCGCGCTGTTGACGATCGACGTGCTCTGCGCTTCAAGCTGCGCCTGTGTCAGCTGGCGATCGAATCCGTAGCCGCCGCTTTGGACGATGGCCTTGGCGAACAGACCCTTGGATAGCGGTGACGCCAGGTGTGTCATCACGCTGAAGCCGCCGGCGGATTCGCCGAAGATGGTGACATTGGACTTGTTGCCGCCGAACGCGGCGATATTGTCCTGCACCCAGCGCAGTGCTGCCTGCTGGTCCATGATGCCGTAGTTGCCGACCGTGCCGTCCGCGGCGCGCAGCGACGGATGGCCCAGGAAACCCATGGCGCCCATGCGGTAGGCGATGTTGACAACGATGGCGCCCTTGCTGACCAGGGGCGACGGGTCGGCATAGGTGATGGCGCCGCCGGTGTTGAAGGCGCCGCCGTGGATCCACACCATGACAGGGAAGGGGCCTTCGCCGGTGGCAGGGGCATGGACGTCGAGGTAGAGGCAGTCCTCGGTGCCGTTGGGCAGGCGGAAGGAACTGGCGCTGGTTTGCAGGCAGGGCGCATTAGACTGGGTCTTCGCCAGCGGGGCGGCCCAGGATTGAGGCGGCGCCGGCGGCATCCAGCGCAGGTTGCCCACCGGAGGCGCGGCAAAAGGTATCCCGAAATAGCTGCGCATGCCGAGGCGGTCCACAGCCTGGACCTGGCCTGCGACCGTAGTGGCAACGGCGGGTGCGCCCTGGTTGTTACTACTGCTGTCGTTGTCGCTGCCACCGCATGCAGCAAGTACGCTGAGGCCGGCGAGTGCAAGAATTGTGGGAAATCGGATCGCTTTAGTTAGGGAACGGCTATTCATTCAATGTCTCCTGAAGGATCTTGGTATGTGTTTTACCCTGCGAAATGTTGTTTTATTTATTTCCGCGCGAACGATGCTACCACGGATAGGAAATTCAACCGCATGAGGCCAAGTATGGCACGAGTTTTGGGCCT
>NZ_JBMDJC010000052.1:0-2060 GCF_057808995.1 Acidovorax sp. FG60
TGCCGCGTGGCACAAAGAGGTGGCGCTGTTTGAGTTCCTTCAACCGCGGGCAAAGGCACCGGCGGCACCGTAAGGCGCGAATTGGCCTAAGCCATTGTCGAATCTTTCTTCAAATAGCACGTTCTGAGCAAGCGTAGTAGAAGCAGACGCGCACAAGATCAACCCAAGGACTAAGGTTGCAATAGAGCGCTTCTTGGTAAGAAAACGTTGGGGCATAGTTGTCTCCGTTTTTGAATTTCTTGCAGCCCCAGCGCCCGGCACTGGGCGCCGGATGCTCCGATGTTGAAAGTGCAGTTAGGGCTTGAGCATCTGCTCGATCTGCTCCGCCATGAGTTGATGCACACGGGTGGTCTTATGGGCAGCATCCCAGTTCACATAGGTACTACCCACCGGCAGGCCTTTTTCGAGCGAATCGTTGGCACACACGGGCACGTTCCAGCACAAAGCATTCGGTTCCTTGAAACCGTATTTGGCGGGATTCTTCATCATGTCGGCGATCGAACTGTAGGCGTCAAACAGACGCACATCAGCACCGGTCTTAGAACGGGCCTGTGCGACGGCCGCACTCACAGCGATGTTCAAGTCCACGCCATTCTGATCATTCTCGGTTCCCAGCGCCTCACGTGGCGTGCGGTTAGCCACCACGAAACGCTGGGCCCCCATGCCGTTGAGTTTGACAATGGCCGCTTCGATGTTCGCTGCTGCGGTAGCGATGCGCTGATCAAGCGCCAAACGTTCGGCACGTTTGGCGCCAAAAATGTCGTTAGAGCCCGCCCACAACACCACCAAGTCGCTGGAACCGAATCGCGCGTTGCGCGCTACCAGATCTTGCAGTTGAACAGCCACACCAGAACGCTCCACGTAGGCATGGGCTGGGGATATCTTGGCTACGACATTGCCGCTTCCCGTGTCTGCGCCACTCACGGCGTAGTCTTCCAAGCTCGCGTTCAGCGACTTGGCCAGGTATTCCACGACATTCGGACCATTGGAGTTACGACCTTGCCAGTTAGGCGAAGGCGGTACCTCGTTCTTAGTCATGCGAAGCAGATTGCCGTTGTCCACATTGGAATCACCCAAGACAACTAAGCGAGTTATCGGCGGGCTCACTGAAGCTCGCTGAGGTGCGGCGCAACCGGCCAGAAAGACAGCGGCGGCCATTGCCAAAATTGCGCTGCTACGAATTGTGCTTTTTTGCATTTTCAAGTCTCCTTGTTGATGAGTTTCAGTAGTTGAATTGGTTAGTCGGGTGGTCGACACTTCAATGGCTAACTGAACCGCCCCGGGTATCGAGGAGGCCGGTTGGTTTAAGTTGACACCTTTGTCGAGGTGTCGCTGGCGGCGAGTTGCCTCCAGTAGTTTGCCTCAGCTTCTGCCGGAGGGATGCCCCCAATCGGCGTGAGCAGTCGGACGTGGTTGAACCAGTGCACCCATTGCAGGGTGGCCAGTTCCACGGATTCCCTGGTCTTCCAAGGTCCCCGGCGGTGAATCAACTCGGCCTTGTACAGACCGTTGATGGTCTCGGCCAGCGCGTTGTCATAGCTGTCTCCCCTGCTGCCCACCGAAGGTTGTATGCCCGCCTGGTCCAAGCGTTCGGTGTAGCGGATGCTGACGTACTGACTGCCCCTGTCGGAATGGTGCGTCAAGACATGGGCCGCTGGCTGGCGTTCGTACAGAGCCTGCTCCAGGGCATCGAGCACGAAGTCCGTCTGCATGCTGCGACTGACGCGCCAGCCCACGATGCGCCGGGCGTACACATCCACCACAAAGGCCACATACAACCAGCCTTGCCAGGTGGAGACATAGGTGAAGTCCGACACCCATAGCTCGTTGGGACGGCTGGCATGGAAGTGCCGGTTGACGTGGTCCAGCGGGCACGGGGCCGAGGCATCCGGCGTGGTGGTGCGCACCGCCCTGCCACGGCGTGCCCCTTGCAAGCCCATGGCACGCATCAGACGCTCGACCGTGCAGCGCGCCACCACGATGCCCTCGCGGTTCATCTGCAGCCAGACGGATAGGAAATTCAACCGCATGAGGCCAAGTATGGCACGAGTTTTGGGCCT
>NZ_JBMDJC010000053.1:0-1321 GCF_057808995.1 Acidovorax sp. FG60
TGAACCGCCCCGGGTTTCGTGGAGGCCGGTTGGTTTAAGTCAGACCACCACCATGGAGGTCTGACTGGCGAGTTGCCGGTAGTAGTTTGCCTCAGCCTCTGCAGGCGGTATGTATCCGATCGGTCCGAGCAACCTGTGATGGTTGAACCAGGATACCCATTCCAGCGTGGCCAGCTCCACCGATTCACGGGTGGGCCAGGACCGGCGATGAATCACCTCGGCCTTGTACAGCCCGTTCATCGTCTCGGCCAAGGCGTTGTCGTAGCTGTCGCCCTTGCTGCCCACCGAGGGCTCGATGCCAGCCTCTGAGAGACGTTCGCTGTAGCGAATGCTGACGTATTGCGCCCCCCTGTCGGAATGGTGAATCAAGGCGCCATCACGCTCGGGTTGCCGGGCATACAGCGCCTGCTCCAGGGCATCCAGAACGAATTCCGTGTGCATGGAGGTGCTGACCCTCCACCCCACAATGCGCCGGGCATACACATCGATCACGAAAGCCACGTACAGCCACCCCTGCCAGGTTGAGACGTACGTGAAGTCCGAGACCCACAGCTGGTTGGGCCGCTCGGCCTTGAACTGTCTGTTGACCCGATCCAGCGGGCACGGTGCTTTCATGTCGCTGATGGTGGTGCGAACCACCTTGCCACGGCGCACGCCCTGCAATCCCAGGCGCTTCATCAAGCGCTCGACCGTGCAGCGGGCAATGGACAGCCCTTCGCGGTTCATCTGTTTCCAGATCTTGTCGGCACCATAGACCCGCATGTTGGCCTGCCAGACGCGCTCAATATGCGCCACCAGGGTGTCATCACGTTGGGCGCGCGGACAGCGCAGCCGTGGATTGCGTTGACGGGCGGCATGACGCCAATAGCCTGACGGGGCGATCTGCAGCACCTTGCAGATCGACTCGACCCCGTAGGCCTGTCGATGCTGATCGATGAAGCCCCTCAGGACTTCAGACGGCGGTCGAGCTCCGCCTGGGCGAAAAACGCGCTGGCCAGCTTCAAGATCTCGTTGGCCTTGCGCAGCTCTTTGACCTCGCGCTCCAGCGCCTTCATCTGTTCACGCTCGGAGGTGGTGATGCCGTCGCGCACGCCGGTATCGATCTGATCTCGCTTGACCCATTCGTTGAGGGTCTGGGGCACGCAGCCAATCTTGGGGGCGATGGATTCGATGGCCGCCCACAGCGAGGGGTACTCGCCTCGGTGCTCACGCACCATGCGAACAGCGCGTTCGCGGACCTCGGGTGAAAACTGGTTCGACTTCTTGCTCATAGCTCAATCCTCTCAGAGAAAAGAGCCTCCTCAAAACCCGGGGCGGTTCA
>NZ_JBMDJC010000054.1:0-1189 GCF_057808995.1 Acidovorax sp. FG60
GCTCCAGCCTCAATGAACACGTCCACTTCCACGTTTGTGTGGTGGACGGGGTGTTTGAGGAAGTGGAGGGCGAGGGCGATGCTGATGCGACCCCTCGAATCTCATCGCCGGGTGTCATCTTTCACGCGGCCACCGGCATCGATGCGGCTACCGTGGCCCCAGTGCAGACCACACTGCAAAAACGCATCCTGCGCGCCTTCGTTGCTCGGGGCCTGCTGGAGAACTGTGACGCCAAAGACATGCTGGGCTACAAACACAGCGGCTTCTCGGTGGACGCCGGTGTCTGCATCGAAGCCCACGACCGCGCTGCGCTGGAGCGGCTGCTGCGCTATTGCGCGCGTCCACCGTTTTCCATGGAGCGCCTACGCAAAGAGGGAAGCAAACTGGTGTACCGCTGTGCCAAACAGCGCAGCGAGCCCACCAGTGACAAGCGTGGTGCCAAGGCAGATGAGCTGCACCTCACACCGCTGGAACTGATCGACCGCATCGCCGCGCTGGTGCCACCGCCACGCACCCACCGGCACCGCTACTTTGGTGTGCTGGCACCAAACTCGCCGCTGAGAGCGGCGGTAACGGCGCTGGCTCAGCCTGCTGCGTCGCAACCAGCCACGGTGGAGACTGCACAACCTGGCGCGGGCGTACCTGGGGTGGCGGCGCCGGGCAACGCGGCCACACCCACACCCGAACCTGAAGCACGCCCGAAGCGAGCGGCGCATTACTTGTGGGCGGTGCTGATTGCCCGCATCTACGAGGCATTTCCGCTGCTGTGCCCCATGTGCGGTGGGCAGATGCGCATCATTGCCTTCATCACCCACAGCGCCGAAATCCGCCACATCCTGAACCACATCGGGGTGGAGTCTGCCCCCCCGCACATCACCCCGGCACGCGGGCCACCGCTGTGGGAGGGCTGCGACGCGCCGGTGGATGATGGTGCGCAAGGCGAGCCGGATTGGGATCTGGCAGCTCAACCCGACGAGGTAGACCAGCGCGTCAATTGGTGACCCAGTGAAGCGGCGGTATCCATCGCTGCGGGGAAGCAGCTGCGCGCGCGCCAGGCCCAAATGCATACTGCCTCCCAAGCTCTTGCCATTGAGCGGCAAGCGAGCGCTCAACCTTCCTTGGCCGAACGTGTTTCGAGGCCCAAAACTCGTGCCATACTTGGCCTCATGCGGTTGAATTTCCTATCCGT
>NZ_JBMDJC010000055.1:0-1122 GCF_057808995.1 Acidovorax sp. FG60
CTCCAGTGGCACCCTGGATGCTGTGTTTTTATAAGGGGTATCTATTTAGCTCCAGCAGCCCCATTGATACTGTGATTTCATCCAGCAATGGTATCCGATTGGCTCTCCCCGGTGTTCTTGCTCACGACATCCCCATACGTCACTGGCGGCGTAACCACCGCTTGCTGCAGCAAGCGGTAAAACAGCATCCCGCGTGAGCTGGATGTGCGACGGTTGAAACGGAACACGAATTCATCGAGATAGGCGTCCAGGTGGTCTGGCTGTACAGAGCCATGATGTGTTCCCAGCACCCAGCGCTGTACCAGTGAGGCGACCCGGTGCACTCCCGCCATGGAGACATGGGCAGGTACGCCTGAGCCGAGCATGACGGTGCGCTGGTGGGTGTAACCCAGTTCTCCCAGAGCGCGGTATGCCGCCGAACCATCCGTGCGTACCTGGGCTCCAGGCTCGACCACCTCCTGCACAAAGGGGATTACGTGGGTGGCGGCGTCTCGGTCAATGCGGCGTAACCGGATGCGCCCAAACCCCTTGGGCTCCACGATCTCCACCGCCATGACCATCAACACTTTGGTGGTGTTGCTCTTGCGCCCTGCAGGGGTGGCGGGATTCTTGCGATCCGTGATGGACAGGTACGTTTCATCCACCTCCACAAGCCCCTTGAGCTTGTCCCGGCCCGGGCGAACCATGGCGCGCCGAAACCGGTGCAGCATGGTCCAGGCCGTCTGGTAACTCCCCAAGCCCAATACGCGCTGCAGCCCCAGGGCACTCACGCCTTGCTTCTGATTGGTCAGGTACCACGCCGCAGCCAGCCATACACGCAGCGGTGTGCGTGTCTTGTCAAAGATGGTCCCAGAGGTCACCGTGCCCTGGTACTGGCATGAGCGGCACATCAGGCGGGTGCGGCTGGCGCGGTACACATCACCTGCGTTGCCGCAACGCGGGCAGACGAAGCCTTGGGGCCAGCGAAGCTTCTCCAGGAACGCCTGGCAAGCCTCTTCGGTGGCAAACCAGTCAAGAAATTCGTTCCAGGTGCGGGGGTAGTCCCGTCCAGGAGTTGGCGTTAGCATCTGGGTTTCCATCCAGCTATTCTCACGTCACTGGAGCTAAATAGATACCCCTTAT
>NZ_JBMDJC010000056.1:0-1073 GCF_057808995.1 Acidovorax sp. FG60
ACCAAGCCTCACGTCAACGTGGGCACAATCGGCCACGTGGACCATGGCAAGACGACGCTGACGGCGGCCATCGCTACCGTGCTGTCCGCCAAGTTCGGCGGTGAAGCCAAGGCATACGACCAGATCGATGCAGCGCCCGAAGAAAAGGCCCGCGGTATCACGATCAACACCGCCCACGTGGAATACGAAACGGCCAACCGCCACTACGCCCACGTGGACTGCCCTGGCCACGCCGACTATGTGAAGAACATGATCACCGGCGCAGCCCAGATGGACGGCGCTATCCTGGTGTGCTCGGCCGCTGACGGCCCAATGCCCCAGACCCGTGAGCACATCCTGCTGGCCCGCCAAGTGGGCGTGCCTTACATCATCGTGTTCCTGAACAAGTGCGACATGGTGGACGACGAAGAACTGCTGGAACTCGTCGAAATGGAAGTGCGCGAACTTCTGGACAAGTACGACTTCCCAGGCGACGACACCCCCATCATCCGTGGTTCCGCCAAGCTCGCCCTGGAAGGCGACAAGGGCAAGCTGGGTGAAGAAGCCATCATGAAGCTGGCTGAAGCGCTGGACACCTACATCCCCACGCCAGAGCGCGCTGTGGACGGTGCCTTCCTGATGCCCGTGGAAGACGTGTTCTCCATCTCCGGCCGTGGCACCGTGGTGACCGGTCGCGTTGAGCGCGGCATCATCAAGGTCGGCGAAGAAATCGAAATCGTCGGTATCCGCGACACGCAAAAGACCATCTGCACCGGCGTAGAAATGTTCCGCAAGCTGCTGGACCAAGGCCAAGCTGGCGACAACGTCGGTCTGCTGCTGCGCGGCACCAAGCGCGAAGATGTGGAGCGCGGCCAAGTGCTGTGCAAGCCCGGCTCGATCAAGCCCCACACCCACTTCACCGCTGAAGTGTATGTTCTGAGCAAGGACGAAGGCGGCCGTCACACGCCCTTCTTCAACAACTACCGCCCTCAGTTCTACTTCCGCACGACCGACGTGACCGGCGCCATCGAGCTGCCAGCCGACAAGGAAATGGTCATGCCTGGTGACAACGTGTCGATCACTGTGAAGCTGAT
>NZ_JBMDJC010000057.1:0-921 GCF_057808995.1 Acidovorax sp. FG60
CCGCATCGCCGTCCTGCCCGGAGACGGCATCGGCAAAGAAGTCATGCCCGAAGGAGTGCGCGCCATCCAGGCCGCCGCCGCCCGCTTTGGCTTTGAACTGCAGTTGCACGAATTCGAATGGGCCAGCTGCGACTACTACGCCGCCCACGGAAAAATGATGCCCGACGACTGGAAGGCGCAACTGTCGGGCATGGACGCCATCTTCTTCGGCGCCGTGGGCTGGCCCGCCACCGTGCCCGACCATGTCTCCCTGTGGGGGTCGCTCCTCAAGTTCCGCCGCGAGTTCGACCAGTACATCAACCTGCGCCCCGTGCGCCTGTTTGAAGGCGTGCCGTGCCCCCTGGCCGGCCGCAAGCCCGGCGACATCGACTACTACGTGGTGCGCGAGAACACCGAAGGCGAATACACCTCGCTGGGCGGCATCATGTACGAAGGCACCGACCGCGAGATCGTGATCCAGGAATCGGTCTACTCGCGCCACGGTGCCAACCGCCTCTTGAAGTTCGCCTTCGACCTAGCCCAAAGCCGCCCCAAAAAGCATGTCACCCTGGCCACCAAGAGCAACGGCATTGCCATCAGCATGCCCTGGTGGGACCAGCGCGCCGACGACGTGGCCAAAGACTACCCCGAGGTCACGCTGGACAAGCAGCACATCGACATCCTCACCGCCCGCTTTGTGCTGCAGCCCGGCCGTTTTGACGTGGTGGCCGCCACCAACCTGTTTGGCGACATCCTCAGTGACCTGGGCCCGGCTACCACCGGCACCATTGGCCTGGCGCCGTCGGCCAACCTGAACCCTGAGCGCAACTTTCCCAGCCTGTTCGAGCCCGTGCACGGCTCGGCACCCGACATCTATGGCAAGAACATTGCCAACCCGATCGCAATGATCTGGTCGGGCGCGCTGATGCTGGACTTCCTCAC
>NZ_JBMDJC010000058.1:0-806 GCF_057808995.1 Acidovorax sp. FG60
TTGAGTGTTTCGCCGGTGCAGCCCATAGCCAACTCTGCTGGGTTTGTCCATCTGGGCGCAGCTCTGAAACTGAGGCTCGCCAGCGATCAAGTGTTGCTGGATCAACGCTGGCGGCGATGGCGGTGCCTGTTTCAACTTCAAGCTGGGCAAGTGCCGCCGCAATCAGTGTCCGAATTGCCCGCTCGTGCACGATCACCAGCTTGTTCTTGTACAGCCATTGACGCGCCCGCACGAGTAGCTGATCGCGGTCGGCGCAGCGCGCCACTTCGTCGCGCAGTTCACGTACCAGTGAGCGGCGCTGGTGCTCGCTCATCCACTGGAATCCAAGGACCGTGCAGGCTACTTGTTGGTGATCGAATAGCGTGCGCCCGCGTTCATACATGGCTCTCAGCGAGGCGACTTCTGGTGCTGCAATGCCAAGCTCGTTGCCAAGGTGGCGCCACAAGGCTACTGGAATTACCCGAAAGGCACCGAGCAAACGCCCACTCATGCGCAGGAAACCAATATGGAGCGCCAGACCAAGCTTGTGGGAATCACCTCGGCGTGCATTGATTGCGTCGCGCTCGGCACCATCGAAGGTGAAAAATGCCTTCATCTCGAAGTCGCTGATATCGCGGGGGAGCCCACGCATCCCCAAAAACGTTGTGTGCCAACCCTGCATCGTGAACCTCAAAAGTGGGAGGCCACCATACCCGTTTACAAAGCGAACAGGAAAGTCAATGAAATCAACGGTCTACCCAGACCACCCCCGCGCCAGTGCTAGCTTTGCGTACCGTCACTTATTGCACTGAAAACGAGGAGACCCC
>NZ_JBMDJC010000059.1:0-806 GCF_057808995.1 Acidovorax sp. FG60
CTTTGCCCGCGGTTGAAGGAACTCAAACAGCGCCACCTCTTTGTGCCACGCGGCACCAAAGTGCCCGCAGAAATCGCTGCGGTGTGCGAAGCCAATGTCGACGTCGCTTTGATCGAAAAGCATTGGGATAGTCTGGTGCACCTGGCAGCCTCGGTCATGAGCGGACATGCCAGTGCGGTGGCAGCTCTTGCGCGGTTCGGTTCTGCCGCCCAGGGCGATCCAATCTATGAGGCTGGCGTGCAATTGGGGCGGTTGCTGCGTACGGCGTTTTTGGCTGACTACTTTGTCAAGGACGCTTTCAGGAACGAGTTGCGCCGGGTGCTCAATCGGGGCGAGGCTGTTAACGCCCTCAAGCGCGCCATTTATACCGGCCGGATCAGCCCGGCGCAGGCCAAACGTGTCGATGAAATGCAGGCTGTGGCCGATGCGTTGAGCCTGATGGCCAACATCGTGATGGCGTGGAATACCTCACAGATGCAGGCGGTCCTGGATCGCTGGTCGAACCGCCGCCAGGTCATTCCACCGGAACTGATCGGGAAGATTGCGCCCACCAGGCTGGAGAGCATCAACTTGCGGGGTGTGTTTCGCTTCCCGGTTGACCGCTATGCTGACCAAATCCTGCCTTCGCGGCCAAATGCATCGATAACTGGCACCAATGGATGAAACCGACCACGGTTTGACGCCACGAATCGCAGATTTGAAAGTGAACAGGAAAGTCAATGAAATCAACGATCTACCAACACCACCTCCGCGCCAGTGCTAGCTTTTCGTACCGTCACTTATTGCACTGAAAACGAGGAGACCCC
>NZ_JBMDJC010000006.1:0-290735 GCF_057808995.1 Acidovorax sp. FG60
TCATAGCTCAATCCTCTCAGAGAAAAGAGCCTCCTCAAAACCCGGGGCGGTTCATGATGAGCAACGAGCTGACGAGACACTAAACCGTGAGTACCCGGAGGTGCGTTTGAACTACTTTATGGAGCTTTACGCAGACGTTAAGAGAACTGCAAAGGCAAACCACGATGAAAGCCTTACCGTAGTCTTGACCGAGGAAGTAGATCATTGGATAGGTGCGTTGAATCAGCTGCGAAATAGCTTTATCCACTTTCAAGCAAATCATCACTTGGTCTCCAAGGAGCACGTTATTTGCGTGGTCCAGAGTGCAGCAACTACAGTCAAAGCGCTGAGTGACAGTCAGTCTTTCCCATGGTGGTGGAGCGACGAGGCAGAGCACTCTCGGTCCTTGCTGAAAGAGCATCTCCAAAAGCTCGATAGCGCTCTTTCAAATCTTGCCGCGGCCGAAGCTCATACCAAGTCCTCTGGACACTAGGTACATGGACAAATTTATTTTGAGTCTAGACGGCTCCACCGGCGAGGGCGGCGGCCAGATCCTTCGCACCGGCCTGGCCCTTTCCACGGTCACTGGCCGACCGCTGCACATCACACGCATCCGTGCGGGGCGACCCAAGCCGGGGCTGATGCGCCAGCACCTGGCCTCCGTGCAGGCGGCCATGGCCGTGTGCGGTGGGCAGGCCGACGGGGCCGAGCTGGGGTCGCAAACGCTGTTGTTCACGCCCAGCGCCGTGCGCGCAGGCGACTACCGCTTTCAGATCGCGACGGCGGGCAGTTGCCTGCTGGTGCTGCAGACGGTGTTGCCCGCGTTGATGCTGGCCGATGGAGAAAGCCGCGTGCAACTCTCGGGCGGCACGCACAACCCGATGGCGCCGCCGTTTGATTTTCTGGAGCGGGCGTTTGCACCGCTGGTGCGACGGCTGGGCGTGGGCCTGGATCTGCAACTGCAGCGGCGCGGCTTCTACCCCGCCGGGGGTGGCGAGCTGCTGGCGCACATCACGCCCGCAGCGCTGCCGTTGACGCCCGTGGATGTGCTGGAGCGCGGCCCGCTGCAAGACGCCTGGGGCGAGGCACTGGTGCCGGGCCTGGCGCGCAACATTGCCACGCGGGAGCTGGACGCGCTGGGCCAGCGCATGGGCTGGACCTTTGAATCCGGCCGACTGCGCCAGCCCCCTACGCGTCAGAACGAAGGCCCGGGCAACGCGTTGATCGCCACGCTGGAGTACGAGCACATCACCGAGGTGTTCTGCCAGCTGGGCGAGCGCAGCCTGTCGGCCGAGCAGGTAGCCAAGCGGCTGGTGGATGAAGTGCGCGCCTACCAGCGCAGCGCGGGTACCTTGGGTCCGCACCTGGCCGATCAGTGGATGCTGCCGCTGGCCCTGGCGGTGTGGCGCAGCGGGCAGGCCGCGCGCTACACCTGCACGGAGGTGACGCAGCACACGGCCACCAACGCGCAGACGATTGCACTGGGTTTGCCGGTGCGGGTGCAGATCACGCCAGTGGACAAAGCCATGCTGGTGGAGATCAGCCCGCAGCTGTAAGCCGGGTTGCAGAGACTGGGGTGGATGCCTTGGCTATATCCATATCACCAAGGCTGTAGAACAACTGGTTCAGAATGCGCGTGGTGCCGCAATGCCAGCCCGGGAACTCGTTCGCTTGAGTTTGTGGAAGAGTTCGCCATCGCGCCCCGCTTCGACAGACTCAGCCCGAACGGATTTGTTCTGAAGGGCTGGATTGGATCAACCCCCTTCTTTGCCACTCACAGGAGACGCCATGAAAGTTGACAACATTCTGCAAACCATCGGCAACACGCCCCACGTGCGCATCAACCGCCTGTTTGGCCCGGCGGCCAACGTGTGGGTGAAGTCCGAGCGCAGCAACCCTGGCGGCTCCATCAAGGACCGCATCGCACTGTCGATGGTGGAAGACGCTGAAAAGTCCGGCGCACTCAAGCCCGGCGGCACCATCATCGAGCCCACCAGCGGCAACACCGGCATCGGCCTGGCTCTGGTGGCCGCCGTCAAGGGCTACAAGCTGATTCTGGTGATGCCCGACAGCATGAGCATCGAGCGCCGCCGCCTAATGCTCGCCTATGGCGCGCAGTTTGACCTGACCCCGCGGGAGAAGGGCATGAAGGGCGCGATTGCCCGCGCACAAGAACTGCAGGCGCAGACACCCGGCGCGTGGGTTCCCCAGCAGTTCGAGAACCCCGCCAACATCGATGTGCATGTGCGCACCACGGCGCAGGAGATCCTGGCGGACTTCCCCGATGGCATCGATGTGCTGATCACCGGCGTGGGCACAGGCGGCCACATCACCGGCGTGGCGCGGGTGCTCAAAGCCAAGTTCCCCAACCTGAAGGTGTTTGCGGTGGAGCCCACGGCGTCGCCGGTGATCTCGGGGGGCGCACCGTCGCCCCACCCCATCCAGGGCATTGGCGCGGGGTTCATTCCCAAGAACCTGGACACCAGCATGCTCGATGGTGTAATCCAGGTCGATGCCGAACCGGCCCGTGAATACGCACGCCGCTCTGCGCGCGAAGAGGGCATCCTGGTGGGTATTTCGTCGGGCGCCACGCTCGCCGCCATTGCGCAAAAGCTGCCCGAGCTGCCTGCGGGCGCCAAGGTGCTGGGCTTCAACTACGACACGGGCGAGCGTTACCTGTCGGTCGAAGGGTTCCTGCCGGCGTAAGCGCCGCTGCCGCCAGGGCAGCACTTTGCAGAACGAAATGGGGCTATCAGGCCCCATTTTTTTCGTCCCCAGCAGCACAAAACCACGGCCAGCCGTCCTACAGCGGCAAGGCAGTGCAGCCCAAACAATCAAGTCATCCCTCGGCCTGCCCCTGGTGGCCATTGCGCACACCGCGGCGGCTTCGCGGGGGCCCCACTCCAAAGATTGTTTGACTGCCCATGGCCACCACCGCCGCTACCGATCCCCAGCCCATCGCGTTCAAGGTGCTCACCGTGAACGTGCACAAGGGCTTTACCACCTTCAACCGGCGTTTCATGCTTCATGAGCTGCGGGATGCCGTGCGGGATGTGGCAGCCGATTTGGTGTTTCTGCAGGAGGTGCTGGGCACGCACCACCGCCATGCCAGCCGGTTCTCCAACTTTCCGCAAGTGCCGCACTACGAGTTTCTGGCGGACACCATCTGGTCGCAATACGCCTACGGGCGCAACGCGGTGTATGACAACGGCGACCACGGCAATGCGCTGTTGTCCAAGTTTCCGATCACGCACTACGAGAACCACGATATCTCCATCAGCGGGCCCGAGCGGCGCGGCATGCTGCATTGCGTGCTGCAGCCGCCGGGCCACCACCTGCCGGTGCATGCGGTCTGTGTGCACCTGGGCCTGCAGGAATCCCATCGACAGCGGCAGCTGCTGCGTGTGTGCGATCTGCTGCGCAGCTTCCCAGCCAACGAGCCCGTGGTGCTGGCGGGGGATTTCAACGACTGGCGCAACCGCGCGCACGACATCCTGCACCGCGAAGCGGGCCTGCAAGAGGTGTTTGTGCAGGCCTTTGGCCGTGCGGTGCGCACGTTTCCAGCCTCCATGCCGCTGCTGGCGCTGGACCGCATCTACGTGCGCAACGCCGCTGTACATGCGCCGCTGTCACTGCCCAAAAAACCCTGGGACAAGCTCTCGGACCATGCGCCTTTGGCGGCGGAGATCCTGCTATGAAGCGCCCTGCTTTCAGCCTGCCACGCTCATCCCGCTGGGTTCCGGGCAACCACTTCGAGTTGCTGGAAAACGGCGAGGAGTTCTTCCCGCGTGTGTTCAACGCCATTGCCCAGGCCCGGCGCGAGGTGATGCTGGAGACCTTCATCCTGTTCGAGGACAAGATCGGGCAGGAACTGCATGCAGCCCTGCTGGCCGCAGCGCAGCGCGGGGTAGAGGTGCACGTGCTGGTGGACGGGTTTGGCTCGCCCGATCTGTCGGACCAGTTTGTGGGCAGTCTGGTGGATGCGGGTGTGCGCTTTCGGATTTTTGACCCGGGCCGTCGCTTCCTCGGGCAGCGGCTGAACGTGCTGCGCCGCATGCACCGCAAGATCGTGGTGGTGGACGGCCAGCTGGGTTTCATCGGCGGCATCAACTATTCAGCCGACCACATGGCCGACTTCGGCCCCGAGGCCAAGCAGGACTACGCCGTGCAGGTGCGCGGCCCGGTTGTGGCGCAGATGCACCGCTTCACGCGCGAGGCGGTGCTGGACCGCAGCGCGCACCAACGCCCCCACGCCACAGACATTACCGGCCGCCCCCACGCAGGCACAGCCAACGCCATGTTTGTGACGCGCGACAACCAGCAGCACACCAACGACATCGAGCGCCAGTACCGCGTGGCCCTGCGCGCCGCGCGCAGCCGAGTGGTGATTGCCAATGCCTACTTCTTCCCGGGCTACCGCTTCATCCGCGAGATGCGGCGGGCCGCAAAGCGGGGCGTGGACGTGCGGCTGATCCTGCAAGGCCAGCCCGACATGCCAATCGTGAAGACGGCAGCCAGCCTGCTGTACGACCACCTGCAACGCGCGGGCGTGCGGGTGTACGAATACTGCGACCGCCCGCTGCACGGCAAGGTTGCGCTGGTGGATGAGGACTGGTCCACCGTGGGCTCCAGCAACCTCGACCCGTTGAGCCTGTCGCTGAACCTGGAGGCCAACGTGATCATCCAGGACCGCGACTTCAACGCCCACCTGCACCGCCGCCTGTCGCACCTGATGGACACCAGTTGCAAGCAGATCGAAGCTGCAGCGCCCAGCCATTGGAATGGACTGCGTCTGTTGCGCAGCTATGCGGTGTACCACCTGATGCGCTGGTTCCCGGCGTGGGCGGGCTGGCTGCCCCACCATGAGCCCACGATCACGCTGGCCAGCCCAGGTACGTCGTCGGCCGAGCCCGCCAGCAGCGCGGCCACCTGACGGCGCCCCGGAGCCCCCGCCATGGCCACCTCCACACTGCCCGCGGACACCCAGACGGGCACCGCCGACGCCATGGCATCACCTGCCCCCAGCAGCAGCACCAGTAGCAGCAGCCCACGCGGCTGGCGCCACTGGCCGGAGCAGGCCTGGTGGCCATGGGTCACCCGGGGGTTCGCTGCCGCTTTTTTTGCGGTGGTGGCCGGGCTGATCTTTCGGCAGGCGCGCACCGTGGACTGGCCCGCCGTGCTGCAGGCGCTGCGCGACCTGCCCACCACCGCACTGGCCGTGGGCGGTGCGCTGGCGCTGCTGAGCCACTTCACCTACGGCAGCTTTGACTGGGTGGGCCGCCATTGCAGCGGCCACCGGTTACCGCGCGCCACCACGCTGGCCATCGCCATGACGAGCTACCCGTTCACGCTCAACCTGGGCTCGCTGATTGGCGGCGTGGGCGTGCGCTACCGACTGTACGACCGGCGTGGCGTGGACCCCGGCACGATCGGTCAGGTGGTGGGCACCAGCATCGTAACGAACTGGGTGGGTTACCTGTTGCTGGCGGGCGTGCTGGCGTGGACGTGGCAGCCGCCTGCGGTGGCCGGGTGGGCTGTAGAGTCCTGGCAGTGGCGTCTTGGCGGCACCGTGCTGGGGTTCCTGCCTCTGGCTTATGTGGCGCTGTGTGGCCTGCGCAGTGGCCGCGCCCTCACGCTGAGAGGCCACGCGTTCCCGCTGCCCGGCTGGCCCGTGGCGCTGTGGCAAGTGGCCGTGTCGGCCGCCAACTGGATGTTGATGGGCGCCGCGCTGTGGACGGTGCTGCAACACCAGGTGAGCTACCCCGCCGCGCTGGCCACCGTGTTGCTGGGGGCGGTGGCCGGGCTGGTGCTGCGCGTGCCTGCGGGCCTGGGTGTGCTGGAGGCCGTCGGCGTGGCGCTGCTGGCCTCCCAGGCACTGGGGCAGGAAGAAGTGCTGGCGGCCCTGCTGGCCTACCGGGCGCTGTATTACTTTGGGCCACTGGTGCTGGCGGCCATAGCCTTTGGTGTGGCAGAGCTGCGCTGGCGCCAGCAGTCGGGCAGCGATGATGAAGTTCCAACAGCTCGAAAAATATGAGTCAAAAGTGCCTCTATCGCTTATCCATCAAGCGCTAGCAGCTATTGATTTGATAGCTTTTTAGGCACACGGCTCCACACCCCCTGCACGCCAGGGCTTCCGTGGGTGGCGAGCACCCCGTATCATCGCGGCCCCACGCCATTGCAACCCGCCCGATCGACACGGGCCCGCAAGAACATGATCCGACTCTCCGAAATCCGGCTGCCCTTCACCGTGGCCGAAGCCCCCGAGGCGCCCCTGCGCGCCGCAGCCACCCAAATCCTGGGCCTGGCGGACACCGACATCGCCCACCTGCACGTCTTCAAGCGCAGCTTTGATGCGCGCAAGGCCGACCTGCTGGCGGTCTACATCGTGGACATCACCCTCGCGCAGCCCGCGCGCGAAGCCGCCCTCCTGGCCCAGTTTGCGGGCAACCCGCACATCCAGCCCACGCCCGACATGGCCTGGCACCCTGTGGGCCAGGCCCCGGCAGACCTGCCCCTGCGCCCCGTGGTGGTGGGCTTTGGCCCCTGCGGCATCTTTGCGGCCCTGGTGCTGGCGCAGATGGGCTTCAAGCCCATCGTGCTGGAGCGCGGCAAGACCGTGCGCGAGCGCACCAAAGACACCTGGGGCCTGTGGCGCAAGCGCGAGCTGCATGCCGAAAGCAACGTGCAATTTGGCGAAGGCGGCGCCGGCACTTTCAGCGACGGCAAGCTCTACAGCCAGATCAAGGACCCGCGCCACCTGGGCCGCAAAGTGATGAACGAGTTCGTCAAAGCCGGTGCGCCCGAAGAGATTTTGTACGTCGCCCACCCGCACATCGGCACCTTCAAGCTGGTGAAGGTGGTGGAGAACCTGCGCGAGCAGATCATTGCGCTGGGCGGCGAGATCCGCTTTGAGCAGCGCGTGACGGACGTGATCATCGAAGGCACCGGTGAAGCCCGCCACCTGCGCGGCCTGAAGGTGCTGAACCAGGCCACGGGCGAGACCACCGAGCTGCGTGCCGACCACGTGGTGATGGCGCTGGGCCACAGCTCGCGCGACACGTTTGCCATGCTGTATGAGCGCGGCGTGGCCATGGAGGCCAAGCCCTTTTCCATCGGCTTTCGCATCGAGCACCCGCAGGGCGTGATCGACCGCGCCCGCTGGGGCCGCCACGCGGGCCACCCGCTGCTGGGCGCGGCCGACTATAAGCTGGTGCACCATGCCGCCAATGGCCGCGCGGTCTACAGCTTCTGCATGTGCCCCGGCGGCACGGTGGTGGCCGCCACCAGCGAGCCCAACCGCGTGGTCACCAACGGCATGAGCCAGTATTCGCGCAACGAGCGCAATGCCAACGCGGGCATGGTGGTGGGCATCGACCCGCGCGACTACCCGCAGGATGCGCAGGCGTTTGAAACCCACCTGGGCCAGACCTATGGCGTGGAGGCCCTGCCCGCCGGGCAGTTCCACCCCCTGTCGGGCAGCGTGCTGCAGCGCCAGTTCGAATCCAACGCCTTTGTGCTGGGCGGGCGCGACTACAGCGCACCGGGCCAGCTGGTGGGCGAGTTCATCGCAGGCAAACCGTCCACACAGCTGGGCAGCGTGGAGCCTTCGTACAAGCCCGGCGTGGCCTTGGGCGACCTGCACGCCGCCCTGCCCGGCTACGCCATCGCGGCGCTGCGCGAGGCGCTGCCCGTGTTCGGCCGCAAGATCAAGGGCTTTGACATGCACGACGCGGTGCTGACGGGCGTGGAGACGCGCACCTCATCGCCCCTGAAGATCGGGCGTGGCGAGAACCTGCAAAGCCTGAACACGCCGGGCCTGTACCCGGCGGGCGAAGGCGCCAGCTACGCGGGCGGCATTCTGTCGGCGGGCGTGGATGGCATCAAGGTGGGTGAGGCGGTGGCGCGCAGCCTGCTGGGCATTGCCGCGTGATGTGGTCCTCCAAACGGCCGTCATTCGCAGCGGCCACGCTGGTCATGGCCGCCGTGGTGCTGGCGTCCAACATCCTTGTGCAGTTCCCCATCAACAACTGGCTCACCTGGGGTGCCATCACTTACCCGGTGGCCTTTCTGGTGAGCGAGCTGGTCAACCGCGCCCACGGCCCGCAGCAGGCGCGGCGGGTGGCGTGGGTGGGGTTTGCGGTGGCGGTGGCCGCCTCGCTGGTGCTGGCGCCGGTGCGCATTGCCATCGCGTCGGGCTCGGCGTTTTTGCTCTCGCAGTGGCTGGACATCAGCGTGTTTGACCGTCTGCGCCATGGCACCTGGTGGCGCGCGCCCCTGGTAGCCACGCTGCTCGCAGCGGTGCTGGACACCGCCGTGTTCTGGAGCATTGCGTTTGGGGGCACCAGCGACCCGTGGATCACCTGGGCACTGGGTGACCTCGCGGTGAAGCTGGGGCTGGGCGTGGCGCTGCTGCTGCCGTTTCGCCTGCTCATCGGCAGCCGACTGGCTTCGCCCCGCCGCACGGCCTGAGCCGCGCGGCGCCCCTCTGCTTTTCGCTTCTTACTTGCGCTGCAGGAAGTCCACGGCCAGCGCGGCCAGGCTGCGTGCGCCGGTCGGCAGCTGGTCTTCGTCGATGTCGAACAGCGCGGAGTGGTTGGGTGGCGCCTTGGCAAATTCCTTGCCCTTGGGCGGTGCGCCCAGGAAGTAGAAGAAGCCGGGCACGACCTTCTGGAACTCCGAGAAGTCCTCCGAGCCCGCCACCTTGGGGATCACCATGGTCTTGCCGCCCATGGCCAGGTTCAGTGCGGGCAGCGACGCCTGCGTGAGTTGCGCAGGGTTGGTGGTCACGGGGTAGGCCACGGGGCCAAAACGCACGCTGGCCTTGGCGCCGCTGGCGGCAGCGATTGACTCGGCCGTGGTGGTGATGCGCTTGAGTGCTTCCTGGCGCATGTCTTCGTCAAACGTGCGCAGCGTGCCCATCATCTCCACCTTGTCGGGGATGATGTTGTAGCGGGTACCGCCCTGGATCTGGCCGATGGTGACCACGGCCGGTTCCTGGCTGATGTTGAGCTGGCGGCTCACCACGGTCTGCAGGCCCATCACCACCTGGCTGGCGGCCACGATGGGGTCGATGGTGGCCCAGGGCGACGAGCCATGGCCGCCCCGCCCTTCCACATGGATGGTGATGTTGTCCGACCCGGCCATCAGCGGGCCGCTGCGGTAGCCCACCACGCCGCCCGGCAGGTTGGAGGTGATGTGCAGGCCGTAGATGGCCTGCACGTCCTTGAGCGCACCTGCTTCGATCATGGCCTTGGCGCCGAAGCTGGGCACCTTGCCGTTGGCATCGGCCTCCACGGGCGCGCCCTCTTCTGCGGGCTGGAAGATGAACTTCACCGTGCCGGGCAGCTGGGCCTTCATGCCGGCCAGCACTTCGGCCGCGCCCATCAGCATGGCGGTGTGGGCGTCGTGGCCGCAGGCGTGCATCACGGGCACTTCCTTGCCGAGGTAGGTGGCCTTGGCTTTGCTCGCAAAGGGCAGGCCGGTGTTCTCCAGCACAGGCAGCGCGTCCATGTCAGCGCGCAGGGCCACCACCTTGCCGGGCAGGCCGCCCTTGAGCGTGCCCACAACGCCCGTGCCGCCCACGCCGGTCTGCACTTCCATGCCCAGCTTCTTGAGGTGCTCGGCCACGAGCTTGGCGGTGCGCACTTCCTGGCCTGAGAGTTCGGGGTGGGCATGGATGTCGCGGCGCCAGCTGACCATCTTGGGCGCCACGGCGCTCACCGCGGCGTCGATGGTCTGCAGGCCCGCGGCATCCAGCGCCTGGGCCTGGGCCGAAGAGACAAAAGTCAGCCCGCTGGCGACGAGGCTGGCGACAATCGCGATGGCAGAGAGGGGTTTGTGCATGGGCAGATCCGTAGGGAGTGAACAGCCACGAGGGCCTGGGTGGGGAAGCGAAAAGCACGTTCATGCTAAAAGCGCACGCTGCCTTCATGACAAGCGAAAATCGCCATACACAGAGCCAATATCGCCATGCCACCGTCACCTTCGTCCTTGCCTTCGGCGCCGCCCAAGCCCCCGGTGTTCCGCGTGGACATCCCGCTGCTGCCCGAATCGGCCGCAGGCAGTGCCCTGCAGCTCATCGACCTGCTGCGCGGCGCCAACCTGCTGGCCAGCCAGCGGCTGGGTGCACAAGCACCCCGCCTTGCCTGGCGCCTGCTGGACGCCGAGGGCCTGCCCCTGGCACCCTTGCCGAGCCCCCTGGCAGCCTACACATTGCCAGATGACAAGGATGCGGCACTGGCCCCCACCCGGGCGCTGTTCATCCCTTCGTTCCACGCGCCGGACATCCCGGCCATCCGTGCCGTGGCAGCCCGCCACCAGCCGCTGTCACGCCAGCTGGGCATTGCGCTGGACGCAGGGCAAAAGCTGCTCACCATGGGCAATGGCGCCTGGCTGGCGGCGCAAAGCGGGCGGCTGAATGGGCGCCAGGCCTGCCTGCCCTGGTTCTACATAGCGGGGTTTGAACGGGACTTCCCGGGCATCGGCCACAGCCTGGGCCAGGACCTGTCGGACGACGGCCCCTGGCTGAGCTGCGCACTGCCCAGCAACGTGAACCTGCTGGCCATTGCCCTGGTGCGCCAGGCGCTGGGGCCGGAGCTGGCCGCCGCCTGCGAGACCGTGATGACCCCCGACCACCAGCGCGCCCGCGCGGCGCTGCAGGCCAACGCACAACAGCACATCCCCGCCACGCGTGACAGCACCCTGGCCCGCGCCATCGCCTTCATGGAGGCGCACCTGGACCAGCCTTACTCGCTGGACCGGCTGGCCGAGGCCGCATCGGTGAGCACACGCACCCTGCTGCGGCATTTTCAGCAAGAGCTGTCGCAGTCGCCGCTGGACCACCTGCACGGCCTGCGCTGCGCGCGTGCCCGGGTGATGCTGGAGGTGACGCTGGAAAGCGTGCCCAGCATTGCCGTAGCCTGCGGCTACGCCGACCCGGCGGCGTTCCGGCGCATCTTTGTGCGCTACACCGGCATGGCCCCGGCCGAGTACCGCAAGCGCCATGCGCTGCGTGCGCCACGGCGGCGCTGGCGGGTGGAGGTGAAGTAGAGCGGTACGCTCCTGCTCTCCGCCCTGCCCTGCCCAGCTCAGCGCAGCGCGTTGCCAGCGGGCAGGCGGAAGGCCTCAACCAGCTCGGCCAACTGCTGCGCCTGCACGCGCAGGCCCTGGGCTGCGGCGGAGGATTCTTCCACCAGCGCGGCGTTCTGCTGCGTCATCTGGTCGAGCTGCGAGACGGCCTCGCCCACCTGGCTCAGGCCCGTGGTCTGCTCACGCGCCGCCGTGCTGATCTCGCCAATGATGGTGGCCACCTGCTGCACCGAGTTCACGATCTCGCCCATGGTGCCGCCCGCTGCATGGACCAGCTTGGTGCCCTCGTCCACCTGCCGCACGCTGTCGCTGATCAGGCCCCCGATCTCCTTGGCCGCCGTGGCCGAACGCTGGGCCAGGCTGCGCACCTCGCTGGCCACCACCGCAAAGCCCCGCCCCTGCTCACCGGCACGGGCCGCTTCCACGGCCGCGTTCAGCGCCAGGATATTGGTCTGGAACGCAATGCCATCGATCACGCTGGTGATGTCGGCAATGCGGCGCGACGACAGCGCGATGCCATCCATGGTGCCCACCACGCGGTCCACTGCCTCGCGCCCGCGCTGGGCAACGCTGCTGGCACCGGTGGCCAGGGTGCTGGCCTGCGCTGCGGCGTCGGCGCTGTGGCGCACGGTGGCCAGCAGTTCTTCCATGCTGGCGGCGATTTCTTCCAGATTGGAAGCTGTGTGCTCGGTGCGGGCCGACAGGTCGCTGTTGCCCGCCGCGATCTCGCTGCTGGCACCGGCCACCGAGGTGCTGGCCTGGCGCATGCCCACCACCAGTTCCGCCAGCCGCGCCTGCATACCCCCCAGGCGCGCCAGCAGGGCTTGCAGTTCGTCGCGGCTGCCCGCCTGCGGCGCGGGCACGGGAGAGGTGAGGTCGCCCTCGGCAATGCGGTCGGTCACCTCGGACGCATGGGCCAGCGGCTGCAGGATGGACCGCGACAGCAGCCAGGCGCAGGCAAGGCTCAGCAGAAGCCCCACCAGCGAGCCTGCGGCCAGCAGCGTGATGCCCTGGCTCTCGCTGCGGGCGGCAGCCTCGCGGGCCTCGGCCACACGCTGGCGCTGGTACTCGGCCAGCTTGTTCACCGAGGCGGCATAGGCATCGGCCGCAGGCCGCAGCTGGTTGGCAATGGCGTCGGGGGGCAGGGCCTCACCCGCCTTGCGGCGCTTGACCAGGTCGTCCCGCACCGTGCGAAAACCGTTGCCTGCCTTGTCGATGGCATCGAACAAGGCCTGGGATTCCGGGTCTGCCGCCAGCTCGTCCAGGCGCTTGCGCACTTCGGAAGAACGGGCCGACGTGGTTTTGCGGTCCGCGTCGATGCGCGCCGCGTAGGCGGGGTTGTCGATCTCCAGCAGTGTTTCGGCGCGTGCGGAGCTCAGCACCACGATGGCGTGCAGCTCACGCGCCAGCAGCGCGCGCTCGGACGATGCGCCGCCCAGGTCGTCGGCAATGTCCTGCAGCCCCGCCAGCCGCCAGATACCGACGGCGGCCGAGAGCGACATGACCAGACAGACAACGCCAAAGGCCAGGGCCAGGCGGACCGCAACACGTGCGTGGGAGATGGACATAAGGTGTTCTCGTGGGAATAAGGATCGGCAACCCGCTGCTGCCCGCACGGCATGCGGGATTGGGTTTCCACTGGTTATCGACAAAAGGTTACAAACCCTTGAGCCGCCCCACAAGGCCGACAACCCACCCAGAAACAAAAAGGCCGCCGCAGGGCAACCCCTGCAGCGGCCTTCAAGGGCCAGGTTGAACCGGATCAGCCCTGCTGCTGCGCGTTCTGCAGCGCAGCAATGCGCTCTTCGATGGGCGGGTGGGTGCTGAACAGCTTGCCAATGCCACCGGCAATGCCCATGGCGGCCATGCTCTTGGGCAGCTCGGCCGGGTGCATGCCACCCAAGCGGGCCAGGGCATTGATCATGGGCTGGCGGCGGCCCATCAGTTGCGCCGCGCCTGCATCGGCACGGAACTCGCGCTGGCGGCTGAACCAAGCCACGATCATCGCGGCCACAAAGCCCAGCAGGATGTCGAGCACGATGGTGGTCACGTAGTAGCCGATGCCGGGGCCCGAGCTGCTCTCGTCGTTCTTGCGCAGAAAGCTGTCGACCGCATAGCCGATCACCCGCGACAGGAACACCACAAAGGTGTTCATCACGCCCTGGATCAGCGTCATGGTGACCATGTCACCGTTGGCGATGTGGGCCACCTCGTGGCCGATCACGGCCTCGACCTCTTCGCGCGTCATGCCTTGCAGCAGGCCCGTGGACACCGCCACCAGAGCCGAGTTCTTGAACGCGCCCGTGGCAAACGCATTGGGGTCGCCTTCGAAGATGCCGACTTCAGGCATGCCGATCTTGGCTTCGGTGGCGAACTTGCGCACGGTCTCGACGATCCAGCGCTCGTCGGGCGAGCCGGAGCCGTCGATCACGCGCACGCCCGAGGTCCACTTGGCCATGGGCTTGCTGATGAGCAGCGAGATGATGGCGCCGCCAAAGCCCATGACGAGCGCAAAGCCCAGCAGCGCGCCCAGGTTGAGCCCGTTGGCCGTGAGGTAGCGGTTGACGCCCAGCAGGCTGGCCACCACCCCCAGCACGACAACGACGGCCAGGTTGGTCATCACAAACAAAAGGATCCGCTTCATGGAATGGTTTCTCCGTGGGGTAAACAACAACAAGTGTTTGCTGGCTCAGATGGGGGCCGGGTGCTGCGCTTCAAGCACCAAACACCCGCTGCTGGGGCCACTGCACGCCCCTGGCAGCCCCATGGCCGCGATTTCATCGCGCTATGGTAGGTGCAAACCCGCGCACAGGCCTTATCACACAAGCGTTGACGGGAATTAGCCCCCTGACACAGCCCGGGGCCGGCGGAACACCTGGGTGTCGGCATAAAAGTCCGGCGTAGCGTTGGCGGGCCACCAGCCGGGTACGCCCAGCACGGGCAGCGGGGTGAAGGGCTTGGCAGACCACGGCTGCGGCTGAATTTCCTGCGCCAGCCAAGCATCCAAAATTGCTATTGATTCAATAGCTACTGGCGCCTGATACACATGCGCCACCATGGGTTTTCGAGGGATAACCAGCTTTTCAAGCAGCGCGTGCCCGAACACCACCAGCCGGGCCTGCCCCCACAGCGGGCGCAGGTCGATGAACAGGCGCTGCCAGTCTCGCACCCTGAGCGCGGCCCACAGCACGGGCGGCGCTTGCAGTACGGCGCCGTTCTCGTCAAACACCGTGAGCGCATCGCGCAAGGGCCCGCGCACAGCCTGCACACCATCGGCGGCGATGGCCCGGGCCTGCAGCTCGTTCAGGCGCCGCTTGGTGTGCGGAAACTGTTGCCAGACCAGGCCGTTGAAGAAGTCGTGCAGGTTGTCGCGCGTGGGCACCCGGCGGGTGTCCCAGATGTACTGCTCGTAGGCCGTGCCTTCGGGCAGCTCGGACTGGGGCACAAAACCCACCGGCAACGCTGGCGGCGCTGCGGCCTGCAACGCCCGGTGCACTGCAGTATCGTGCTGCAGCTGCTGCGCCACGGGCTGGCCCTGATTGCGCCACGGCGCCAGCCAGGGGGCGCTCCAGTCGATGGCGTCGAAGGCTTCGCTTACACCAGCCGCCACGGCAGGGCTTCACCAGCGCGCAGGGGCTTGAGCTCAGCTTCGCCAAACGCAAAGCTATCGGGCGGTGTCCACGACTCGCGGCGCAGGGTGATGCTGCCGGTGTTGCGCGGCAGGCTGTAGAAGTCGGGGCCGTGGAAGCTGGCGAAACCTTCGAGCTTGTCGAGCGCACCGGCGTTGTCGAACGCCTCGGCATACATCTCAATGGCGGCGTGGGCGGTGTAGCAGCCTGCGCAGCCGCTGGCGTGTTCCTTGAGGTGCGCGGGGTGCGGTGCGCTGTCGGTGCCCAGGAAGAACTTGCTGCTGCCGCTGGTGGCGGCTTGCACCAGGGCCACGCGGTGGGTTTCGCGCTTGAGCACGGGCAGGCAGTAGTAGTGCGGGCGCACGCCGCCCAAAAAGATGGCGTTGCGGTTGTACAGCAGGTGGTGCGCGGTGATGGTGGCGGCCGTATAGCGGTCAGCCTGCATCACGTAGTCGGCCGCGTCCTTGGTGGTGATGTGCTCGAAGACGATTTTCAGCTCGGGGAAGTCGCGGCGCAGCGGGATGAGCTGCTGCTCGATGAACACGGCCTCGCGGTCGAACAGGTCGATGTCGCTGCTGGTCACCTCGCCGTGCACCAAGAGCAGCATGCCGGCCTTCTGCATGGCTTCGAGCGTTTTGTAGGTCTTGCGCAGGTCGGTCACGCCCGCGTCGCTGTTGGTGGTGGCACCGGCGGGGTAGAGCTTGCAGGCCACCACGCCTGCGGCCTTGGCACGCACGATTTCCTCGGGAGGGAGGTTGTCGGTCAGGTAGAGCGTCATCAGCGGCTCAAAGCTCATGCCTGCGGGCACGGCGGCCAGGATGCGCTGCTTGTAGGCCATGGCCTGCTCGGCCGTGGTGACCGGCGGGCGCAGGTTGGGCATGATGATCGCGCGACCGAACTGGGCGGCGGTGTGGGGCACGACGGTGTGCAGGGGCTCGCCGTCGCGCACGTGCAGGTGCCAGTCGTCGGGGCGGGTGATGGTGAGGGTGGTGGGCGCGGTGGGGGTGTGGAGTGCGGCTGTCATGGGCAGCATTGTCCCATCGGCTTATCAACTATTGTTTTGATAGCTGCTAGCGCTTATCCAATCAGCGCTAGCAGCCAAAAACACTTAAAGTTCAGAGCAACACCGCATTATTCGGCGGTGATGCCTGCCTTGCGCACCACGTCGCCAAACTTCACCAGGCGCTCTGCCATCATCTTTTCGAACGCGGCGGGTGGCATCTCTTCGGGCACGATCACGCCGCGCTCCTTGAGGTTCGTCACCATGGCGGGCGATGTGGCAACCTGGCGCACGGCTTTGTACAGCGTCTGCACCACCGCTTCAGGCGTGCCCGCGGGCGCGGCCAAGCCCGTCCATGAGGTGAGGTTCAGCTCGGGGTGACCGACCTCGGCCATGGTGGGCACATCGGGCAGCTGGGGCAGGCGCTGGTCGGCCGCTACGGCCAGGGCGCGCACCTTGCCCGCCTGGATGTGCGGCAGCATGATGACCAGGTTGTCGAGGATGAACTGCACCTCGTTGCCCAGCACGCCCGTGATCAGCGGCGTGCCACCCCGGTAAGGAATGTGCGTGGTGAACACGCCCGTGGAGACCTTGAGCATTTCCACGTTGAGTTGGCCCATGCTGCCCACTCCACCGCTGCCATAGTTGAGCTTGCCGGGGTTCTTCTTGGCGTAGTCGATGAACTCCTTGAAGGTCTTGAAAGGCAGGCTGCTGTGCACCACCAGGGCGTTGGGCTGGCGGCCCAGGATGGCGATGTTTTCAAAATCCTTGACCGGGTCGTAGCCAATCTTGGGCTGGGTGAGCGGGTTGGCCAGGTGGCTGCTTTGCGACGACACCACCAGGGTGTAGCCGTCGGCCTTGGAGCGCGCCACATACTGCGCGCCCACCGAGCCCCCCGCGCCGGCGCGGTTTTCCACCACGATGGGCACGCCCAGCACGCGCGACAGCGGCTCGGAATACTGGCGCGCCATGATGTCCACCGACCCACCGGGCGGGAACGGCACCACCAGCGTGATCGGGCGCGAAGGGAACTTATCTTGTGCCATGGCGGGCAGCGCGGCCAGGCCGGCAAGGCCCAGTCCGGTGGTCAGAAGGTGGCGGCGGGAAGGTGTGGTGTTCATGGCGGTCAAAGAACTCAAGAAACAGGTTGAAAAGATACGGAAAGAATCAAGGGTGTGACAGCACGGCCAGCGCCACGGCCTGCGCGCGCGGCACAAAGGTGGACAGCTCGCAGTACTCGCGTTCGGTGTGTGCATGTCCGCCCACCGGGCCCGTGGCACACAGCGTGGGCACGCCCACCGATGCGGTCAGGCCGCTGTCGGCCGCGCCGCCGGTGAATTCGCCTTGCACCTCAAAGCCCAGCGCGCTTGCGCCTTGCTGGTACAGCGCCAGCAAGTCGTCCGGTGTGGGCTTCATGGGCATCGTGCGGCGCGTGGTGGTGATGCGGCCCTGGGTGCGGGGCACGGATTCTTCTTCGACGATGGCGCGCACGCGCTCCAGCAGCTCGTCGGGGTTGGTGTCGGCAGTAAAGCGCAGGTCCACCTCGGCGCGTGCGTGTGGGGCGACCATGTTGGGCACGATGCCGCCCTGCACCACGCCCACGTTGCAGGTGACGCCCGTGGCTGGGTCGGTCAGCGCATGCAGCGCCAAGGTCTTGCGGGCCAGGGCTTCGATGGCGCTGGCGCCAGCGGCGTGGTTGATGCCTGCATGCGCGGCCACGCCCTGAACCTCGAACTCCACCACCATCGAGCCCTTGCGGCTGGTGACCACGTTGCCGCTGACGCGGCCCGGCTCGGCGTTGAACACGGCACGCGCCCCCCGCACGCGCGCCATGATGAGGTCACGCGTGGCGGGCGAACCGATCTCTTCATCGCACGAGAAGAACAGGTGCAGCGGTGCCTGCAGGCCGCCGCAGCGAGCAAAGGCCTCGGCCACAAACACGTTGAGCACCAGGCCGGACTTCATATCGGCCACGCCGGGGCCGTAGGCGCGCCCCGCTTCTTCGCGGTAGGGGCGCTTGGCCACGGTGCCATCTGGAAACACCGTGTCCATGTGCCCCATGAGGATGATGGGTGCTCCACCGGCTGCAGCGCCCTCTGCCGGGTTGACCTGCACATGCAGCAGCACGCCATAGCCGGGCACGGGCTCGAACTGCACGGGCACACCAGCCGCCTGCAGGCGCTCGGCCAGGGCATGGGCCACGGCCGTCACGCCCGCCTCATTGCGGCTGCCGCTCTCGATATTGACCACTTTTTGCAACAGGTCTTGCATGGCCTGCTGCTGCCTGGCCAGCCAGTCCAGGACCTGCGCACGCACCGGCAGCAGACCTTCGTTCAGGGTATTGAGCATCGTTGTCCTTGGGCAAGCCCCAGGTAGGGGCAAAATTTGGGTCGCAGTGTTGCACGCGACCCGGGCTTCTGCAACGTATTTTGCACGAATGAGAATTTTATGAAATCATCATTGCACGAATCCAGCGCCTTGCTGACCGAGCGGCTGGCCCGCCAGGACGCCGACCTGACAGCTAGCGAACGGGCGCTGGCCGAGGCCCTGGGGCGCGACTACCCCCACGCCCTGCTGGAATCGGCCACCGCCCTCGCTGCGCGCACTGGCACCAGTGCATCGACCGTGGTGCGGCTGTTTGCCAAGCTGGGCTACGGCAGCTATGCCGAGGCCCAGCGCGAGGCGCGGGCCGAGGTCACCGCCCTGCTGCAAACGGCCGGGCAGCGCGCGCCGGTCACCATCGGCACCCGGCGCAGCCTGCAGCAGTGTGTGGACGATGCGCTGCTGCACGACCAGCACAACCTCACCACCACGCGCGACGGGCTGGACATGGCGGCCTTCGAGGCCATGGTGGCGCGCATTGCACAGGGCAAAGGACGCATCTTTGTGCTGGCGCAGATCAACAGCGCACCGGTGGCCGCCTGGCTGGCGCTGCACCTGAACATGTGCCGCCCCGGCGTGCACGAACTGGGGGCTGGCGCGGTGGACGCCACCGACCAGCTGCTGTGGATCCAGCCCGAGGACGCCTTGCTGGTCTTCAGCATCCGCCGCTACGCCAGCGGGCCGGTGAAAGTGGCGCAGCGCTTTCGCGACGCGGGGGCCCAGGTGCTGGCCATCACCGACAGCGCCGCAGCGCCCTTGGCCGCGCTGTCCCACCACCGGCTGCAGGTGCGCACGTCCAACGCATCGCCGTTCGACTCGTACACCGCCGCGTTCTTCCTGTGCAACGCGCTGGTGTCGGCCGTGGCCCAGCTGCGGCACAAGGCGGTGTCCGAGGCACTGAAGCGGCGCGATGATCTGTGGACGGATTTCGAGTCACAGCTCATCGTGGAAGGCCACCCGCCAGCCGGTCGGCGGGGCAAGCGTTAGCCTGCGCGCAGCAGTCGTTCAGCCTTGGGGGGCCCCATGAAAAAAGCGCTCCGGAGAGCGCTTTATGAAGCCCCAAACCCCTGCGGCACGGGCGTGCAAGCACCGTTCAGTGCTGCAGGATCTTGTTGAGGAAGTCCTTGGTACGCGGCTGGCGTGCGTCGGGGTTGTTGAAGAAGTCGTCCTTGGAGCAGTCTTCCAGGATCTTGCCGCCCACGTCCATGAAGATCACGCGGTTGCTCACCTTGCGGGCAAAGCCCATTTCGTGGGTCACGCACATCATGGTCATGCCTTCGTTGGCCAGGCCCACCATCACGTCCAGCACTTCGCCGACCATTTCGGGGTCGAGCGCGGAGGTGGGCTCGTCGAACAGCATCACGATGGGGTCCATCGACAGCGCGCGCGCAATGGCCACACGCTGCTGCTGGCCGCCCGAGAGTTGGCCGGGGAACTTGTCCTTGTGCGCCATCAGGCCCACACGTTCGAGCATCTTCAGACCGCGCTTCTTGGCGTCGTCCGCGCTGCGGCCCAGCACCTTGATCTGCGCAATGGTCAGGTTGTCCGTCACCGACAGGTGCGGGAACAACTCGAAATGCTGGAACACCATGCCTACGCGGCTGCGCAGCTTGGGTAGGTCGGTCTTGGGGTCGTGCAGTGCAATTCCGTCCACCGTGATCTCGCCCTTCTGGAAGGGTTCGAGCGCGTTGATGGTCTTGATCAGCGTGGACTTGCCCGAGCCCGAGGGGCCGCACACCACCACCACTTCACCCTTTTGGATGGTGGCCGTGCATTCGTTGAGCACCTGCACCGGGCCATACCACTTGGATACGTTTTTGAGTTCGATCATTTCTTTTTCCTCAATCCAATCTCTTTTGCACCAGCATCGATCAGCGGATGATCGCGATCTTCTGGTGCAGGCGCTTGACCGCCCAGGACAGCGCGTAGCACATGATGAAGTACAGAACAGCAGCGGCCAGGTACGCCTCAATCGGCCGACCAAAGTTCTTGCCAGCCACTTCAAAGCCCTTGAGCATGTCGTAGGCACCGATGGCGTAGACCAGCGACGTGTCCTGGAACAGGATGATGGTCTGCGTGAGCAGCACCGGCAGCATGTTGCGGAACGCCTGGGGCAGCACCACCAGCTTCATGTTCTGGCCATACGTCATGCCCAGCGCCTGGCCGGCATACACCTGGCCGCGTGGGATGGACTGGATGCCAGCGCGCATGATTTCGCTGAAGTAGGCCGCTTCAAAGGCGATGAAGGTAATGATCGCCGACACTTCCGCGCCAATGGGGCGGCCGATGATGGCGGGCACCAGCAGGAAGAACCACAGGATCACCATCACCAGCGGAATGGATCGCATGCCGTTGACGTAGATGGTCGCAGGAACATCCAGCCACTTCTTGCCCGACAGGCGCATGAGCGCCAGCACCGTGCCGAAGATCACGCCACCGATGGTGGCGATGAGCGTGAGCAGCAGGCTGAAATACAGCCCTTTGAGCACGAAGTTGGAGATCAGCTCCCAGTTGTAGAAAGAGAAATCGATATTCATATCAATGCCCCCCTCCGGCCGCGCCGCTCACGACCATGCCAGGGATGCGTGCGCGTTTTTCGATGAAGGCCATGATGCGGTTGATGGCAAATGCCGAGATGATGTACAGCGTCGTCACCGCCAGGTAGACCTCGATGCCGCGCGAGGTTTCTTCCTGCGCCTGCATGGCAAACATCGTGAGTTCAGCCACCGACACGGCAAACGCCACGGACGAGTTCTTGAAGATGTTCATCGTTTCGCTGGTCAGCGGCGGGATGATGATGCGAAACGCCATGGGCAGAAGCACATAGCGGTAGGTCTGGAACGTGGTGAAGCCTACGGCCAGACCTGCGTACCGCTGGCCGCGTGGCAACGCCTGGATGCCGGAGCGCACCTGCTCGGCAATACGTGCCGACGTGAAGAAGCCCAGTGCCAGCACCACCAGCGCAAAGCCAGGAACGCCCCTGAGCACCGGAAACAGGCTGGGTAGCACGTGGTACCACAGGAAAATCTGCACCAGCAACGGAATGTTGCGAAACAGCTCGACCCAGGCATTGCCCAAGCGCACGATCATGGGTCGGTCCTGCAAGGTACGCAGCGTCCCGATCAAGGAACCCAACACAAGCGCCAGCACCAAGGCCAGCACCGAAACAGACACCGTCCAACCCCAGGCCGACAGCATCCAGTCCAGGTAGGTGATATCGCCGCCCTTGCCAAAGCAGCTTTGCACGACTTCCCTGTCCATGGTGTCCTGGCAGAACACCTGCCAATCCCAACTCATAGGAGCACCCCTTAAATTCTTGGTATTGCGTTGGGCGCAACCCTTTGCGAGCCCAACAAAAAAGCCCCTTCAAACCGGTTGGCCGAAGGGGCACAAGCGTTCAGAAAATTACTTCTTTGCGTAGTCTTCCATGGGCTTGTCATTGGGCGATGCCCATGCTGCCTTGGTAGCGTCGGACATCGGCAGACCAATCTTAGTGTTGGTCGGTGGCACGGGTTGCATGAACCACTTGTCGTACAGCTTGGCCAGCGAACCGTCTGCAATCTGGCGCTTGATGGAGTCGTCCACGGCCTTCTTGAAGGCTGGATCGTCCTTGCGCAGCATGCAGGCGATAGGCTCCACGCTCAGAACTTCACCGACGATCTTGTAGTCGGCAGGGTTCTTGGACTTGGAGATGTTGGCAGCCAGGATGGAGCCGTCCATCACAAACGCATCGGCGCGGCCGGTTTCCAGCATCAGGAAGCTGTCAGCGTGGTCTTTGCCAAAGACTTCCTTGAAGTCGATGCCGCCAGCACGCTCATGCTTGCGCAGGGTTTGCACCGAAGTGGTGCCCGTGGTGGTGGCGATGGTCTTGCCGTTCAGGTCCTTGATGGACGTGATGCCCGAGTTGGCCTTGACAACGGTGCGCACTTCTTCCACGTAGGTGGTAACGGCAAACGCAACATCCTTTTGGCGGGCGGCATTGTTGGTGGTGGAGCCGCACTCCAGGTCCACAGTACCGTTGGTCACCAGGGGAATGCGGTTTTGCGAGGTGACGGGCTGGTACTTGACTTCCAGCTTGGGCAGGCCCAGTTGCTTCTGGATATCGGCCAGGACGATTTCGCCCATTTCGGTATGGAAGCCCACAAACTTGCCGTTACCCAGGGTGTAGGAAAGACCGGAAGATTCGCGAACGCCCAGCGTCACGCTACCCGAGGCCTTGATCTTGGCCAGGGTATCGGTGGCTTGAGCGAAAGCGCTACCTGCAGCCAGGGCGGTCACGGCAACCGCGAGCAAATGCTTCTTCATTGGTATCTCCTTGTGTGTGAAGCTAAAAACGGGGGGATTCTAGAGATTCGCCCACGCCGGCAGTGCCGGCAGGTCGCATTCTCCAAAAACAGAAACCTCGACCGGGATATTAGTCAGAACGGAACCTGGTCGGTGGGGTATTTCCAGAAGTCGCGCAACAAGTAGCTGACCGGCAGGTTCAGCACAGTGTTGTTGGGAGGGATGGGTTTGTTAAACCACTTGTCATAAATGGGGTAGATGTCCCGGCTGGTGATCAGGCGGCGCATCTCTTCATCAATGAGCTTTTTGAACTCGGGGTCGTTCTTGGGCAGCATGATGGCCAGTGGCTCGGTGGTCATGAAGCGGCCCACCACCTTGAGCGCCTTGGGGTCAGGCCGCCCGGCGGCCAGGCCATACAACAGCACGTCGTCCATCACAAAAGCATCGGCCTCGCCCTTCTCGACCATCTCGACCGCCTTGGCGTGGTCCGGCGCCTCAACAATGGTGATCCCCATCAGGCGCTCGCGGTTGGCCTGATCGGCGGCCTTGAGCGGTGTCGTGCCCTTGGTGGACACCAGCTTCTTGCCATTGAGGTCTTCCACGCGGTCGATGGGACTGGAGGTCTTCACCAGCAACCGCGCACCGGTGATGAAATGGGGAATGGTGAACGCAACCTTCTGGCGCCGCTCGGCGTTGTTGGTGGTAGAGCCACACTCCATGTCGGCTTTGCCCTGCTCGATCATGGCGATACGGTTGGCCGGCGTGACCGCTACAAGCTCAACCTCCATGTCCTTCTTGCCGGTTTTCTTGCGCACCACCTCGGCCAGGCGCAGGCACAGGTCCATGGCATAACCCACCGGCTTGCCGGACTGGGTGTCGATGTACGAAAAAGGCACCGACGATTCACGGTACGCAATCACCAGCTTGCCGCCGGCACCGATGCGCTCCAGCACCGAGGCCTGCGCAGAGGCCGCGAAAGCGCAGCTTGCAGCGGCAAGGCCCCAGGCAATTCCCCAATGCTGAACTTTCATACGGCGTCTCGGTGAGTGGATGGATCGGATTCGCAATGTTCGTGCCACCGTGGGGACTAAGAATCTGCTCTTAGACGGCACACGCTGCGGCAGCCGACCCAGCGATGGCGCCGACTGTACGTGTCGTTACCGTGAAATTCCAATGCCGTTTGCGCGCGCAACTATGCAAAGTGTTTATATCCGTATTTACCCTTAGCATGACCCGGCCTGCGCTTGAAGGTACATCCACAGCGCCTGTGCCGTGCCTTTGGGAGCCTCTTTGCCCGCTGGTTTCTCACGGTAGGCGCGCACATCCATGGTCATCTGCAGGCCTTCGCTATCGACCGGTGCTGCACTGACCAGGCGGCGCGAACGCAATTCTTTCTTCACGGCGCTGTGCGGCAGAAAGGCCACGCCATGGCCTTCGAGCGCCATGGCCTTGAGGCCCTCGGCCATGTCGGTTTCGTACACGCGCTCCAGATGGATGGGCGTGCCGGATTCCTTCAGGATCAGTTCGGTCACGCGCCCCAGATAGGCGCCCGGGGCGTAGCCCAGGTAGGGCAGTGGTTGCCCGGCCCGGCCCGGCAGGCGGTGCACGGGTTGTCCGTCGGCGTCGGCCTTGCTGTAGGGGGAGATCACTTCCTGCCCCAGGCTCACCATCTCGTAACGGTCGGCATCCAGCTGGAAGGGCTGCGAAGGATGGTGGTAGGCAATCAGCAGATCGCACCCGCCCTCCACCAGGCGCATCACGGCGTCGTGCACGTTCAACGCAATCAGCCGGCTTTTGAACGGCCCAAACTTGTCGTGCAAGCTCGACACCCAGGCCGGGAAAAACGTGAACGCCAGCGTGTGCGGCACGGCAAACTCGATCATGTCCTTGCCCGCGCTGGTGTGCGCCCGCAGCATGGCACGCGTGTTCTGCAGCGCCTGCAGCACTTCCAGAGACTGGTCGTACAGGGTCTTGCCAGCCGGAGTGAGTCGGGTGGGGTAAGAGCTGCGGTCCACCAGATCGGTGCCAGCCCAGGCTTCCAGCGCCTGGATGCGCCGCGAGAACGCGGGCTGCGTCACATGCCGCAGCTGCGCTGACCGGCTGAAGCTGCGGGTTTCCGCAAGACTGACGAAATCTTCAAGCCACTTGGTTTCCATCGGCGCATTATCCGCGCGGGCGCTGCAACGTGCTGGCACCAGGCATCAGGGTTTCCACAGGCCCGCGCGCCTGCGGCCCTCGGCTCCATGCGCGTCTCCCGGCTGCGCTGGCCCCCGCACCAATGCTGTGCATGCATAGCGAGCGACGCATAATACCCAGCGCGTCTACCCCGCTTCTCCCTCGGTCAACGCCCCAGGTGCACAACGCCGCCGGGCAGCAAGATCGGCATTTGCCCCGTGTTCTTCTGACTCCCCGCGTTCATGTCCACCTCCACTCCCGATGGGCGGCCCTCTGCGCCCATAGTGCCTGCAGCGCCCGCTGCCGCTGACGAACCCCGCTCCCTGCGCCTGGAAGACTGGCTCATCGTCCTGACCATGGCCGCCCTGGCGCTCATCACCTTTGTGAACGTGGTGTTGCGCTATTTCACCGATGCGTCCTTCGCCTGGACCGAAGAAATATCGGTGTTCCTGATGATCGTGCTGGCCATGGTCGGCGGCTCTGCCGCCGTGGCGCGCCAGTTGCACATCCGCATCGAGTTCTTTGCCGATGGCGGCTCCGAGCACCGGCGTCAGGTGCTGGCGCAGTTTGGTGCTCTCATGGTGGCGCTGTTGTTTGGGCTCATCACGGTGCTGAGCATCCGCGTGGTGTGGGACGACTACCGGTTTGAAGAGACATCGCCCGGCATCGGTGTGCCGCAGTGGTGGTACACCGTCTGGCTGCCTGTGCTGTGCGCGCTGACCACAGCCCGGGCACTGCAACTGTTTGCCCGCCTGCGGCGTGCATCGGCCGCATCGACCGCACCGAAGGCCCGCCCGTGATCGCTACCCTGCTGTTTGTCGCCTTCCTGGGAATGATGTTTCTGGGCGTTCCGATTGGTGCGGCCCTGGGTCTGGCGGGCGCCACGGCCATTGCCGTCGCCAATGCCGAGACCCCCTGGTTCGGCCTGCTGGCCGTGCCGCAGAACTTCTACGCAGGCCTGGGCAAATACCCGCTGCTGGCCATCCCGATGTTTGTGCTGGTGGGCTCGATCTTCGACCGCTCAGGCGTGGCGCTGCGGCTGGTGAACTTTGCGGTGTCCATCGTGGGCCGAGGGCCCGGCATGCTGCCGCTGGTGGCGATTGCCGTGGCCATGTTCCTGGGCGGCATCTCCGGCTCGGGCCCTGCTACCGCAGCGGCGGTGGGTGGCGTCATGATCGCCGCCATGGCGCGCGCCGGGTATCCCGCTGCCTACTCGGCGAGTGTGGTGGCGGGCGCAGCAGCCACCGACATCCTCATCCCGCCATCGGTGGCGTTCATCGTGTATTCGGTGCTGGTGCCGGGCGCCTCGGTGCCCGCCTTGTTTGCCGCAGGCATGTTCCCAGGCATCCTGGCGGGCATTGCGCTGATCGTGCCCGCCGTGTGGCTGGCACGCCGCCACAAGATGGGTGGCGCTGAAGCCGACATGCCCCGCCCGCCGTTCTGGCGCAGCCTGCGCGAGGCGGCGTGGGGGCTGGCCGCGCCGGTGGTGATTCTGGGCGGCATGCGTGCCGGCTGGTTCACTCCCACCGAGGCTGCCGTGGTGGCCGTGTTCTACGGCCTGTTTGTGGGCATGTGCATTCACCGCACGATCCGTGTGCGCGACCTGTTCACCATCCTGCGCGAAGCCGGTGAACTGTCGGCCGTGATCCTCGTGGTGGTATCGCTGGCTGGCATCTTTGCGTTCTCGCTGTCCACCCTGGGAGTGATCGACCCCATCACCCGCACCATCGTGCAGTCGGGGCTGAGCGAGCAAGGTGTGCTCGGCGCGCTGATCGTCATGCTGCTGATCGCAGGCATGTTCCTCGACGGCATCTCCATCTTCCTGATCTTTGTGCCCCTGCTCATGCCCATCATGCAGCACTACCAGTGGGACGTGGTGTGGTTCGGCGTGGTGCTGACCCTCACGGTGGCCATCGGCCAGTTCACCCCACCCATGGCCGTGAACCTGATGGTGTCCAGCAAGATTGCCGGTGTACGCATGGAGCAGACCACCCGCTGGGTCGTCTGGCTGGTGCTGGCCATGACGCTGGCGATGCTGCTGGTCGTCGTGTTTCCGCAGATTGCGCTCTGGCTGCCCCAGCGGCTGGGCTACTGATTTTTCCTCACCCATTCACCATCCAACAAGGAGACAACCGATGAAACTGCGCACCTTCCTCACCTCTGCCGTGGCCGCCGCAGCCGCCCTGGCCTTCACCGCACCTGCCGCCATCGCACAAACTGCGTACAAGAGCGAATACCGCATGTCGCTGGTGCTGGGCCCCGCGTTCCCCTGGGGCAAGGGCGGCGAGCTGTGGGCCAACAAGGTCCGCGAGCGCACCAATGGCCGCATCAACATCAAGCTCTACCCCGGCGTGTCGCTGATCCAGGGCGACCAGACGCGTGAATTCAGCGCGCTGCGCCAGGGCGTGATCGACATGGCCGTGGGCTCCACCATCAACTGGTCGCCCCAGGTCAAGCAACTCAACCTGTTCTCGCTGCCCTTCCTTTTCCCCGACTACGCCGCCGTGGACGCTGTAACGCAGGGCGACGTGGGCAAGAGCATCTTCGCCACGCTGGACAAGGCCGGTGTGATGCCACTGGCCTGGGGCGAGAACGGCTACCGCGAAATTTCCAACTCCAAGAAGGCCATCAAGACCCCTGAAGACCTCAAAGGCCTGAAGATCCGCGTGGTGGGCTCCCCGCTGTTCCTCGACACCTTCACCGCCCTGGGTGCCAACCCCACGCAGATGAGCTGGGCCGACGCACAGCCCGCCTTTGCCAGCGGTGCGGTGGACGGACAGGAAAATCCGTTGTCCATCTTCACCGCCGCGAAGCTGCACAGCGTGGCGCAAAAGCACATCACGCTGTGGGGCTATGTGAACGATCCGCTGATCTTTGTGGTGAACAAGGAGATCTGGAACAGCTGGACCCCAGCCGACCGCGAGATCGTCAAGCAAGCCGCCATCGACGCGGGCAAGGAAGAAATCGCCCTGGCCCGCAAGGGCGTGGTCGAAGCCGACAAACCTCTGCTCAAAGACATCGCCGCACTGGGCGTGACGGTGACGCAGCTGAGCCCCGCCGAGCGCGCCGCCTTTGTGAAGGCCACACGCCCGGTATATGACAAGTGGAAGGGCCAGATTGGTGCCGACCTGGTCACCTCGGCCGAGAAGGCGATTGCGGCCCGCAAGCAATAAGCCAGACGCTGGTTCGCCAAAGCCCCCAACAAAAGCCCCGCTCGCGGGGCTTTTTGCTGTCGCTGGATCCTTGCAGGGCGGGAGCCGGTCGCTTCACTATTGATAGCTGTCGACGCTTACCAGTAAAGCGCCAGAGGCACTTTTTATCTAAATTTCACGACCACCCACGGCTGCACCACCAACGCACGGCGCCGGGTGTTTGACGGAGTTCTTGCGCAGCTTGTTCTCCACCGCCTGCGCCAGGTCCACACCCGCGTGGTCTGCCAGCTGCAGCAGGTACAGGAGCACATCGGCAACCTCATCGGCAATGGGCTCCGTGAGCGCCGGGTCATCACGTACCGCCAGCGACTGCTCGGGGGTCATCCACTGAAAAATCTCGGTCAATTCCGCCGCTTCCACCATCAGCGCCATCGCCAGGTTCTTGGGGGTGTGAAACGGCTGCCACTGCCGCTCGGCGGCAAAGGCGCGCAGCCGCGCCTGCAAGGCATCGACATCCAGGGGCATTGCCATAACTCCTTATTTGATAGCTGCTTGCGCTTATCCATAAAGCGCTAGAGCCATTTTTCATTCAAATTTCAGAGCGGAGACACCGGCGCCTCGCCTGCCAGATGGCGGCGAGCGTTTTCCAGGAAACGGTCCACCGAAGCCTGCACCGCCTCGGGCGACCAGCCCGCCACATGGGGTGTCAGCACCACGTTGTCCAGGTCCAGCAGTTCAGCCGGGGGCGCGGGCTCGCTCTCGTACACATCCAGGCCTGCTGCCGCAATGCGACCTTCGCGCAGCGCGGCGGCCAGGGCGGCAGTGTCGATCACGCTGCCGCGCGCGATGTTGACCACCACGCCGCGCGCGCCCAGGGCATTCAGCACGTCTGCGTTGACCAGGTGCTTGGTGCCCGCGCCACCGGGCGTGGCGACCACGAGGAAGTCCGACCATTCGGCCAGCGCCTTTACATCGCCAAAGTAGCGGTACGGCACATCGGTGCGCGCGCTGCGGTTGTGGTAGCCCACCTCGATCTCGAAGCCCAGCGCGCGCTGTGCGATCTTCTTGCCGATGGTGCCCAGGCCGACGATGCCCAGGCGCTTGTGCGACACGTTGGGCGGCAGCGGCAGGGCCGTGCGCCAGATGCCTGCGCGCGTGGCCTTGTCCAGCGGCAGGATGCGGCGCTGCGCGGCAATCAGCAGGCCCCAGGTGTGGTCGGCCACGCAGTCGTCATTGGTGCCCGCGCCCGTGGCCACCACAACGCCCCGCGCCTTGGCGTGGGCCACGGCGATGTTCTCGTAGCCTGCGCCCAGCGCGCAAATCAGCGTGAGCGCGGGCAATGCATCGATCTGCGCGGCTGAGAAGCCCGTGGCGCCGATGGTCAGGACCACGGTGATGCGCGCGCCATGCTCGGCAATGGCGGCTGCGGCCTGCGCAGCGTCGGGCGCGTAGACCAGCTCGAACGACTGCGCCATCTGGGCGCGATGTTCTTCGGACAGGAACATGAGGGCAAGCAGTACAGGCTTCATGGGATAGTGCAATCTCGAAGAAAGAAAACGGGACGCTACGCTTTGCATCGTGCGCTTCGCGCAGAGCGTACAAAACCGGCGCGGCCCAGGCGCGGGACGCCTAGCAAGGGCCGCCCCGCAGCGATGGCGTCGTCCCCCTCAGGGGGAAGGCGCCGCAGGCGACTCAGGGGGGGCCTCCTGCTGGAGAGACCACATGCTCGCATAGCGGCCCCCCTGGGCCAGCAGCTGCGCATGCGTGCCGCGCTCGATGATGCGGCCCGCGTCCATGACCAGGATCTCGTGCGCATCCACCACGGTGGAGAGGCGGTGCGCAATCACCAGCGTGGTCTTGTTCTGCGCCACGCCCTGCAGCTCGGCCTGGATGGCGCGTTCGTTGGCGGAGTCCAGCGCGCTGGTGGCCTCGTCAAAGATCAGGATCGGCGGGTTCTTGAGCAGGGTGCGCGCAATGGCCACGCGCTGCTTTTCACCGCCCGAGAGCTTGAGCCCGCGCTCGCCCACCATGGTGGCGTAGCCCTTGGGCGTGCTGACAATGAAGTCGTGGATGCGTGCGGCACGGGCGGCGGCTTCGATCTCATCCTGGCTGGCACCGGTGCGGCCATAGGCGATGTTGTAGGCCACCGTGTCGTTGAACAGCACCGTGTCCTGCGGAACGATGCCAATCGCCTGGCGCACGCTCGCCTGCGTCACGCTGCGGATCTCCTGCCCCGCAATGGTGATGCGCCCCTGCTGGATGTCGTAGAAGCGAAACAGCAGCCGGGCCAGTGTGGACTTGCCCGAACCCGAAGGCCCCACCACCGCCACCGTCTTGCCCGCTGGTATCTCGAAGCTGATGCCCTGCAGGATGGGCCGGCCGCTGCTGAAGTCGCTGCCTTGGCGCACGTCGTAGGAAAAGTGCACGTTCTCAAAACGCACGGTGGGCTGGCTCAGCCCCGCCAGCGGCTGGGCGCCGGGTGCGTCGGCCACTTCGCGCTCTTTGTCCATGAGCGTGAACATCTTGTCCAGGTCGGTGAGGCTCTGCTTGATCTCGCGGTAGATCACGCCCAGAAAGTTGAGCGGGATGTACAGCTGGATCATGAAGGCGTTGACCATGACGAGGTCGCCCAGCGTCATGCGGCCATCGACCACGCCCTGTGTGGCGCGCCACAGCATGGCCACCAGGCCCACGGCAATGATGAGCTGCTGGCCGGTGTTGAGCATCGATAACGTGGTCTGGCTTTTGAGGCGGGCCAGGCGCAACCGCTCCAGGCTTTCGTCGTAGCGGCGGGCCTCAAAGCCTTCGTTGTTGAAGTACTTGACCGTCTCGTAGTTCAGCAGCGAATCCACGGCCTTGGAGTGTGCTGCCGAGTCGAACTCGTTGGCCTCGCGGCGGAACTTGGTGCGCCACTCGGTCACCAGCACCGTGTAGGCGATGTACAGCACCAGCGCGGCCAGCGTGATCCAGGCAAACCAGGCATCGAACTTGACGGCCAGCACACTCAACACCAGGATCACCTCGATCAAGGTGGCAAACACGTTGAACAGCGAAAACGAGATCAGTGACTCGATGCCGCGCACACCGCGTTCGATGTCGCGCGTCATGCCGCCGGTCTGGCGCTCCAGGTGAAAGCGCAGGCTCAGCGCGTGCAGGTGCTCGAACGTCTGCAGCGCAATGGAGCGCGCTGCACCCTGCGTAGCCTTGGCAAACACCAGCTCGCGCAGCTCGGTGAACAACGAGGTGGACAGGCGCAGCGCCCCGTACGCCACCAGCAAGCCCACCGGCACCACCAGCAGCGCGGCGGGGTCACCAGGCTTGAACGCCATCGCGTCCACCAGTGTCTTGAGCAGCAGCGGCACGCTGACGTTGGCCAGCTTGGCGCCCACCATGAACACAATGGCCGCCACCACGCGCCACTTGTATTGCCACAGGTAAGGGAGGAGCCGCCTCAGCGTGACCCAGTCGGACTTGGGGGGCGCGGGCGTGCCAGGGGTGGGGGGGGCGGTTTCGCCAAGGTGGCGCATGGGGGACAATTCCGGTTGTTGTTGTTTTTACCGACCCGGCTGATGCCAAGGTGGTTTTTTTGCGGGCCAGCCGCCTTGCAAAACCCCAGGTTCCGACAAGGATTGGCTCAGCCCCAACCGAGATTGTGCCCATGTCTGCCGTTTTCAGCCCACCACCCGCCGCATTGCCCACCGACAAGGAACTGGTGCTCAAGGTCATCCCCATGCCCGCCGACACCAATGGCAATGGCGACATTTTTGGCGGCTGGGTGATGGCGCAGGTGGACTTGGCGGGCTCTGTGCTGCCCGCGCGCTACATCCAGGGCCGCATGGCCACGGTGGCCGTCAACGAATTCATCTTCAAGCAGCCGGTGCGCGTGGGCGACATCCTGTCGTTCTTCTCGTCCATCACGCGGGTGGGCAACACCTCGGTCACCGTGGAGGTGGAGGTGTATGCCGAACGGTTTACCGACCAGGGCCGGTATGTGAAGGTGACGGAGGCGCGCCTGACCTATGTGGCCATCGACGACCAGGGCAGGCCGCGCCCAGTGCCCAAGCACAACGCGCCGGGGTGAAAGCACGGAAGGTCGGTTCGCGCAGACCACGCCTGGCGGTCCGCGGACGCCTTCATGGCCCGGTCAGGCGGCCAGTGCAGTGGCCGGTTCGGTGCGCAGAGGAGCTGCCGTGCGCTGCAGAGTGCTGCTGGATGACGAGGGCGAGAACCCGGCCTCGATCTCACCCGCCAGCTGACCGCCCTCTTCCACCACCAGTTTGCCGTAGCGGATCTTGCCGTTGACCTTGCCGGTGCTGTAGATCACCAGCTTCTGGCGCACGGTGAGTGTGCCGTTGAACTCGCCATGGATCTCGGCAATGTCGATCTCGGCAGAGCCCTTGAAGGCGCCATGCTCAGCAATCTGGATCACACGCGAATCCATCGTGGCTTCCACCGTGCCTTCGACCACGAGGGTGTCGCAATCGGTAATTTCCACGCCCTTGAGCTTGATGTTCGGGCCCACCGTGAGCTTGCTGCCAGAGCTGTCGCTGGTGCTGGCGGCCTTGGGGACAGCAGGGCTGGCCACCGGCTGTGCAGCCGCAGAACTGCTCGCCGCTGAGCTCCCCAATACGGAGCCTGAAGTGGTGCTGTTGCGGGGTTGGAACGACTCGGGTTCACGCTTGCCAAAGAAGGGGTTTTGCACGGCCATCAGATCTCCTTGAAAAGAGAGTCATCGTAGGTATCGCGCCCCGTGAAAGATGCCCTGGTTACGCAAGAACGGTAACCAAACGGTTCTCTCGTAGCATGCGCTTGCAAGGCTTGCGGGATCACACATCCGGCGCATGGCAACGCCCCGTGGCGAGGCGGCTCAGGAGCGCGCCCCAATCAAGAGACGATGTAAGCCGCAGCTCCGGCCGACATGATCTGCCCATCCGGCCCCAGAAACTCCATGCGCGTGGTTGCGACACGCGAACCCAGGCGCAGCACCTGGGCGCGCAGCTCGAAGTGGCTGCCAATGCCGGGGCGCAGGTAGTCAATGCGCAGGTCGATGGTGCCCAGCTTGGCAAAGCGGTGCAGGCGCTGCTCGGGTGCTTCATCCAGGTGTTTGGCGCCAATCGCGGCCATCACGGCCAGCCCGCCCATAGCATCGAGCCCCGCGCTGATCACGCCGCCGTGGATGCGGTTGTAGGCATAGTGGCCCACCAGGTCCGGTTTCATGTCGATGCGGCCCACCACACCATCGGGTGCCAGTGACGTGATCTTCAGGCCCAGCACCTGGTTGAACACGATTTTTTCTTCAAAGATGGATTTGAGCCCGGCAATGAACTCGGGCTCAAAGGCTTGCGGGGTTGGGGTGGCGGTGGATTTGCTCATGGGTCTCCTGGGGGTCACTGCGGGATGGTGCGTGCAATCGAAACCATCCAGATGCTCCTGATTTTGTAGCTTCTCACGCTTAATAGATAAGCGCTAGGGGCTATTTTTACTTAAAACTGGCCGTGGCGTACTTGCCCTGTGGCAAACCGCGAGGCGCCGCGCAGTGCTTCGGCCAGCATTCGCGGCCGCCCGCCTATTCCTGCAGCACGGCTCGCCGTAACGGCAGCCCTTCGGCGGCGAAGCGTGCTGGTGCTGGCTGTGCTGGCATCCACCGGGTTGTGCACATCGGGCCTGCGCCATGTCACCAGCGTGACACCACCTTGCACTTCAACCTCTGCGGATATGTGGCTCTCCTGTGGCCCGGCGTCAGAACCTGTTCACCCACCCGACGTTACTCCTATTGCGCAGGGTGCAGCACTGCGTCAATATCCGCCGCTACCCGCTCGCCCACCCCATCAGGGTTAGCCCCGAGTGCGGTATGCACAGCGCGCGTGCACCATTATTTATACAAAGCAATCGCTTTGTATAAATATTCTGCAGGACCTGCGCAAGCGACGATGCGGCCATCCCATGCCCACGAGGCATACACCCCGCATTTACCCGCTTTGCGTATCACTTATTCTGGAGAGCCAGTGTGCAATTTGTGCAACTGTTGATCAGCGGTGTCTCGCAGGGGTGCATCTACGGGCTGATCGCGCTCGGGTTCGTGCTTATCTACAAAGCCACGGAGACCGTGAGCTTTGCCCAGGGCGAACTCATGATGCTCGGCGCTTTCTGTGGCCTGGCGCTCATGACCGTGCTGGGCTTTCCCTTCTGGGTGGCGGTGCTCGCCAGCATCCTGGCCATGGGGCTGTTTGGCACGGTGCTGGAGCGCGCAGTGATCCGCCCCATCCTGGGCCAGCCCGCGTTCTCCATCGTCATGCTCACCATCGGCATCGGCTACGTGCTGCGCGGCCTTGTCACGATGATCCCCAACATCGGCACCGACACCCACACGCTGCCCGTGCCCTACAAGGACCAGTCCCTGCGCTTGGGCGAGCTGGTGGTCAGCGCCGAGCAACTGGTGGTGATCGGCGCCACGGGCGTGCTGTGTGTGCTGCTGTTTGCCATGTTCCGCTACAGCAAGCTGGGCATTGCCATGCAGGCCGCGTCGCAGAACCAGCTCGCGGCCTACTACATGGGCATTCCCGTGCAGCGCCTCAACGGCCTGGCCTGGGGGCTTGCCGCGGCGGTGGCGGCGGTAGCCGGGCTGCTGTTGGCGCCCATCACCTTTGTGCACGCCAACATGGGGCTGATCGGGCTCAAGGCCTTCCCCGCCGCCGTGGTGGGCGGCTTCGGCAGCCTGCCCGGGGCCATCGTGGGCGGGCTGGTGATCGGCATTGTCGAATCGCTCTCGGGTTTCTATCTGCCCGATGGATTCAAGGACACAGCCGCGTACATCGTGGTGCTGATCATGCTGATGGTCAAACCCAACGGACTGTTCGGCGAGAAGCTGAGAAAGAAAGTCTGACCCATGCGCTTTCTCTTCAAGACCTCGTACGAGCAAGACATACGTCTGGCCAAACATGGCGGGCATGTGTTCTGGTACAGCCTGCTGTGCCTGGCCCTGGTCGCCGCACCCTGGGTGGCGCCTGAATACTGGTTGGCACAGCTGACCTTCGTGCTCATCTACGCCATCGTGGGCTTGGGGCTGATGCTGCTGGCGGGCTTCACCGGCTTGTTCTCGCTGGGGCATGCAGCGTTTCTGGGCGTGGGGGCATATACGCAGGCGGTGCTCACTGGCATGGGCTGGCCGTTTGCGCTGTCGCTGGCCTGCGCGGCGGGGCTGTCGGCGGCTGTGGGCGTGGTGGTGGGGCTGCCAGCACTCCGCGTCAAAGGCATCTACCTGGGCATGGCCACGCTGTCCTTCGGCTTCATCGTGGAAGAGGTGTTCGCGCGGTGGGAGTCGGTCACAGGCGGCAACTCCGGCAAGCACCTAGTGCCGCCACAAATCGCGGGCTACTCGTTCGAGACCACAGAGTCGTTCTACTTTCTGTGCCTTGTGATTGCGGTGGTCAGCACGCTGGCCATCCTGAACCTGCTGCGCTCACCCACAGGCCGCGCGTTTGTCGCCATCCGTGATTCAGAGATCTCCGCGCAGAGCATGGGCATCCACCTCGCCCGCTACAAGACGCTGTCGTTCTCCATATCGGCTGCACTTGCAGGCATCGGCGGTGCGTTGTACGCGCACAAGCTGCAGTTCATCTCGCCCGACCAGTTCAACATCCTGCAGTCCATCGACCTGCTGCTGATGATCGTGATCGGCGGGCTGGGATCGGTGCATGGAGCGTTCCTGGGGGCCATCTTCCTCATCACCATGCCGCAGATGATTTCGCTCAGCAAGGACTGGCTGCCCGCCGCCATCGGCCAGGCACCGGGCCTGCAGGCGGTGGTCTACGGCGCGGTGCTGATCGCCTTTGTGCTGTTCGAACCCATGGGCCTGTATGGCCGCTGGCTCAAGGTGCGCACCTGGCTGCAGATGTTCCCGTTCTACCGCAAGGGCTTGTTCAAGCGGCAGAAGTCGTTCCAAAAATCAGATCGCTTGAAATGAAGCACCCCCTGAGTCGCTTCGCGCCGTCCCCCTCTCTCGATTCGCTGCGCGATTCGGGAGGGGAACGCCCCCAGCGCGGCGGGGCGGCCCTTGCGCGGGGGCACTGGCCTCGGTCACGCCAGTCGCAAAGGCTGCGGACGGCATTCAGCACACTGGACCAGTGAAATGACCCCAATTGCTGTACCCATGACTGACGAAATCCTGCTCAGCGCCCAGAACCTCAGTGTGCGCTTTGGCGGCGTGCTCGCGGTCAACAACGTGAGCTTTGACGTGCGCCGTGGCGAGGTGTTCACCCTCATCGGCCCCAACGGCGCGGGCAAGACGACGGTGTTCAATCTCATCAGCCGCATCTACACGCCCACCACCGGCACCATCGCCTATGCGGGCCCGGGCGGGGCCCTGCTGCCGCTGACCGACCAGCCGCCGCACAAGGTAGCGGGCCTGGGCATTGCACGCACCTTCCAGAACATCGAACTCTTCGAGCACGCAAGCGTGCTGCACAACCTGCTGATCGGCCGCCACACCCGGCAGCACAGCAGCCTGTGGGCCGAGATGTTCTTCACGCGCAAGGTGCGTGAAGGCGAAGTTCAGGCCCGGGAGAAGGCCGAGCAGGTCATCGACTTTCTCGACCTGCAGCACTACCGCGACACCATGGTGGCCGGCCTGCCCTACGGCGTGCGCAAGGTGGTGGAGCTGGCACGTGCGCTGTGCACTGAGCCGCAGTTGCTGCTGCTCGACGAGCCCTCGTCGGGCCTGAACGTGGAGGAGACGGACGACATGGCCTTCTGGATCCAGGACATCCAGCACGAGCTGGGCATCACCGTGCTGATGGTGGAGCACGACATGTCGCTGGTCTCCAAGGTATCCGACCGCGTGCTGGCCATGAACCAGGGCGAGGTCGTGGCCATGGGCACGCCGCGCGAGGTGCAGTCGCACCCCGGGGTGATCGAAGCGTACCTGGGCACCATCGACGATGTGAGCAACCTGCGCCGCCCGGCGGGGTCCAACCTGGGGGTTCGGGCATGAGCGCCGTACTTGCCGCTACCAGCACACCAGTTGCTGCAGCAGCTGACCAACCCCTGCTGCGCCTGCAGAACGTGGAAAGTGCCTACGGCCCCATCAAGGCCATCCGGGGCGTCAGCCTGCAGGTGCGGCGCGGCGAGATCGCCGCCGTGCTGGGCAGCAACGGCGCGGGCAAGACCACCATCCTGAAGACCATCAGCGGCATCATCGACCCGCGCAAGGGCTCCATCGAATTCGCGGGCGCCGACATCACTGCCAACGACCCGGCAGCGATCGTGCGTCGGGGCCTGATGCACGTGCCCGAGGGGCGCGAGGTGTTTGCACTGCTCTCGGTGCGCGACAACCTGCTCATGGGCGCCTACACGCGCAGCGATGCCGACGCCGTGGCCCGCGACATCGAAACGGTGTATGGCTACTTCCCCATCCTGAAGGAGCGCGCCGCGCAGGACGCCGGCCTGCTCTCGGGCGGGCAACAGCAGATGCTGGCGATCTCGCGCGCGCTCATGGCCAACCCTGAGCTGATCCTGCTGGACGAGCCCAGCCTGGGCCTGTCCCCCAAGCTCACCAAGGAGATCTTCGAGATCGTGGTGCGCATCAACCGTGAGCGCGGCACCACCATCCTGCTGGTGGAGCAGAACGCCAACATGGCGCTCAACGCGTCGGACTACGGCTATGTGCTGGAGAACGGCCGCATCGTGATGGAAGACAGCTGCGAGCGCCTGCGCGAGAAGGATGACATCAAGGAGTTCTACCTTGGGATGAAAGATGTCGGCGTGCGCGGAGAGCGGCGCTGGAAGAAAAAGAAGACCTGGAGATAAGCGCAAATGTCTAACCTCTGGGACCTCGATCACATCCAGCCCGCAGGCACCGACGTGCTTGCGGGCGACACCATCGCCGCCATGTTCTGGAACGCCGTGGCCGAGCGCGGCCCGCGCGTGTGGATGCGCCAGAAGGAGCTGGGCATCTGGAAGAGCTGGACCTGGGACCAGACAGCCGAAGCCGTGCGGGAGATTGCGGGCGGCCTGATGTCGCTGGGGTTTGCGCCTGGCGAATGCGCATCCATCCTGTCCAACACCAACATCGAATGGGTGCTGGCCGATCTGGCCGTGCTGAGCTGCGGCGGCGTGGCCAACGGCATCTACCCCACTGACGCGGCGGCGCAGGTGCACTACCTGAGCGAAGACTCTCGCACCACCGTGCTGTTTGTGGAAGACGACGAGCAGCTCGATAAGGCCCTGGAAGTGCGCAGCAGCCTGCCCCTGCTGCGCAAGGTGGTGGTGTTCGACATGGAAGGCCTGCGCAGCCTGAACGACCCCGATGTGCTGAGCCTCGCGGGCCTCCGCGAACTGGGCAGGGCCTGGAATACACAACACCCCGACGCGCTGATGCAGCGCGTCAAGGCCTGCCGACCCGAAGACCTGGCCATCCTGGTGTACACCTCGGGCACCACCGGCAAGCCCAAGGGTGCCATGCACACGCACGCCGCACTCACCTACACCGTGCGCGGCTACAACACGCTGATCTCGCGCAGTGAGGCCGACGAGACCATGTGTTTTCTGCCGCTGTGCCACATCGCCGAGCGCATGGGGGGTGAATACTTCTCGCTCTATACCGGCGCGCGCCTGAACTTTGTCGAGAACCCCGACACCGTGCCCGAGAACGTGCGAGAGATCGCGCCCACGGTGTTCACCGCCGTACCCCGGGTGTGGGAGAAGTTCTATTCGGGCGTGATGATCGCACTAAAGGAATCCACACGCATGCAGCAGGCGGCCTATGCCTGGTCGATTGGCGTGGGCACCCGCATCGCAGATCGGGTGCTGGCCGGACAGCCGGTGGGCGGTTTGCTGAAGGCGCAGTTCATGCTGGCGCGTTTTCTGGCGCTCAACAATGTGCGCAAGCTCATCGGCATCCACCGTGCGCGCTTTCTGGTCACAGGCGCAGCGCCCATTTCGCCCGATCTGGTGAAGTGGTACCTGGCGCTGGGTGTGCCCATGCTGGAGGTGTGGGGCATGACCGAGACCTGCGGCGCCTCCACCGGTGTGCCGGCCAGCCGCATCAAACCGGGCTCCATCGGCCCGGCGGCCAGCTACAACGAGGTGCGCATCGACCCCGCCACGGGCGAAATCCTGGTGCGTGGCCCCAATGTGTTCAAGGGCTACCTCAACCAGCCCGAGAAAACCGCTGAAACCATCGACCCCGAAGGTTGGCTGCACACGGGGGATGTGGGCCTGATCGACGCCGATGGCTACCTTCGCATCACCGACCGCATGAAGGACATCATCATCACGGCGGGCGGCAAGAACATCACGCCGAGCGAGCTGGAGAACGAACTCAAGTTCAGCCCCTACATCACCGACGCGGTGGTGATTGGCGACAAGCTGCCCTACCTCACGGTGATCATCATGATCGACCAGGAGAACGTGGAGAAGTACGCACAGGACAACGACGTGCCGTTCTCCAACTACGCCAGCCTGACCCGCACGCGCGAGGTGCAGGAGCTGATCCAGGCCGAGATTGACCGCGTCAATGCCAAGTTCGCCCGCGTGGAGCAGATCAAGAAGTTCTTCCTGCTCGACACCCAGCTCACGGCCGAGGATGAAGAGCTGACACCCACCATGAAGCTCAAGCGCAAGCTGGTGCAGCAGAAGTACGCCCCCCAGATTGAGGCGATGTACCGGTAGGTGCGCACGTCACGCAACCACAGGCCACGCCCATCAGGATAGGGAAAGTGCTGGTGCCCCACCCCGGGCATCGTTCTATAACGAGCAACCGAGTTCGATCCAACCAAAGGAGACGTGCCATGAAGTTTCATCACATTGCCGCGCTGGCCATCGTGGCCATGGCCGGAGGTGCTGCACAGGCGCAGCCCAGCCAGGGCGTGAGCAAGGACACCATCACGCTGGGTTCCATCCAGGATCTGTCCGGCCCGCTGGCGGGCTTTGGCAAGCAGGTGCGGCTGGGCATGATGCTGCGCGTGGACGAGGCCAACGAGCAAGGCGGCGTGAACGGCCGCAAGCTCGACCTGAAGGTGGAAGACTCGGGCTACGACCCCAAGAAAGCCGTGCTGGCCGCGCAAAAGCTCGTGAACCAGGACAAGATCTTCATGATGGTGGCGCACATCGGCACGGCGCAAAACCTGGCCGCCATGCCCGTGCAGTTCAGCAAGAACGTGATCAACTTCTTCCCGGTGACGGCCGCGCGGGAAATGTACGAGCCCTTCCACAAGCTCAAGTATTCGTTTGCCGCCACTTACTACGACCAGATCCGCCTGGCAGCCCCCAAGCTCATCAAGGAAAAGGGCGCCAAGAAGATCTGCACCATCTACCAGGACGATGAATTTGGCCTGGAGGTGATGCGCGGGGGCGAGGCGGCACTCAAGTCCATGGGCATGGACTTCACCGAAAAGACCTCGTACAAGCGCGGCGCCACCGACTTCTCTTCACAGGTCGCCAAGATGAAGTCGTCCGAATGCGACTTCGTGATCCTGGGCACCATCATCCGCGAGACCATCGGCACGATTGGCGAGGCGCGCAAAACGGGCTTCAACCCCACCTTCCTCGGCTCCAGCGCCGCCTACACAGACCTCATCCACAAGCTGGGCGGCAAGCCCATGGATGGCCTGTACGCCACCATGACGGTGCAGCACCCTTATCTGGACGAGGCCAGCCAGCCCATCCGCTTCTGGGCCAACAAGTACAAGACCAAGTTCAACGAAGACCCCACCGTGTTCTCGGTCTACGGCTACAACGCCATCGACGCCTTCATCAAGGCGGCCCAGAAGGCGGGCCCCAACCTGAGCACCGACAGCTTCATCAAGGCCATGGACACCATGGTGATTCCGCCCGACATGTTCGGCAGCGCCGAGGGCACCTTTGGCCCACAAAAGCGCCTGGGCAGCGATCTTTCTCGCCTGTCGCAGATCACCGATGGCAAGTGGAAGGTGGTCTCCGACTACGTCAAGCCATGAGCGCCTGACCAGCCTCCTTCAAGCCGCCTTCGGGCGGCTTTTGCGTTTCAGGGGGTGCATCCGGGCTCAGTCGGTGGCAGAATTTAACCAAGCAGTAACTTTGCATAAATAACCTGGTTGTCCCACCATGATCGAACGCACCCTCTTCCAGCCCGACCACCAGGCCTTTGCCGACAGCTTTCGCCGCTTCATCGACAAGGAAGTGACGCCCCACCACGCCGCCTGGGAAGACCAGGGCTATGTGGCGCGCGAGGTGTGGAGCCAGGCGGGCGCCAACGGCTTTCTGTGCATGAGCCTGCCCGAGGAGTACGGCGGCGCCGGGGCCGACAAGCTGTATTCGGTGGCGCAGATGGAAGAGCTGGCGCGTGCAGGCACCACAGGCATCGGCTTTGGTCTGCACAGCGAGATCGTGGCGCCGTACATCCTGCACTACGGCACCGAGGAACAAAAGCGCAAGTACCTGCCGCAGATGGCCAGCGGCGCCATGGTGGGCGCCATCGCCATGAGCGAGCCGGCTGCGGGCAGCGACCTGCAAGGCATCAAGACCACAGCCATCAAAAGTGCGGACGGATCACACTATGTTCTGAATGGCAGCAAGACCTTCATCACCAACGGCTGGCATGCCGACCTGGTGATCGTGGTCGCCAAGACTGACCCGGCGGCCGGGGCCAAGGGCACCAGCCTGTTGCTGGTGGAGCGCGGCATGCCCGGTTTTGAAAAAGGCCAGCGCCTCAAGAAGATGGGCATGAAGGCGCAGGACACGTCCGAGCTGTTCTTCAACGACGTGCAGGTGCCGGTGGACAACTTGCTGGGCGGCCCCGCCATGGAAGGGCGTGGCTTCATCTGCCTGATGGAGCAGTTGCCCTGGGAGCGCCTGCAGATCGCCATCACCGCCGTGGCCGCCGCCCAGGCCGCCATTGACTGGACACTGGACTACGTCAAGCAGCGCAAGGTCTTTGGCCAGAGCGTGGCGTCATTTCAAAACACCCGCCACACCCTGGCCGAGCTGCAAACGCAGGTGCAGGTGGCCCGCGTGTTCGTGGATAAGTGCTCTGAGCTGATCGTGAAGGACCAGCTCGACACCGAAACCGCCAGCATGGCCAAGTACTGGACGACCGACCTGCAATGCAAGGTGATGGACGAATGCGTTCAGCTGTTTGGCGGCTATGGCTACATGTGGGAATACCCCATCACCCGCGCCTATGCCGACGCACGCGTCCAGCGCATTTATGGCGGCACCAACGAGATCATGAAAGAAGTGATTGCGCGGGCCATGGGCCTGGGCAAATAACGGAATGCACCGCACCGTGAATAACGCAGTGCACGATGCCCTGCACAACGCCCTTCACAACGTACCAGTGGGCGCCGAATGCCGCTACAGATACCAGGCGGCGCGGGCCTCTTCGGGGCTGAGCGGCGCACCGGGGCGGCGGTCGGTGACATTCAGCCAGGAGCGCACACCCTGGCTGCCACTCAGCGCGCGCATCAGCAGCAAGCCTGCGCCAATGCCGCGAATGGCCGCCGAGCTACGGCTGGGCGCCATGAAGGCCGCCACCGCCAGCGCACTGGATGCAGCCAGCACGACATGGTGCTCCAGCGCAAACCCTTCGCGCGTGTCGTCGTATTCGATGGCGCTGCGCGCGATGCGCTGCAATGCAGGGGATGTATTTCGTTCCATAACCAGAAATGTAGATAGCAACCGCCGAAAGATAGTGCAAAACCCACTGCACCCGCGTCAGAAAGCACCTTGTAGTGGCGTGAGCCAGCCCAGCTGCTTTACCGCCGCACTGCTTGAAGTTTAGAGAAACCACCGGAGACCATTCATGACCGAAGCCTATGTATTCGATGCGCTGCGCACCCCGCGCGGCAAGGGCAAGAAGGACGGCACCCTGCACGAGGTCAAGCCCATCGACCTGCTGGCAGGCCTGCTGACGGAGCTGCAAGCGCGCCACCGCTTCGACACGGCGGCAGTGGACGACGTGGTCATGGGCATCGTCTCGCCCGTGGGCGAGCAGGGCTCGGTGCTGCCCAAGGTCGCGGCGCTCAAGGCCGGGTGGGACTTTCGCTGCGCGGGTGTGCAGGTCAACCGCTTTTGCGCCTCGGGCCTGGAAGCCGTGAACTTGGCCGCGCAGAAGGTGCGCAGCGGCTGGGAGGACCTGGTGGTGGCGGGTGGCGTGGAGAGCATGAGCCGCGTGCCCATTGGCTCCGACGGTGGCGCCTGGGCGCAAGACCCCGCCACCAACTCCGCAACGCTGTTCGTGCCCCAAGGCATCGGCGCCGACCTGATCGCCACGTTGGACGGCTACACCCGTGCCGACGTGGACGCCTTCGCACTCGAATCGCAGCGCCGCGCCACCGCCGCGCGTGCCGCGGGCTACTTTAAGAACTCTGTCGTGCCCGTGCGCGACTTCATCGGCCAGACCATCCTGGCGGAAGACGAATTCATCAAGCCCAAGACGACCCTTGAAGGTCTGGGCGCGCTCAAGGCCTCGTTCGAGCAACTGGGCGGCATGGGCTTTGACGCCGTGGCGCTGCAGCGCTACCCGCAGGTGGAGCGCATCCACCACGTGCACCACGCGGGCAACTCGTCGGGCATCGTGGACGGCGCCGCCGCCGTGCTCATCGGCAACGAGGCCGCTGCCAAGGCCCACGGCCTCACGCCGCGCGCGCGCATCGTGGCCACCGCGCTCAGCGGCGCCGACCCAACCATCATGCTCACCGGCCCCGTGCCCGCTGCCAAGAAGGCGCTGGCCCGTGCGGGCATGACCATCGACCAGATCGATCTGTTCGAAGTGAACGAGGCCTTCGCCGCCGTGCCCATGCGCTTCATGCGCGAGCTGGGCGTGCCCCACGACAAGGTCAATGTGAACGGCGGCGCCATCGCCATGGGCCACCCGCTGGGCGCCACGGGCGCCATGATCCTCGGCACCCTGATTGACGAACTGCACCGCCGGGGCCAGCGCTATGGCCTGGCCACGCTGTGCGTGGGCGGCGGCATGGGCATTGCCACCATCGTCGAGCGAATCTGATTGACTGGGAAGGAGACAACAACATGCAAACCATCCGCTACGAACTCGTCCCCGCTCAGGGCACCGACGGCGAAGTGGCCGTCATCACCTTTGACGAAACCAACTCCCCCGTCAACACCATGTGCCGCCAGTGGCAGCAAGAGCTGGGCGAGGTGACGGCCCAGGTGCTGGGCGACCGCGAACGCCTGGGCGCCGCGCTCAAAGGCATCGTGCTGGCATCGGCCAAGACCAGCTTCTTTGCGGGTGCCGACCTCAAGGCCACCATGCGCCTCACACCCGCCGATGCACCCAACGCGTTTGGCGAAATCGAGCGCATGAAGAAGCACTTTCGCACGCTCGAAACGCTGGGCATCCCCGTGGTGGCCTGCCTCAACGGCGCGGCGCTGGGCGGCGGCTGGGAGGTGGCCCTGGTCGCCCACTACCGCATTGCAGTGGCCGACACCAAGATCCAGTTCGGCCTGCCCGAGGTCACGCTGGGCCTGATGCCGGGCGCCACCGGCGTGACCAAGATGACGCGCCTGCTGGGCCTGATGGGCGCGCAGCCCTACATCCTGGAAGGCAAGCTCTTCAACCCCGCCGAAGCGCTGGAGCTGCAACTGGTGCATGAGCTGGTGGCTACGCGCGAGCAACTGCTGCCCGCCGCGCTGGCCCACATCGCCACCCACCCACACGCGGTGCAGCCGTGGGACGACAAGAACTACAAGATGCCCGGCGGCACGCCCGCCAACCCCAAGATTGCGGGCGCCCTCACCGTCGCGCCCGCCATGCTCAAGAAGACCACGCGCGGCCGCTACCCCGCACCCGAGGCAGCGCTGGCCGCCATGGTCGAAGGCGCGATGGTGGACTACGACACCGCCCTGCGCATCGAAAGCCGCTACCTCGCCCGCCTGATGACCGGCCCCGTGGCGCACAACATGATCAACACGTTCTTCTTCGACACGAACGCGATCAAGAGCGGCAAGTCGCGCCCCGGCACGGCCCCACGCTACAAGCCGCAAAAGGTCGGCATCCTGGGCGCCGGCATGATGGGCGCGGGCATCGCCTGGGCCCAGGCCAGCCGGGGCATCGCTACGGTGCTGAAAGACGTGAGCACCGAGAAAGCCGAGGCCGGCAAGGCCTACAGCGCCAAACTCACCCAGGCCCGCGTGGACAAGGGCCGCATGACGGCCGATGCGCAGCAGGCCCTGCTGGCCCGCATCACGCCCACCGCCAGCGCGGCCGACCTGGCGGGCTGCGACCTCATCATCGAAGCCGTGTTTGAAAGCCGTGACCTCAAGGCCAAGGTCACACAAGAAGCCGAGCCGCAACTCGCGCCCGGCGGCTTCTTTGCCAGCAACACCTCCACCCTGCCCATCAGCGGCCTGGCCACGGCCAGCAGCCGGCCCGAGAAGTTTGTCGGCATCCACTTCTTCAGCCCCGTGGACAAGATGAAGCTGGTGGAGATCATCCGCGGCAAACAGACGGACGACGAAACCGTGGCCCGCGCGTTTGACTACGTGCAGGCCCTGGGCAAGGTGCCCATCGTGGTCAACGACGCACGCGGCTTCTATACCAGCCGCACCTTCGGCACCTTTGTGATGGAAGGCGCCGCCATGCTGGGCGAAGGCATCCCCGCCGCCGCCATTGAAAACGCCGCCATGCAGGCCGGCCTGCCCGTGGGCCCGCTGGCCGTGCTGGACGAAACCGCGCTAACCCTGAGCGTGCACGTGCTGGACCAGACCCGTGCCGACTACGCTGCCGAAGGCAAGACCCACACCGCCACACCCGGCGAGCTGTTGGTGGAGCGCATGGTCAAAGAGCTGAAGCGCCCCGGCCGCGCGGGTGGTGGCGGCTTTTACGACTACCCCGCAGGCGCCAAGAAGCAGCTGTGGCCTGAGCTACGCGGCCTGTTCGAAAAGTCCGATGTTGCGTGGAGCGTGCAGGAGATCCAGGACCGTTTGCTCTACCGCCAGGCCATAGAGACCGCGCGCTGCCTGGCCGAGGGCGTGTTGACCAGCGTGCATGACGCGAACATCGGGTCGATTTTTGGGATTGGGTTTCCGGCTTGGACGGGGGGGGCGATGCAGTTCATTTACGGAACGGGTGTTGAGGTATTCCTGAAGCGTGCGAATGAGCTAGCAGCGGCGTACGGGTCCGGCTTCGTGCTAGAGCCAAAAGTCCAGGAAGCAGTTGAGAGATTTCAGCCGACCTTCTGACCCCCTTGTGCGCTGAAAAGCGCAACTTCAGTGAACGACTATCTGAAGGTAACGGGCATGGCATCATGTTTCGCCATATGTCTCGTAAAACTATCCGCGTCCCTGGCATATTGACCCCGGGTACAGCATTTAACTTCTGCCGCTCACTGCAAAATCTGGACGCACACGACGAGTACGTCTTTGACTTCACTCAAACTCGTACCGTAGAACCTTTCGGGATGTTGCTCGTTTCCAGTGAGATCCGGAGATGTAAAGCGACACACCGCAGTGCGCAGTTTTCATGCGCGAACTTCAAACACATGACCTATGCAGGCCACATGGGGTTCTTTAAAGCGTTCGGGCTCGACTTTGGGAAGGGTCCGGGGGAGGCTCAAGGAAGTAGAAGCTACATTCCTCTAACTATTTTGGAATCGGACGCTCTCGTTGAAGCTGCTGCTAGCAAGGGGCACGAAGTCGGTAGCGAAATCGAAGAGCACAGTAAGAAGCTTTCCGCCACGCTAATTGGAGAGGACGCCGGAGATGTCTTCGAGACAATGGCCTACTCGATTAGAGAAATCATGAGGAATGTGGTTGAGCATGCCCAAACAAACCAATTCGGTATTTGCGCGCAGTACTGGAAAACAAAAGGACGTGCTGAAGTAGCCATCCTTGACCGGGGCGTCGGACTCCGAAAAACCCTTAGCCGGAATCCGCACATTGACGCATCCTCCGACAAAAGTGCAATCAACTACGCGCTTATGCCCGCGGTGTCCGGCAAAGCGTTTAAGGGAGCGAAGCAAGTAAATAAAGGCAGCCCTTGGGTGAACTCTGGATTTGGCCTGTACATGACGAATCGCATATGCAGAAACGGTGGCAACTTCCTGATCTCCAGTGGCGACACAGGCATGCTGCTAACTGGTGGCAAAGGAGGAAAGCGGTACTTTCCAGCATCACTTAACGGCACAGCAGTTCGCATGACGATCATGACGAATCAGTTACCAAACCTGCGTGAAGCACTGGCGAGATACCGGGACGACGGCTACGAAATCCAGAGGAAATACCGTGAAATCGTCAGCATCGATCCTTCCTCTGCTTCACTGATGCTCTCAGAAGATTTCGATCCAAGTGTCTGGGACAAGATGCTTCGGAAGATCAAATCTATCGTCTAACGATAGATTGCTGGACGCATACAAGAAAAGGCCTACCTCGCAAATTGACCAGTCAACGATCAATTTGCGAGGATGCTGATCCTCCACGGGACTTACGAATTCCGACGCTCAGGGCATCAGATGACTGGCGTACCAGCTGACTCCCTCAACCCCAACATCCCCCGCGCCTCCTGCGGTGAAGCCACCTCCCGCCCCGCATTGCGCGCGTACTCCGCCAGCCTCTCAATCAGCGGCCCGTTCGAATCCGCCTTCGTCCCATCCGGCAGATAGAACGTATCCTCCAGCCCCGTGCGCAAATGCCCGCCCAGTTCCGCCACGCGTTGGTGCACGGGCCAGATCTCGCTGCGGCCGATGACGGTGGCTTGCCAGGGGGCGTCCTGGATCTTGAGCTTGAGCAAGATGGGCAGCAGGTCCGGGTCCGCAGGCATGCCGGATTCGACGCCCATCACAAAGTTGTATTCGGGCAGGCGCTCGGTGTACATGCCGGTCTGCACATACATCTCCACACAGCGCACGATGCCCACGTCGAAGCATTCAAACTCTGGCAGCGTGCCGGTCTCCAGCATCACGTCGATGAAGTCCTTGACCTTGGCGGGCTGGTTGTCGAACAGCATGGGCGGCCAGGCCCAGGTGCCGTTGCTGCGCACCTTCAGGTAGTTGAGCGAGCCCGCGTTGCACGCTGCCATCTCGGGGCGGGTGGCGCGCAGGCAGTCGAGCGGGCCTTGGTAATTGGGGCCGACCACGCCGGTGGTCTGGTTGATGATCAAACCCGGGCAGGCATCGCGCATGGCTTGCACACAGTCGCGCGCCACCTGCGGGTCCCAGCTGGGCAGGTGGCCCTTGCCGGGCTCCTGGTTGCGAAAGTGCACGTGGACCACGGCGGCGCCAGCGTCGTAGGCGCGGCGGGCCTCTTTGGCCAGTTGCTCGGGCGTGACGGGCACGTGGTGCTGGCCGGGGTCCGTCAGCACGCCGGTGATGGCGCAGGTGATGATGGCTTTGTTGCCGTGGTCGGTGCTGTGCATGGTGGCTGTCTCCTTCAAATGCCGAGCTGCTTGGCAGCCAGGTCTTTCATGATTTCTTCCGCACCGCCGCCGATCATCATGACCTTGACCTCGCGGTAGATGCGCTCGCTGACGGTGCCGCGCATGAAGCCCATGCCGCCCAGGATCTGCACGGCCTGGTCAGCACAGAACTGCATGGTTTGGGTGGCGTGGTTCTTGAGCAGGCACACACTCGCTACCCATTCCGGTACGGTGCGGCCCGCGTCGGCCTGCGCGGCCACGGACTCGCACCACGCGGCGGTGGACTGGATGCGCATCTGCATGTCCACCAGCTTGTGGCGGATGACCTGGTGTTCCACCAGCGCGGCGCCAAAGGTCTTGCGCTGGCGGGCCCAGGCCAGGGCCTCGTCGTAGCAGGCTTCGGCAAAGCCCAGGGCCGATGCGGCCAGGCCAAAACGCTCGCCGTTGAAGTTGGCCATGATGATCCGAAAGCCCGCGCCCTCTTCGCCCAGCAGGTAGCGGGCGGGCACGCGCACGTTGTCAAACCGCAGATGGGCGGTGTCGGAGCAGAGCCAGCCCATCTTGTCGAGCTTGCTGCGCGACAGGCCTGCGCTGTGGCCGGGGATGAGCAGCATCGATATGCCGCCGCTGCCCTTGCTACCAGCGTCGCCAGTGCGCACAGCCACCGTGATCCAGTCCGCCCGCATGCCGGAGGTGATGAACACCTTTTCGCCGTTGACGATGTACTCATCACCCTCTCGCCGCGCTGTGGTCTTGAGCTGGGCCACATCGGACCCGCCACCGGGCTCGGTGATCGCCAGCGCAGCGATTTGCTCGCCCGCCAGCACGGGCGGAATGACCTCGGCACGCACCGCGTCGCTGCCATGCGCCAGCACGGGCGGCAAGCCAATGTTGTGCGACAGCAGGCTGGCCAGCACGCCGCCGCTGGCGCCGTGGCGGCTGAGCGCGCGCCACAGCGGCAAGCGCAAGGCGTAGCTGGCGGGTGTGCCGCCGTACTGCTCGGGGTAGCCCAGCCCTAGCAGGCCCAGGTCGGCCGCGCGGCGGTACAGGCTGCGGGGGAATTCACCGGCCGCGTCCCACGCGTCCACATGCGGCGCGATCTCGGTGCGGGCAAAGCGGGTGACGGTGTCGGTGAGGGCAGTGCGGTCTTCGTTGCTCACAGGGGTTGCGTCGGATGTGGCGGTCATGCGGGCGCTCCTTGCGTGGCGGGTGCAAAGCGGGCCAGCACCTGGCCGGGCGACACCTGCTGGCCGGGGGCCACCAGCAGCTCGGCCACGGTGGCGGCTGCGGGGCTGGACAGGCTGTGTTCTAGCTTCATGGATTCGATGACCACCACCGTGTCGCCCGCCGCCAGCGCCTGGCCTGCGGCCACGGGCAGCGCGACGACCTTGCCGTTGAAGGGCGCGCGCAACTCCGTCGCACCGCCCGCCGCACCCGCGCGCGCGGCGGGTTCCCACGATGCGTCCTCCACCCAGCCATCCACACCACCGGTTTGCCAGTGCCAGCGCAGTGAGCCCACCGGAACGGCGCGCACGGTGTGGTCGGCATGGCGCACATCACCCTCCGCGCCGGTCTGCGTGGTGGTGATGCGCACCATGCCCGCAGCCTGCGGCGCCAGCTGCAGATGGGTGGTGCCGCCCGCATGCTCCACCAACAGCCGCCCCGCGCCCAGCTCGCGCACCGCCAGCGGGACCACCTGGCCCTGGTGGCGCAGGCGCAGCGGCCGGGCCAGCGCGCAGGGCAGTTGCGCAGACGCGGCACCCGAAGAATTTGAAGCAAAAATGGCCGTTACCGCGCTCTGCACAAGCACTTCAAGCTCCTTATTTGATAGCAGTTCTTGTAGTTGCGTGGCGTGCTCCGCAAGAAACGGCACCAGGGCATGCCCCGCGCCAAACACCGGGTGCTGCAGGCACGCTGCCAGAAACGCGCGGTTGGTGGGCAAGCCCAGCACGCGGGTGCCCTGCAGCGCGCGGACCAGCGCGACAATGGCCTCGGCCCGCGTGGGAGCGTGCACGATGAGCTTGCCCAGCATGGCGTCGTAGTGAGGCGTGACCTCTGCCCCCTCCTCCAGCGCATGGTCAAAGCGCAGCGCGCCCGGCGCAGCCCGCTCAAAGGCGGCGGCCGGTGGTGCGCTGAACTGCAGTACACGACCGGTATGGGGGCGGAAGTGCGCGTCTTCGGCGCACAGGCGCACCTCGATGGCGTGGCCTTGCAGATGCACCTGATCTTGCGTGAGCGGCAGCGGCTCACCCCGCGCCACGCGGATCTGCCACTCCACCAGGTCTAGCCCCGTGAGCGCTTCGGTCACCGGGTGCTCCACTTGCAGGCGGGTGTTCATCTCCATCAAGAAGAATTCAGCCCCGTCCAGAAGGAATTCCACCGTGCCCGCACCCACATAGTCAGCGGCCTGTGCCAGCGCCACGGCGCAGGCGCCCATGCGCTCGCGCAGCGCTGCGTCCACGGCGGGGCTGGGGGACTCTTCGATGATCTTCTGGTGGCGGCGCTGCACCGAGCAATCGCGCTCGCCCAGGTGGATGCACGCGCCGTGGGCGTCGGCAAAGATCTGCACCTCCACATGGCGCGGCTGCAGCAGCGCGCGTTCGATCAGCAAGTCGCCACAGCCAAAACCCGCCAGCGCCTCCGACCGTGCGCTGGCCAGTGCGGCGGGCAACTGCGCCAGGTCGGTGACCAGGCGCATGCCGCGCCCTCCCCCACCCGCCACGGCCTTGACCATGAGGGGCGTGCCGATGCGGGCTGCCTCGGCGGCAAAGCGTTCGTCGCTCTGGTCGTCGCCCGCATAGCCGGGCAGGCAGGGCACGTCCTGCGACTGGGCCAACGCCTTGGCCCCGGCCTTGCTGCCCAGCGCACGGATGGCGCCGGGCGGCGGGCCGATCCAGGTCAGGCCCGCATCGACCACGGCCTGGGCAAAGTCAGCGTTCTCGCTGAGGAAGCCATAGCCGGGGTGCACGGCATCTGCGCCGGTGGCGCGGGCAGCGGCCAGCAGCTTGTCGGTGCGCAGGTAGGTGTCGGCGCTGGCCGCGCCGCCCAGCGCCACGGCCTGGTTGGCTTCACGCACGTGCAGGGCGTTGGCATCGGGGTCGGAGTAAACCGCGACGGTTTCGATGCCCATGCGGTGGGCGGTGTGAATCACCCGGCGAGTGATCTCGCCGCGATTGGCGATCAGTATCTTTTTCATGGCTTCGCACTCCAGGGCGGCGCCTTGCGCGCAGCAAACGCCGCCAGCCCTTGCGGAGCCTCGGGCCCACGCAGCGCCTGCGAAAAAGCAATTGCCGCTTCGTCCAGCAGCGCGGGCAACGGCGTTTCGGCTTGGGCCAGCAACAAACGTTTGGTGGCGGCCACGGCCTGCGGCGCTGCGGCGGCGTGGCGTGCGATGGTGGCTTGCACAGCAGCCTCCATGTCGCCACTCACCACCTCATCGACCAGCCCCGCGATTTGAGCTTTCGCGGCATCCCAGCGCTCGCCCGTCAGCAGACAACGACGCGCAGCAGACGGGCCAAGGCGCCGCACCACAAAGGGCGCGATCTGCGCAGGCACGATGCCCAGCGTGACCTCGGGCGTGGCGAACTGCGCGCTGGCGTGGGCCAGCACATGGTCGGCGCAGCACACCAGGCCGAAGCCACCGCCCATCGCCGCGCCCTCCACCGCCACGAAGAGCCACTGCGGCAGCGCGCACAGCGCCTGCAGCAGCGCGCCGAATCGGCGGTTCAGCGGAACCAGCGGGTCGACCTCTCCGTCCGCCAAAGGCTGGCCAATGGTCTTGGCAAAGCCGCCCAGGCTGCCACCCGCGCAGAAGTGCCCACCGGCACCCCGCAGCACCACGCCGCGCAGGTCGGCATCGGTCGCAGCCCGCTCGCACGCGGCTAGCAGGGCGTCCACCATGGCTTCGGACAGCGCATTGCGGCTGGCCGGGTCATTGAGCGTCCAGGTTTCCACGCTGCCGCTGGCCAGCGGCGCGCGGGTTATCTGTAAAGGCATGTCAGGTCTCCACCGTGCTGCGCGCTACGCACGACATACGAAACTGGCGCGGCCCAGTGCCAGGGCAGCCGAGCAAGGGCCGCCCCGTAGCGAGGGCTGCGTCCCCCTGCCCGCATTGCGCAGCAATGCGAGAGCGGGTGGAAGCGACGAAGTCGCTCAGGGGGGTGTTGCTCATCTCTTGGCGATGCCCATGAGCTTGGCGAGGATGCCCAGCATCACTTCGTCCGCACCGCCGCCAATCGACGCCAGCCGCCCGTCGCGGTACATGCGCGAGACCTTGTTCTCCAGCGTGAAACCCATGCCGCCCCAGAACTGCAGGCAGGTGTCGGGCACCTCGCGGTTCAGGCGGCCAGCCTTGAGCTTGGCCATGCTGGCGAGCTCCAGCACGTCCTGCCCGTTCACGTACAGGTCGCAGGCGCGGTAGGTGAGTGCACGCAGGGCCTCGACCTCGGTCTTGAGCTCGGCCAGCTTGAACTGCACCCACTGCTGGTCGGCCAGTGTGGCGCCAAACAGCTTGCGCTCCTGTGCGTAGTCGATGGTCCACTGGATGCAGTGGTTCAGCGATTCGAGGGTGCTGGCGGCGCACCACAGGCGCTCTTCCTGGAACTGCTGCATCTGGTAGATGAAGCCCTGCCCCTCGGCACCGATGCGGTAACGCTGCGGCACGCGCACCTCGTCAAAGTAGATCAAGCCGGTGTCGCTGCTGTGCATGCCGATCTTTCGGATCTTTTGCGCCACCTCGATGCCCTTGGTGAGCTTGCCGCCCGGGCCATCCCGCATGGGCACCATCACCAGGCTCTTGTTCTTGTGCACAGGCCCTTCGCCCGTGTTCACCAGCATGCACATCCAGTCGGCCTGCAGGCTGTTGGTGATCCACATCTTCTGGCCGGTGATCACGTAGTCGTCGCCGTCCTTGCGCGCCACGCTCTTGATGCCCGACACATCGCTGCCCGCCGCAGGCTCGCTCACGCCGATGCAGCCCACCATGTCGCCCGCAATGGACGGGGCCAGAAACTGGCGCTTGAGTTCTTCGCTGCCATAGCGCGCCAGCGCCGGGGTGCACATGTCGGTCTGCACACCAATGGCCATGGGCACGCCGCCGCAGTGGATGTGGCCCAGTGCCTCGGCCATGGCCAGGCTGTACGAGTAGTCCAGCCCCTGCCCGCCGTATTCCTCGGGCTTGCACAGGCCCAGCAGGCCCAGGTTGCCCATCTTCTTGAAGACCTCGTGTGCGGGGAAGATCTCGGCCGCTTCCCACTCGTCCACGTGGGGGTTGATCTCCTCGTCGATGAAGCGCTTGAGGGTCTTCTGGATCTCGCGGTGCTCGTGTGTGAACTGCATGGTGCTTGTCTCCTGCTGTTGCGTTTGTGTGTTCGTGTGCCTGCAAACCTCGATCACGAAAGCTGAAACTGCCCCAGCGGCTGTGGCCGCCCGTTGAGCACCAGCTCCACCTGGTGCGCGCCGGGGTAGTGGGTGCGTGTGGTCATCTGCTGCAGCGACAGCGTCTTGCCTACGGCCACGGTGGCGCCGGGGGCAATGTCCAGCGTCTGCAGCTTGAACACCTTGGGCGCCGCGCCGCCGTGGGCCTTGACGTAGTGCACCTTCAGGTCCGCCAGCACGCGCTGGGACTGCGGCGTGGGGTTGTGCAGTTCAACCTCGATGCGCACCTTGTCGCCGATGCGCGCACGGGCGGGCAGCACGCGCGCGGCCCGTACGTCCAGCGCCACGGCATGGCCCACGCCCAGGGCATCGAGCGCGCCAGCGTCGCCGCGTTTGATGAGAAAACGCAGGCCGTGGCGCACCAGGGCTTCACGCGGGGCGGGTGCGCCCTGCAGCCAGGTGCGCGCGGTGCCCACGGCCAGGTCGGGGTGGTCCTTGGCGATATCGCCCAGGTGGTTGGCCACGGAGCGACGCACGTACGACGATGGGTCGTCCTTGAGTGCATCGAGCAATGGCAGGGCCAGTTGCGGGTTGGTCTTGAACGCAGGCAGGCGCGGCGCCCAGGGCAGGCGGGGCCGCGTGCCTTCGCTCACCAGGCGGCGCACATGGGCGTTGTCGTCGTGCGCCCAGTCGCGCAGCCGCGCAAGCGTGGCGCCCTGGTGGCGCAGCACGTAGGGGCGGATGCAGAACTCGGCGGTAAAGCGCTGGGTGAGTGCATGCTGCGCAGCCATCGCTGCCTCGAAATGCTGCAGGCCGTGTGCGCCGATGTACATGCTGTGCGGCAGGTACAGGAAGGCGCTGTACGGGCGGTCACCCGCATCGGGCTCACCCGCCGCATCGAGGCCCATGGGTGGGTCCATCGAATCGACCAGCACACCCAGCGCGCGTGGCACGTCTTGCGGCAGGTGGGTCTGCAGGGCCTGCGCAATGCGCTGACCGCGCGCCATCAACTCCAGCGATTCGTAGCCGGGCTCGATCTGGCGCAAGAAGGCTTTTGAGTCGAAGGACCGCCACGCGCGCCGCACCATGGCCGCAATGCGCGGCGGCACGGTGTCGTTCAGCAGGTGTTTGAGAGGCTCGGCCATTGTGGAAGTTGCGCGCAAAGCGCTTACATCCGCGCCACGCCAAAGCTCAAGGGCCGCAGCGTGCGGGCCTGTGCCTCGGCGCAGGTGTCCAGGCAAAACGCCAGCACGGCGCGCGTGTCGCGCGGGTCGATCACACCGTCGTCCAGCAGCAGGCCGCTGGTGGTGAACGCATCGGCCTGGGCCTCGAACATGGCGACGATCTTGTCGAACTGGGCCTGCGATTCGGCCGGGTCGGGCGTGATGCCTTTGCGCGCCAGCGCCGCCTCGGTCACGATCTGCATGGTGCGCGCGGCCTGCTCGCCGCCCATCACCGCCGTCTTGGCACCCGGCCAGCTGAACAGGAAGCGCGGCGCATAACCCCGCCCGCACATGCCGTAGTTGCCCGCGCCAAAGCTGGCGCCGCACTGGATGGTGATCTGCGGCACGGTGGCGTTGGTCACGGCCTGGATCATCTTGCTGCCGTGTTTGATCATGCCGCCCTGCTCGCTCTCCTTTCCCACCATGTAGCCCGTGGTGTTCTGCAGGTAGATGATGGGGTGGCCCAGCTGGCACATCCACTGGATGAAGTGCGTGGCCTTGTTCGCGCCCGCCACGTCGATGGGGCCGTTGTTGCCAATGAAGCCCACGGCATGGCCGCCAATGCGGCCTTGCGCGCACAGGGTGGCCATGCCGTAGCGGGCCTTGAACTCCAGCAGCTCCGAGCCATCGACCAGCCGCGCCATCACCTCGCGCATGTCCACGGGCTGGCGCAGGTCGGCAGACATCAGGGACAGCAGGTCATCGGCGGGCAAGAGAGGTACAGGCGCGCTGTGTCGCTGGGGCATGTTCCACCCCAGCTGCGCCACCACATCGCGCGCCAGGCCAATCGCCTCACGGTCGTCCTGGGCCAGGTATTCGCCCAGGCCCGAGACGGACGTGTGCATCTCGGCGCCGCCCAGTTCTTCTTCCGTCGCAATCTCGCCCGTCGCAGCCATGAGCAGCGGCGGCCCGGCCAGAAAGGCGCGCGAACGGCCCTGCACCATGATCACCACATCCGACAAGCCGGGCATGTAAGCGCCGCCTGCGGTGCCCGAGCCGTGCTGCACGGTGATGACCGGAATGCCCGCCGCCGACAGCCGCGCGAGATTGCGGAACAGCGTGCCGCCGTGCACGAAGCCCTCCACCCGGTAGCGCATGAGGTTGGCACCCGCGCTCTCCACCAGGTGGATGAACGGCAAGCGGTTTTGCAGCGCGATCTCCTGCACGCGCAGGATTTTTTCAAGGCCCATGGGCTGGATGGCACCGGCTTCGATGCCCGAATCGCTGGCCACCACCATGCAGCGCACGCCGCTGACAAAGCCGATGCCCGCGACCATGCCGCCACCGGGCACAGACTTCTCGGGGTCTTTCACGTCCTGCAGGTAACCCGCCAGCGTGCACAGCGGCAGCCAGGGCGCACCCACATCCAGCAGCAGCGCCACACGCTGGCGCGGCAGCAGCTGACCGCGCTTTTCAAACTGGGGCAGCGAGCGGGCCGAGGCGGCGGCGGCACGCTCTTCCAGCGCGCGCAGAGCATCCAAGCGGGCCTGCAGCGCTGCGCGGCGCTGCGTAGCCTCGGCACTGCCTGGGTTGAATCGGGAAGTGAAGACGGCTGTCATGCGGACTCTGTCTTGGGGGTATGGGAAGGGGCAAACACCTGCGGCACCTGCGCGCGGTGAAAGCCGTCAAACGGCCGCACGGCCGGGTGTGCTGCAGCGGTGGCACCAGGCGCGCGCTGCGGCCAGCCCATGCGCACCTGGGGTCGTGCGCCGTCCACCCGCAGCGTGGTGCCGCTGATGAAGCTGGCTGCCGGGCTGAGCAAAAAGGTGATGGCCGCCGACACCTCGGCCTCGTTGCCAAAGCGCCCAAGCGGCACCGTGCGCGGCATGGCACGCAGCATGTCTGCAGCCTCGGGCGGGTAGTTGTCCATGCCGCTGGAGGCGATGTAACCCGGCGCCACGGCGTTCACGCGCACACCGCTGTGCGCCCATTCCAGCGCTGCCGTTTCCGTCAAGCTGACCATCCCCGCGCGCGCTGCACCGCTGTGCCCCATGCCCGGCATCGAGCCCCAAATGTCGGCCACGATGTTGACTACTGAGCCGCCGTGCTGCGCCATCCACTGCCGGTAGCACTCTCGCGCCATCAAAAAGCCGCCGGTGAGGTTGGTGTGCAGCACGGCCTCCCAGCCCTTGGCACTGATGGATTCAAGCGGCGACATGAACTGCCCGCCCGCGTTGTTGACCAGCGCATCGATACGGCCCTGCGCAGCAAGGATTGTCTGCACCAGCGCCACCACACCTTCTTCTGAGCGGATGTCGCACACCTGGCATGACACGCGGCCACCATCGGCGGTGATCTCTTCAGCCACGGCCAGCAGCTTTTCTGGCTTGCGCCCCACCAGCACCACATGCGCGCCCAGGTGCGCCAATTCATGCGCCGTGCACCGGCCTATGCCCGAGCCGCCGCCGGTGACCACCACCACTTGGCCCTGGAACAGGCCCGGAGCAAACACAGACTGGTAGGCGTTGCGCGCTGTGGGGGCCATGGTGACTCTGCCTTGATGGGGTTGTTTGTTATGAACGGATGAACAAGGCCAGCGCCTCGTCGGTGAGCGCGTCAAGCGACTTGCCCTTCTTGGGCGAGAACCACTGCACCGCCCAGTTGAGCGCCCCAAAGATGAACAGCCGCGCCACACCGGGCTCTGCCTGCAGCGCGCCCTGCTGTGCCAGCGCTTCCAGCACGGGCATCCAGGTGGCCTCGTAGCTGTCCTTGATGCGGGCAATGCCCTTGCGCTGCGCAGGCGTGAGCGAGCGCCACTCGTACAGCATCACCGGGATGAAGCTGCTGCGGGGCCCGAGCAGGATCTCGAAATGGTGGCGAATGAGCGTGTGCAATTGCTCGCGCGGTGTGGCCGTGGCGGGCAGTGCATCGAGTGCCTGCTGCTGGCTTTGCGCGGCCATGGTCATGCCCTCGCTCATCACGGCGTAGAGCAGCGCGCTTTTGCTTTCGAAGTGGTAGAAGGGCGAGCCGCTGTGCATGCCTGCGGCCGCCGCAATGTCGCGCGTGCTGGTGGCGGCAAAGCCCTGGGTGCGAAAGAGCTTGGCCGCGCCGTCCATGAGCTTGCGGCGGCGGTTGCCGTCGTCCAGTTCTTCTGCGGTCTTGCGGGGGCGGCCGCGGGGGCGGCGGGTGGGTTCTTCGATGGGGGATTGTGTTGTGGTTGCCGAGTTGGCGCTGAGGGGCGCTACGGCCTTGCTGCGGGGGCGGGCCGGGGGCTTCTTGGGAGGGGGGGCGATGGCGCTGGTGCGCGGCACAGGTGAGTCCATGCAGGCACGATAGCAAAACTGTTTATTTTTAGCAAGCAAGTGCTTTGTAAAAATAGATAGCTTGTCTGATCGTGATTGCTACGGGTGCTTTTTGAGGTTGAGCGCCAGTATTCACTGCCTGATTTGCTATTCATTTGGAAGCAGATCTCGTGCCTATGCGAAGGACGGAGGCCGGGAGTCGCCCGGCATGCGAGTAACTTTCTTTCGCGTCGCCGAAAGAAAGTCACCAAAGAAAGGGCGACCCTGCTGTCTGCGACCCCTTCGCTGCGCTGCGGGGCAACCTGGGGTGCTCGGTCACGGGGTGCACCGCAGAACTCGCTGCGCGCTCTTGGCGCTCCGCTCGGACAACTGCGATGAGTCAGTTCACGAAGCACGCGCGCTCCGACGCGCATGCCACCCCGCGCCCTGCGCGCCCCAGGCGCATACAGAAGGGAACCCACGGGGATCGGACATCCATTCGGGCCATCGCTGCGCTCGGCCCCACCTCGCGGGCGCAAGCGCCGCGCGCTGCGCAAGCACGGCCGAGCGAAGCAAAGGCCCGTGTGGCTGTTTGGATGTTCGGCTGTTGGATGTTCGGCTGCCCCCCCTGCTGGCTGCGCCTGCGGCGGGGCGGTTGTGGGGTGGCATGGGCGTCGAAGCGCCCATGCTTCGTGATCTGACTCGCCGTGGTTGTCCGAGCGGCGCGCGCAGCGCAAAGCGAGTTCCACGGCGCACCCCGCAACCGCCCCGCCGCAGGTTTGCCCCATAGCGAAGCGAAGGGGTCGCAGACTGGGGGTCGCCTTTTCTTTGGTGACTTTCTTTTGGCGAAGCAAAAGAAAGTTACTCGCATGCCGGGCGACTCCCGGCTCCCGCACTCAACACGGGCATGCAGTAGCCACCGCACAAAAGCTTCGACAGGCTCAACCAAAACGGACGGGGCGAGAACGAACTATAAAAACAATAGCTGCCAGCGCTTTGTGTAGAAGCGCCAGCAGCCAAAAAACCTTCAGAACCAACGACTCAAACCGCGCTGAAGTCTGGACGGCGCTTTTACCGAAAGCCCGTGGTCCTGCTTCGCAGTCCACGCCGCTTACGCGGCTACCTGCCTTCAGACTGCGCTGAAATCGGGACGGCGCTTTTCCATAAACGCCGAGAACGCTTCCCGCGCTGCAGGCTCACGCAACATGCGCCCAAAGCTCTCGCCCTCTTCCGCCATCACCTCCAACACCTTCGCCATCTGCCCGCCCTTCATCAACCGCTTGGTTTCGATGAGCGACGACAACGGCTTGGCTGCCAGCTTCTTCGCCTGCGCCTGTGCGACGCCATTGCACTCGGTCGGCGGCACCACGCGGTTGACCAGCCCCACTTCCAACGCGGCTTCGGCCATGAACGGCTCGCCCAACAGCAAGGCTTCCGCAGCGCGGTGGTACCCCAGCATCTGCGGCACCAGCAGGCTCGATGCGGCCTCGGGGCACAGGCCCAGATTGACGAAGGGCATGGAGAACGCCGCGTTGTCGCCCGCGTAAACGAGGTCGCAGTGGAACAGCATCGTCGTGCCGATGCCCACGGCCGGGCCACACACCGAGGCGATCACGGGCTTGGGGAAGGCAGCGATGCCGCGCAGAAAACGGAAAACCGGCGAGTCCTGCGTGGCAGGCGGCTGCTGCAGGAAGTCGCCAATGTCATTGCCCGCGCTGAAGATCGCCACGTCGCCCTGGAACACCACCACACGCACGCTGGCATCGGCCTTGGCGGCATCGAGCGCATCGGCCATGGCGGCGTACATGTCGCGCGTGATGGAGTTCTTCTTGTCCACGCGGTTGAAGGTGATGGTGGTCACGCCCGCTTCGGAGTGGACGAGGATGTCTTGGGTGGCTTCGGTCATGGTGGAGGTGATTCCGGGTCTGATGGATGGGGACGAGAGGAACGATGCACGGCGGCGCAGAGCCACCGGTCCGCGCACTATTCCTTGTAGTAAACGATCTGGTGGCTGGTGGCGAGCATGGTGCCTGCCTCGTTCCAGAGCTGCACGGTCTGGTCAAAGAATCCGTTGCGGAACTCCTGCCCGCGCGCCTGGCCAAGCAGGAAGCCCGTGCCCGTGGCCTGCAGCTGCTCTGCCGTGGCGTGGAAGTACACGGTGATCGACACCGTGCCCGCAGGCACTTGGCGCGCACGGCGCAGCCACACGCGGGGGAAGAACACATCGGCCAATGCGGACAGCGCCACAAAGTCGAGCGGCCGCGGTGGTGTGTCGCGCATCCACAGCTGCGTCAGGCTGTGGTCGCCACTGCCGTCCCAGGTGCGCGGGATGAAGCCAGCGATGGGACGCATCTCGTAGCGGTTGAGCCATTCCACCGCACCCAAGGGGGCAACGATGGCTTTTTGCTCTGCAGGTGGGGGCACCTGCGGCATGGGCACATCGCCCACGCTCCAGGTCTCGCGGCGCACGGCCGTGACGGCGGTGGCCGTGGTAGTGACCACCTGCGCGCCGTCGGCACCGGCCTGCAGGATCGACAGCGTCCAGTGCTGGGTGGAGCGATTGGTGCGAACAGGAGTTGCCTGCACCGTGAACGCACCAGCGGTCAAAGCGCCCGCGTAGTTGACTGTGAGCGACAGCGGGTCGCCCAGCCGATCGGGGTGCTGCAAGATGGCCTGCAGCAGCGTGGCAGCGGTGATGCCGCCAAACGGGCCCACCATGTTCCAGTAACCGGGATGGGTCTGCCCTTCGTACTGGCCCGCCGCAGCGGACGAGGCCGTCAGTTGCAGCGCCTCGTCCAGCGGGTGGGTAGCGGAGGACGAAGACGCAGACGAAGAAGTGGATGAAGAGGAAGTCATGCTGCAAGTGTGCCGCGAAACGACCGCTCAGGCCGTCGTACCGGAGACTTCGCCGTGGGGCATCACGCCGCCGCCCAGCGTGGCCAGCGCAGCCGCTGCGCGCGGCCACAGGCTTTGGCGGAATTGGTCGCGAAAGAAACCAAAGTGCCCAATGCGCCGCACCTGCAGGTCGGCCGGCGTGATGCTCTCCACCCGGCGTTCGGTGTTGGCGTACAGGTTCACCAGGTTGTGCGTGCCGCGCAAGGTCATCAGCTCGTCGTCCGCCATCGACAGCGCCAGCACCGGGAACCGCACCGCGCCATAACTCTGCGCCACCGCAGGCCCCTCTGCCCCCACGCTGTAAGCAGGGTCCAGACACCAGCGCCGCCACTGCAGGATCACCCCAGCAGGCAGGTCGCCCACCTTCTTGAGCGTGCGCCCCGGAAAGTACCCGCACAGCCGCGTGGCCAGCGGCACCAGCACCCACCAGAAATACGGAACGATGCGCTTGAGCTGCGGCGCGTTGTCACGCCAGTAGCCGCTGCCTGCAGCCACGCTGAGCAGGCCCGCCACCTGTTCGGGCTTTTTCAGCAAGCCCGGCAACTGCGCGCCCAGGCTATGGCCCAGCAAATACAGCGGCTGCGACGGCAGCGCAGCCTTGGCGGCTGTGATGACCGCCTCATAGTCCTGCGCCCAATCAAACAGATCCGCCTTCACATCGCGCATGGCGCCCTGCAGCGAATCGCCGTGGCCTCGGTAGTCGAAAGTGGTGACCCGAAACCCCTGCTGCGCCATCCACAGCGCAAAGGCCTCGTAATACGACTGCCGCACCCCCATCGCGCCGCCGATCACGACGCTGGCGCGTGGCGCGCCCTCGGGTTCGTAAACACGCAGCGCCAATGACACTGCCCCGTTCACCTGCAAGGTTTGCTTGTTCATGTCTGTCTCCTTGATTCAATGCCGATCTGCGCCAGCTTGAATGGAAAAGAAAAACAGGCAGTGCACTTCCCCCTGCCTTCACACCCCGCCCTCAAGGGCGTAGCGAGCGGCTTTCAGGCTAGGCGGACGGAGCGCAGCAACCGGAACGTACTTGCGGTACGTGAGGATTGCGAGCACCGCCCAACGACGCATGAAAGCCGCGCAGTAGCCAGCTAACTCACAAAGCTTCGATGATGCCGGCGGCGCCTTGGCCGGTACCTACACACATCGTGACCATGCCGTACTTCAGCTTGTGGCGGCGCAGCGCATGCACCACCGTAGCCGCCCGAATCGCGCCCGTGGCCCCCAGCGGATGCCCCAGCGCAATCGCGCCGCCCATGGGGTTCACGTTCGCAGGGTTCAGCCCCAGCGTATTGATGACGGCCAGCGACTGCGCAGCAAACGCTTCATTCAGCTCATACCAACCAATGTCATCGCTCTTGAGACCCGCATAACGCAGGGCCGCAGGAATCGCTTCGATAGGACCAATGCCCATGATCTCGGGTGGCACGCCACGCGCTGCGTAGCTCACAAAACGCGCCAGGGGCGTCAGGCCAAACTGCTTCACCGCCTTTTCGCTGGCCACGATCAGTGCACCCGCGCCATCGCTGGTCTGCGAGCTGTTGCCCGCCGTGACGCTGCCGCGTGCCGCAAACACGGGCTTGAGCTTGGCCAGGCCTTCGAGGGACGTGTCGGGGCGAGGGCCTTCGTCCAGGCTCACGGTGCGGCGCTTTTCCACCACTTCGCCGGTGGCGAGGTTGGGCGACCGCTCCACGATCTCGAAGGGCGTGATTTCGTCGGTGAACTCACCGGCCTTTTGCGCCTTGATGGCACGCAGGTGGGATTCAAGGGCGAACGCGTCCTGCATTTCGCGGCTCACCTTCCACTGCTGGGCGACCTTTTCGGCGGTCAGGCCCATGCCGTAGGCGATGCCTACGTTTTCGTCCTTGGCAAAAATCTCGGCGTTGAACGAGGGCTTGTTGCCGCCCATGGGCACCAGGCTCATGGACTCGGCGCCACCGGCGATCAGCACGTCGGCCTCGCCCACGCGGATGCGGTCGGCGGCCATCTGCAGCGCGGTGATGCCCGATGCGCAGAAGCGGTTCACGGTCACGCCGCCCACGGGGTGGTCGAACGCCAGGCCCACGGCAATGCGGGCCATGTTCATGCCCTGCTCGCCTTCGGGGAAGGAGCAGCCGATGATGGCGTCTTCAATCGCCTTGGGGTCCAGCGTGGGCACCTGCAGCATGGCGCTCTTGATGGCAGCGACCAGCAGGTCGTCGGGGCGGGTGTTCTTGAAATAACCGCGGCCCGAGCGCCCGATGGGCGTGCGCGTGGCGGCGACGATGTAGGCGTCCTGGACTTGTTTTTGAGCCATGGTGAAACTCCTTCAATTCTTGGGGGGGCGGCTGGAAGGAACCCAGGCCCACGTAAATACACATTCGACCGGCTCCACACCGGCTTCATCGGTCACGGTGACTTTCACATGCACCTCGCCCTTGTCGCTGGCCCGCATGGCGGCGCGCTGCTCGGCGGTGAGCGTGGCCACGGCTTTGAGGCCGCCCGTGGCGCGCTTCTTGAACGCCATGCTCAGCTCCTTGGCCAGCGGCAGGCAGTCGTCGCGCACGTTCATGCCCACAACCATGCCGGTGGCCGTTTCAGCCAGCAGGTTCATGGCCGAGGCGTGCACACCACCAATGTGGTTTTGCACACGGTGCTCGTTGGCAAGATGCACTTCGACCCGCTCAGGCGTGAGCGATACGAACTTCACCCCGGCCGTGCCGGTGAAGGGCACAGCCCGGCGCAGGATGATGTTCTGCACGAAGCCGCGCAGGAAGGCAGGGGCCTCGTCCAGGCGCATCAGCGAGCGCTGCAATTTGTTGGGGGCGTGTTCGCTCATGTCGGTCTACCGGCTATCCATCGACGTCCGGATCAGTTGCGAACCGGCTTGCCGGTGGACAACATGCCCAGGATGCGCTCGTGCGTCTTGGGCTGGGCGATCAGGTGGCAGAACACCTTGCGCTCCAGCGTGAGCAGGTATTCCTCGCTCACCATCGAGCCAGCATCCACATCGCCGCCACAGACCACCTCGGCGATCATGGCGCCGATCTTGAAGTCGTAGGCGCTGATGAAGCCTCCGTCGCGCATGTTCACCAGCTGGGCCTTGATGGTGGCCAGGCCGCTGCGGCCCGCCACGGGGAACAGGCGCTTGTGCGGTGCACGCCAGCCGCTCGCGGCCATGGACTTGGCTTCGTTGATGGCCACGAACAGCAGCTCGTCCTTGTGGGGCACGATGATGTCGCTGTCCAGCAAAAAGCCCAGCTTGCGCGATTCGATGGCGCTGGTGCCCACCTTGGCCATGGCGGCGGCGGTGAAGCCTTCGGTCAGGAAAGGCAGGATGTCCTTGGATGTGGAAGCTGCCATGTTCTCGGCCGCGCGGCGGGCGATGTAGGTCAGGCCGCCGGCGCCGGGCACCAGGCCCACGCCCACTTCGACCAGGCCGATGTAGCTTTCCATGTGGGCCACACGCTTGGCCGAATACACGGCCAGCTCGCAACCACCGCCCAGCGCCATGCCATGGATGGCTGCGACGACAGGCACCTGCGCGTAGCGAATGCGCATCATCAGGTTCTGCAGCTCCTGCTCGATGCTTTCCACCGCATCGGCGCCGCCGACCATGAACGCGGGCATCGTGGCTTCCAGGTCGGCCCCCACGCTGAAGGGCGCGTCGCCGGACCAGATGACCATGCCCTGGTATTCGGCCTCGGCCAGTTCCAGCGCTTCCATCAGCGCTTCCATCACTTCGGGGCTGATGGCGTGCATCTTGTTCTTGATGCTGGCGATGAGCACTTGGCCATCGAGCGTCCAGGTGCGCAGGGCTTTCGATTCGGCAATGGTGGTGCCAGCGGTGCGCCAGTCGGGCAGATTGGATTCGCCCAGCAGCGCCTCGGGGAAGATCTGGCGCTCGTACACGGGCAGCTGGCGGCGGGGCACAAACTTGTTCTGCGATGCGCTCCACGAACCTTGCGCGGTGTGCACGCCACCGGCGTCGGCCACGGGGCCCTTGAAGACCCACTCGGGCAGCGATGCCTTGCACAGCGCTTTGCCCGCGTCGATGTCCTCCTGGATCATCTTCGCCACTTCCAGCCAGCCGGCTTCCTGCCACAGCTCGAAGGGGCCCTGCTTCATGCCAAAGCCCCAGCGCATGGCCTGGTCCACGTCGCGGGCGTTGTCGGCGATGGTGCCCAGGTGCACGGCAGCGTAGTGGAAGCTGTTGCGCAGGATGGCCCAGAGGAACTGGCCGGGCGCACCTTCGGCGTTGCGCAGCAGGCGCAGGCGTTCGGCCGCAGGCTTCTTGAGCATGCGCGCATACACCTCGTCGGCCTTCTGGCCTGCGGGCACGTACTCTTCGCTTTCCAGCTCGAAGCGCATCACGTCGCGGCCAACCTTCTTGAAGAAACCGGCCTTGGTCTTCTGACCCAGATTGCCCAGCTCCAGCAGCTTCTTCAGCACGGCGGGCGTACCAAAGCTTTCGTAGAAGGGGTCGGTCTCGATACTCAGGTTGTCCTGCAGCGTCTTGATCACGTGGGCCATGGTGTCCAGGCCCACCACGTCGGCGGTGCGGAAGGTGCCGCTGGATGCGCGGCCCAGCTTCTTGCCCGTGAGGTCGTCCACCACGTCGTAGGTCAGGCCGAAGTTCTCGACCTCTTTCATCGTGGCCAGCATGCCCGCGATGCCCACGCGGTTGGCCACGAAGTTGGGCGTGTCGTGCGCACGCACCACGCCCTTGCCCAGGCCGCTGGTGACAAAGGCTTCGAGCTGGTCCAGCACTTCAGGCTGGGTGGTGGGGGTGTTGATCAGCTCCACCAGCGTCATGTAGCGCGGGGGGTTGAAGAAGTGGATGCCGCAGAAACGGGGCTTGATGCTCTCGGGCAGCACTTCACTCAATTTGGTGATCGACAGGCCCGAGGTGTTGGACGCCAGGATGGCGTGCTTGGCCACGTGGGGCGCGATCTTGGTGTACAGGTCGAGCTTCCAGTCCATGCGCTCGGCAATGGCCTCGATCACGAGGTCGCATTCCTTGAGCAGGTGCATGTGCTCTTCGTAGTTGGCCTGCTGGATCAGCGCCGCGTCGTCGGCCACGCCCAGGGGCGAAGGCTTTAGCTTTTTCAGGCCTTCAACGGCCTTGGTGACGATGCTGTTCTTGGGGCCTTCATTGGCGGGCAGGTCGAACAGCACCACGGGCACCTTCACGTTGACGAGGTGGGCGGCAATCTGCGCGCCCATCACGCCTGCGCCGAGTACGGCGACTTTTTTCACTTGGAATCGGGACATGGGTTGGGTTCCTGGTTGGGGCGTTGCGCAACACCGCATGGGGCGCGCAAGGCCACGGGAATGGGGTTTACTGGACGCGGATCCAGGTTTGCGTGCGGCCGAACGGGCCGATCGAGCCCCGCACTTCGAGCTTCTTGCCGCCCTCGACGGGGGTCATGCGCAGGGTGTAGTTGCGGCCGTTCTCGGGGTCGAGAATCTTGCCGCCTTCCCACACCTCTTTGCCGTCAGCCTTCTTGGCACCCCGGATGATCTCCAGGCCCAAGATGGGCTTGCCCTTGCGGTCATCCGAGCATTCGTCGCAGACCTCATCGGGCTTGGCGTCTTTGGACAGGCGCTTTTCCAGCGCCCCGTTCAAAACGCCGCCGCCGATGTCGCGGATGCGGATTTCGGCCTTGGCCTCGCCGGTCTTGTCGTCGATGTTGCGCCACAGGCCTTCGGGCGTCGCCTGCGCCCAGACGGGCGCTGAAAACGCTACGAAAATGATAGCTGCTACCGCTTTATACATAGGCGCTCCGTGCCAAAAAAGCTTGAAATCCGCAGGTCTACCGATCAGGCCAGGGCCAGATCCGTGTCCATCAGCACCTTGCTGCCAGCACGGGCCGTGCGCATCAGCGTGACGGTTTCGGGGAACAGCTTGGCAAAGTAGAAGCGCGCCGTCTGCAGCTTGGCGCCATAGAACGGGTCGGTGTTGCCAGCGGCGATCTCGCGCAGGGCGACCTGGGCCATGCGGGCGAACAGGTAGCCGAACACCAAGTGGCCGGCCACGCGCAGGTAGTCCACGGCGGCAGCGCCCACTTCGTCGGGGTTCTGCATGCCCTTGAAGCCGATCTCGGTGGTGAACTTGGTCATCTGGTCACCCAGCATGGCCACCGGGTTGATGAACTCGGCCATCTTCTCGTTCACGCCTTCTTCTTCCACCAGCTTGCCGATCAGCTTGCCCAGCTTCTTGAGCGTGGCGCCGTTGTTGCCCAGGATCTTGCGGCCCAACAGGTCCAGCGACTGGATGGTGTTGGTGCCTTCGTAGATCATGTTGATGCGGTTGTCGCGCACGTACTGCTCCATGCCCCATTCCTTGATGAAGCCGTGGCCGCCGAAGACCTGCATGCAGGCGTTGGTGGAGATGTGGCCGTTGTCGGTGATGAAGGCCTTCACGATGGGGGTGAGCAGCGCCACCATCTCTTCGGATTCGGCACGCACCTTTTCATCGGGGTGGCTGTGCACCTTGTCCAGCAGCAGCGTGCAGAAGATCTGCAGCGCGCGGCCGCCTTCGGCGTAGGCCTTGGCGGTGAGCAGCATCTTGCGCACGTCGGGGTGCACGATGATGGGATCGGCGTCCTTGTCCTTGGCCTTCACGCCCGAGAGGCTGCGCATCTGGATGCGGTCCTTGGCGTAAGCCAGCGCATTTTGGTAAGCCACTTCGGTCAGGCCCAGCGACTGGTTGCCCACACCCAGGCGGGCGGCGTTCATCATCACGAACATGGCGGCCAGGCCCTTGTTGGGCTGGCCCACCATGGTGCCGATGGCGCCGTCGATGGCGATCTGCGCGGTGGCATTGCCGTGGATGCCCATCTTGTGCTCCAAGCCCGTGCAGAAGATGGGGTTGCGCTCGCCCAGCGAGCCGTCGGCCTTCACATTGAACTTGGGCACGACGAACAGGCTGATGCCCTTGCTGCCCTTGGGCGCGTCGGGCAGGCGGGCCAGCACCAGGTGCACGATGTTGGCGGTCATGTCGTGCTCGCCGGCGCTGATGAAGATCTTGTTGCCGGTGATCTTGTAGGTGCCGTCGGCCTGCGGCTCGGCCTTGGTGCGCAGCAGGCCCAGGTCGGTGCCGCAGTGGGGTTCGGTCAGGCACATGGTGCCGGTCCACTCGCCGCTGGTCAGCTTGGGCAGGTACAGGGCCTTTTGCTCTTCGGTGCCGTGGGCGTGCAGGGCTTCGTAGGCGCCGTGCGACAGGCCGGGGTACATGGTCCAGGCCTGGTTGGCCGAGTTCATCATCTCGTACAGGCACTGGTTCAGCACGAAGGGCAGGCCCTGGCCGCCGTAGGCAGGGTCACACGACAGTGCCGCCCAGCCACCTTCGACGTACTTGGCGTAGGCATCCTTGAAGCCCGTGGGGGTCTTCACTTCGTGGGTGGCCTTGTTGAGCACGCAGCCTTCGGTGTCGCCGCTGATGTTCAACGGGAAGGTCACTTCGGCAGTGAACTTGCCGGCTTCTTCGAGCACCGCGTTGATGGTGTCCACATCCACCTCGGCGTGGGGCGGCATGGCCTTGAATTCATCGCTGACCTTGAGCACTTCGTGCATGACGAATTGCATGTCGCGCAGGGGCGGCGTGTACATAGGCATGGGGTTTACTCCTTGGAGGTGGTGGTTTGGTTGGAAACTTTGCGGCGCTTGGCAGCAGCAGCAACGGGTGCTGCTTCTGCGCTGGCGCCTGGTTGTGTGGCGCTGTAGCGCGCCAGGATGTTGTGAAAGCCCTGCACCGCCCGGGCCATGGAGCCCGGGGTCTGCAGGAAGCGTGCTTCGTAGTGCAGCGCGAGGATGAGGCCGTGGATCTCGAACAGCATCTGCTCGGCATTGGTGTCCGCGCGCAGCTCGCCCAGGCCCTTGCACTGCTCGATGGCGCGGCGCATGGCGGCGTGCCAGGTCAGCACCGAGCTGGCCAGCGCGTCACGCACGGGGCCGGTGCGGTCATCAAATTCGACCGCACCGCTGATGTAGATGCAGCCCGAATCGATTTCGATGGAGGTGCGCTTCATCCAGTTGTCGAACATGGCGCTGAGCCGGGCCAGGCCACGCGGCGCGGACATGGCGGGGTAGAACACTTCCTGCTCGAAACGCGTGTGGTATTCACGAACCACGGAGATCTGCAGCTCTTCGCGAGAGCCAAAATGGGCAAACACGCCCGACTTGCTCATGCCCGTGACGTCGGCCAACGCCCCGATGGACAGGCCTTCCAGGCCGATGTGCGTGGCCAGGCCCAGCGCTGCCTCGACGATGGCCGCCTTGGTTTGCTGGCCTTTTTGCAGGGCGCGGCCGGTACCGCTGCGAGCGCGCGGGATGCGGGTGACCTGGCTGGATGAAGAGGTGGCGGACATGCGGGCAAATAAAAACGAACGTTCGTTCTATTCTGCAGCAAATTCTCCGCCCGACCAAAACCCCCGGAAAAAATAGGGAGGCCCACCCAAACCATTCGTTGCGGCGGTGCCACCCACTGCCCCACCCCATCGCTTCCGCCCCCGCCACCGGGCCGCCCACGGCAGGCGGCACCCAGGCGGTGGTATCAGAGAATCAGCGCCAGGCTGGCTTCCAGGTGCTCCGATGGCGGGCGCTTGAAACCCGAGCGCGCGTAGCGTTGCAGGCGCCCCACGGCAAACGCCGTGAGCACGCTGGCCGCGACCTGGGCATCCACAGTGGGTGTGGCAGAGCCCGCCACCGCCGGGCGCAGGCACTGGCGCAGGGTGGATTCGATGCGGTCAAAAAACTGGTTCATGCGCTGCTGCAGGCGCTCGTGCTCAAACACCAGGGCATCGCCCACCATCACGCGCACCATGCCGGGGTTGCGCTCGCCAAACTGCAGCAGCAACGCCACGATCCGCGCAGCCTGGCGCGTGCCCACTTCGGCAGACTGGTCCGGATCGGGTACATCGCGGCCGGTAATCTGCTGGACCAGGGTGAACACGGTCTGCTCGATGAAGTCGATCAACCCTTCGAACATCTGCGCCTTGCTGGCGAAGTGGCGGTACAACGCGGCCTCGCTGACAGAAAGACGCGCCGCCAACGCGGCGGTGGTGATGCGCTCTGCCCCAGGCTGCTCGAGCATGGCCGCCAGCGCTTGCAGGATCTGTACGCGCCGCTCACCCGGCTTGGGCCGTTTGCGCGCAGCCGGAGTTTCGCCCCCGTCGTCGGTACTGGCTGGCTCGGGGAGGGGCGAAAGTTCAGACATGCAGGAACAAGGGCTGGGGTAAGGCCATGCGGCCAAGGGCACCCTGCGCCGGGTTCACATGCCAGGTGGGCATGCACCGGCCTGCGGCAGGGCGTAAATCATGTGTGGAAATGATTCTCGCACAGGCCCTGGGGCGGCCCCATGGGCACGGGCGAGAGCAGCTACCGCTACGCCGATTTACAGCGGAAACACCACAGTCACCAGCAGGCCGTGCCCCAGCGGGCCGGTGCCCAGCGTGAGGGCAGCGCGGTGCACGCGCGCAATTTCGTCGGCAATGGCAAGCCCAAGCCCCGTGCCCTCGCCCACCGTACCGGGCACCCGGTAAAAACGCTGCATGACGCGCCCTCGCTCGGCATCGGGCACGCCAGGCCCATCGTCTTCCACCTCGATGAACACACGCGGCGGCCCTGCGCGCCCTTGGCGCATGCCACAGCGTATGGTCACAATGCCGCCCGCCGGGGTGTACTTGATGGCGTTGTCCACCAGATTGGACAACAACTCGCGCAGCAGCCAGCCATGGCCGGTGACATGCACGGGCTGGACTTCCAGCCCCAGGTCCAGCCCCTTGCCGGTGGCTGGGTCGAGAAAGGTCTCCAGCAGGGTTTCGCACAGGTCCTTGAGGTCTACACGCTGGGGCGGCTGCGCGTCCAGGCTGCGCGCATCGGCGCGCGACAGTGCCAGCAGCTGGTGGGCAAGCTGCGAAGTGCGGCGCGTGGCATTGCGCAGCTTTTCGATCTGGTCAACTCCTAAAACAATAGCACCTTTCGCTTGCCCATCGTGCGCTAGCGGCAATTTTCCCTCAAGATTTGACAAGGACACCCGGGGTGGTGCCGCCGCCTTGGCCATCATGGCCCAGGCTTCGACCTGTGCCTGCAGGCCCGCCAGCGGGGTGCGCAGCTGGTGCGCCGCATCGGCCACAAAGCGGCGCTGCCCTTCCGCCTGCGCATTGACCAGTGCAAACAGGCGGTTGAGCGAGTGCACGAGCGGGCGCACCTCGGCGGGCGACGAGGCTTCGTCGATAGGGCTCAGGTCACGCGGCGAACGGTGCTCCACCGCTTCGGCCAAGTCCACGAGCGGTTTGAAGGCCCGGCCCACAGCCCAGTGGATGGCCAGCGCGGCGGCGGCCACCAGCACCAGGTTGGGCAGCAGCACCCGCAGCAGGAGCTGCTGCGCCCATTGCTGGCGCGGGTCAGACCCGTCGGCCAGCGCCACCACTAGTTCGCCAGCCCCGGTGCGACCACGCTGCACCGCCACCCTATAGGTCACCCCGCCAAACTCAACGCTGTGGAATTCGGGCGCATGGGTGGTGGGCACGGCACTGTGCACCCAGTCGTCGCCCAGCAGCAGGCGTCCAGAGATGTCGCGCACGCTGTAACCCGCAAACCCGGTGTTCTGGCGCAGAAAGTCTTCGACCGGAGGCGCCAGCAGCAGCAAGGGCGGCTCGTGGTCACGGATGGAGGGGGCCAGCACCGAATCTGCCAGAGCGGGCAACAGCCGCAGCAGGCGCTGGTCGTGCCGCCCGGCGGCCTCGTCGGCCGAGCGGTAGTCGAGCCACACGCCCACCAGAGCCAGCGCGCACAAAGGCAGCACCAGCAAGATCAGCAGCCGATTGCGCAGGTCGGAGGTCATGGCACGCAGGCCGGGCCGTGGGGAAGGGATGGCTCGGTCCGGCGGCGTCATCATGATCCTTACCGACGGCTTCAGCCAGGCCGGTTCCGCTCAGGCAGCCTGGAGTTCAAGCCGATAGCCGAACCCACGGATCGAACGCAGCGCCACGCCATGCGGCTCCAGTTTGCCACGCAGCCGGGAGACGTAGACCTCCACCGCGTTGGGCGTGATCTCCTTGTCCCAACCCGTCAGAGCCTGCAGAAGCTTGTCCTTGCTGGCAGGCTTGGGGGCATTGATGAGCAGGTACTCCAGCACAGTCCATTCGCGCGGACCGAGCTCAATGACCTGCTCCCCGTCCCCGGTACGGATGCTGGCGCGACGGCCAGCCGTGTCCAGCTCCAGCGGACCAAAACTCAACACCGCTGTGGTCGCGGCTTGCGAGCGGCGCAGCAGGGCGCGCAGGCGTGCCAGCAGTTCAGGCAACTCGAAGGGCTTGACCATGTAGTCGTCGGCCCCGAGGTCCAGCCCCTGCACGCGGTCGTGCAGTGCATCGCGCGCGGTGAGGATCAGCACCGGCAGGGCGGGGCTTGCCATATCAGGGCGGCGCAGGCGGCGGGTGAGTTCCAGCCCATCCATGGCCGGCAGGCCGATATCGATGATGGCCGCGTCGAACGACTCGGTGCGCAGCACCTCTTCGGCGCGCTCACCGCTTCCGACCCAATCCACGGCGTACCCCGCGTCGGTCAACCCCAGCTTGATGCCGCTGGCAACCATCACATCGTCTTCGACCAGCAAGAGTCGCATATCAACCCACTTGTTCGCTGTGCATAGCAGCATGCCCGATAGGCTGGCGCAGCCTCATCCGGCGGCCGCCGCGCAAGGACAGCCAATACCCTGTGCTGGCGCTGGCGACGTCACCCACCCCGCGAAGCGAGAGAAGGGAGAAGGCGAGAAGCGACTCAGAGGGATGGACCATTTCAATGGCTACGAATCATGGTCCCGTAGGCCTGGTCGGTCAGGATTTCGAGCAGCATGGCGTGCGGCACACGCCCATCAATGATGTGCACTGCGTTCACGCCGGCCTTGGCAGCATCCAGCGCTCCCGCAATCTTGGGCAGCATGCCGCCAGAGATGGTGCCGTCGGCAAACAGCGCGTCGATCTCGCGGGCCGTCAGGTCGGTGAGCAGATTGCCCGCCTTGTCCAGCACGCCGGGCGTGTTGGTCAGCAGCATGAGCTTTTCCGCTTGCAGCACCGTGGCCAGCTTGCTGGCCACCACGTCGGCGTTGATGTTGTAGCTCTCGTTGTTCTCACCAAAGCCGATGGGGCTGATGACGGGGATGAAGGCGTCGTCCTGCAGCGCCTTGACCACACTCGGATCGATGGAGACGATGTCTCCCACCTGCCCCACATCGTGCTCGATGGACGGGTTCTTGTTGTCCACCATCTTGAGCTTCTGCGCACGGATCATGCCGCCGTCGCGCCCCGTCAGGCCCACAGCCTTGCCGCCGGCCTGGTTGATCAGGCCCACGATGTCCTGCTGCACCTCGCCGGCCAGCACCCACTCGACCACTTCCATGGTCTCAGCATCGGTCACCCGCATGCCCTGGATGAACTCGCCCTTCTTGCCCAGGCGGTTCAGCGCCGTCTCAATCTGAGGTCCGCCGCCGTGCACGACCACGGGGTTCATGCCCACGAGCTTGAGCAGCACCACGTCCTCGGCAAAGTCGGCCTGCAGCGCGGGGTCGGTCATGGCGTTGCCGCCATATTTGATGACCATGGTCTTGCCATGGAACTTGCGGATGTAAGGCAGCGCCTGGGCCAGGATTTCAGCCTTGTCGCGCGGGGCAATCGAAAGAAGGTCGGTCATGGAGGCGGGCCATCCAGAGAAAACGGTGAGGCGCAAATTGTGCCGCATTCGCGCGGCGCGCTGGGTTTGCCAGCGCACCCGCCGTCAGTGGCGCAACCAGTTGGGTACCTTGAAACGCACAATGGCCAGGTAGGCCATCACATAGCTGATGACGAACAGGCCGCAAAACGCCATCAGCAGTGGGGTATTGCTCCAGAACAGTACCGCAGGCACCACCGTCAGCAAGGTGAAGCCCCACAGGTAGGGGGATGTGCGGTTATTGCGCATCAACACCCTGCGCGATTCATCGTCATGGAAGACACCCCGAACAATGCGACGGTAAATCAATTGGTGAAAGTGCAGCGCATCGGCAACGCCGGGGGAAACGCCCCTCACGGTCTTGCGGTAGATCGAGAAGATCGTTTCCCAGACGGGGTAGATCAGCAAAAGCATGGGGAACCAGGGCGACACATCGGCGTTGCGCTGCACCAGGGAAATGCTGGCCAGGGCAATCACGCCGCCCCACACGTAGGCACCGCCATCCCCCGCGAACAACATTCCGCGCGGGTAGTTCCAGACCAGAAACCCGCCCGTCGCCGCCGCTGTGGACACCAACAGCGCAGCCAGCGCACGGTCCCCCACCTGCAGGGCCACATGGGCCAGCGCAAGACAGACGATCAGAGCCACCATGCCCGCCAGGCCGTTGTAGCCATCAATAATGTTGAACGCATGGGGAAGTCCCGCAACCGCCAGAACAACCACCGCAACGCCCAGCCACGGAGCAGCGGCCAGCAAAGAATCCAGCCAAGGCCACCCCATGCGCGGCAAGGTCAGATCCAGCAGGATCACCGCCAGAGCGCCGGATGCGCCGGTCAGGCTCAAACGGTAACGCACAGACAGGCGCTGGGTCATGTCCTCCGCAATGCCGCCCAGCGCGGCGGGCAGCAAGGCCACCAGCCAGCCCCCCACCCAAGCTCCGAGCTTCAGCGAGCCAGGATCACCCCAATGGGTAGATTGAAGAACACCAAGGCCCCAACTGCACCCAATGCCCAGCAGCAATGCGGCTCCCCCCAAGCGGGGAACGTCCCCCAGATGAAAGCGTTGGGGCATGCCGTTGCCGTACACGGAAGCGTGGCTGTGCATCCACCGCACGATGAACCCTGCCGCCAACGCTGCAACGATGAATGCCACCACAGATAACCAGATCATGAGCGGCCGATGGTACCCGCACTCAGTCCCAGCACCTGTAAGAAAGCGCTATCCACGCAGCCCCACCCCAGCGAACTGGGGCTGTTGGCATGCTGCAAGGACGCCATGTGGGGAGAACCTGGGAAGACGCCACCACGAAGGCCCGAGCCGGAATCAGGCCGGCCCCTCGACAACTCCGAGGGGGCCATGGAGGGGTTCATGCGGTCAGAACCCGGGGCCACTACCGAAGCGAGCCACGGTAAAAACGCATCACCTTTTCCACGTACTGCTGCGTTTCGGGATACGGCGGGATGCGCCGACCATACTTGATCACGGCACCTTCCCCGGCGTTGTACGCCGCCAGCGCCAGTTCCTTGTCGCCATCGAACATGCGCAGCAGATCGGCCAGGTAGCGGGTGCCAATCTGCGCATTCACTTTGGGCTCCATCGCGGCATGCTCTCCGTCTGACGAAGGGCGCGCTGCAACCCCATAACGCTCAGCCGTTGCCGGCATGACCTGCATCAGCCCCAACGCACCTTTGCGCGAAACGGCTTTCACATTGAAGGCCGACTCTGCTGCCGCGACGGCAATCACAAATGCAGGGTCCAGCGACTGCGCCACCGCCGCCGCTTCCAGGTGCTGCTTGACGTCGTCATAGCCCGGAAACTGCAGTGCAGAGGGGCTGCGATCCTTGCCCTTCACCACCGAGGCGGGAGGCACACGGCTGAGCCAGATCACACCCCGCGTAGCCGCCGAAGGAGGCACATTGCCGATGTGGGTTACGCCCTCCCCATCCACAAACTCCCACACCTGGTTCGCCCAGGAGGACGGCAACCATCCCCCAACCAGAAAAACCAAGAGCATGACACCACGCATGACCGTCCCAAGCGATGGGAGGTCGTGCTCATCAGACTCCTTCCAAAACAGACTCATGGTTCTCATTTGACCTCGCGCCCTTCGCGAAAGAAACTTTTCAGCCCAGCACCGACCTGTTGCAACCAGGAGGCCGCTGCCTCGGGCTCAGGCTCCGGCCATGCATCCCCCCGCCTTGAACGGATCAGCCTGGCGGGCATACCTGCAGCTACCATGCCCGCCGGGACATCCTGTCGCACCAGCGCCCCGGCTGCCACGACCGCGCCACGGCCAATCGTCACGCCCTCTAGAACAATCGCGCCAGCACCGATCCAGGCACCGTCTTCCACAACGATTCTTGCCCGGGTGATTCGGTTGCGAGCAATCACCACATCCCCCCCATCGATGGCATGGCCGGCGGACAGCAGCTTGGCATGGGGACCAATCAGGACATCCTCACCAATCTCCAGGCCACCTTCACCCGACAGGTAGCCTCCCACATTGACGATAGTACGGGCTCCGATGCGGATACCCACGCAGGGATCTGCCACCACATCGCCCAGCACCAGCCGTGTCTGGGCATAGATACTGACCCCGTCGGCCAGGCACAAGACATCGGAGCGCTGGCCGAAACGCATGACCGAGACGGACGGGTCGATCCGACATTCGGCGCCCATGCGATCCACACCTGCGTGTGACGCCGTGAAAGCAGGAATTCCCAGCAGCATGTCCGTCATGTTCACCGGCTGTGATGCGAACCTATGAGCCTGCGCCAACGGCTGCGCCATGCGCGATCGTTCAGCTCCGCCGTCCTGGCCTGCAACGCTATTTGCGTGGTCGCAAGCTCAGACTCCACCAGTGTCTTTTCGGCCCGCAGCGAACCCACCTCTGTGCGCAACTCATTGATCTCTTGCTGGAGTTTCCCAATGAGGTCCTTGGCTTCCGCAAAGGCCTTCTGGTGCTCCAGCAACGAAGCTCGTTCGCGCTGGTGCAGCACCGTCAGTGCTTGCAACTCGTCGCGCAAGCTTTCCGCCATGCCCCGAGCCTCTTTCAGCTCCCACGTTGGAGCATCCACAGAAGGCGTGACCACCACCATCCACTGGTAGACGTCAAAGTCCTGCCACCCAGCCAACAACGCCTGGCGCTGGTCGCCCGACAGGGCGCTCCAGTAGCCGGCGAATTCGCTGCATTCAACGGGTACCCTGTTGGCTTCCCAGACCCGGGGAGCCCATCCGCAGTCCAGCAACATCTTCTCCATGCTGCGTTTGGTAAAGAAACGGACATGGGTCCTGTCCAGTTGGCCCTTGTCGGAATAGTCAAAGATGCCGCTTCGCATAGAAGCCAGCACCCCGGCATAGGCGATGTTCGGAACGGAAATCAGTAGACAGCCCATGGGAGCGACAAACTCACTCAACCGCTGCAACACATCTTCGGGCTTTCTGAGGTGTTCCAGCACATCACAAGCCATCACCGTATCAAACTGCCGACCCTTGAGCGCATCCAGCCAGTCGGTGCTGTCCAGATTTCCAGGGATGACCTCCACGTCCAGTGTCTTGAGCACTTCCAGCGCCTCGGGGTCGTTTTCCACCACCGTGACGCGATAGCCCCGAGCCAGGAGAACACGGGTCATGGCGCCAGGGCCCGGCCCAAGCTCCAAGACCGAGCCGCCATCTGGTGGTACGCGGCGCAGCAACCGAGCGGCCCACTCCTCACCATCCGGGTCGAATGCGTAGTCGTATCGCTCAATATTGGTCATGCATTTCCCTCCGCCTTTGGCGCCGGTTCGGGCTGCCACATCTGATCCCACAATCCCCACTGCCACCATGCCCAAGGCCGGGCCAGAACATCCTGCTCCAGCCGCTGGATGACTATATCGATCGCCTGCCTGGGATTTTCCGGCAATGGCTCGACGACAACCTCCAGATGGTCAGGGCGTCGGGAATAAGTCACAGCATGCAGCAACGGAACGCCCGTGGATTGCGCCAGACGCTCAATACCTGTGGGCAGACTCAGGTTGCCGCCCAGAAAAGGGTTACCACGCAAGCGGCCAAACTCAGGTCGCCATGCATCAGCCAGAATCACCCACGCTTGCCCCGCCCGCAGGCTTTCATGCACCGGGCGCAGCCCTTCACTCGTGGTGTGCCATTTTCCACCCGTCACCTCGGTATAGCCTTGAATTTTTCGCAGCAAGAAACGGCGCTGCGCAGCCTCAAGCTCCGGATTGTCCAAGACCGGCATGGTCAGAACATTGGTGGCGACACCCTCCCTCGCCAAAGCAACCGGGGCCGTCAGAAGCCGGTCATAGTGATTGAGAACCAGTATGAAGCCCTTGCCTTGGCGAGCAAGGCCTTTGGCAAACTCGGCACCTTGCAGATCAATGGTCGGCCCTCCGGAACGGCCCAGGCGGCTGAAGGCCATGGCATCCACCATCTCCTGCGCTAACATGTCCAAGTGGGCGCGAGCCCATTGCGCATGCTGCCCCCCCGTGGCTTGCGGGAAGACCCGGGCAAACAAGCTTTCGAGCCAGCGCAGCAGGTGCTCGCGCTCCGCCGCTGATTCCCGCCCTATCCGCCCGGCCAGCCGCCAGGGCAGGGTCGTAGGCAGCCGGGCAATGAAAGGGAAAAGCAGGTCCAGAGACCAGGCTCGCGTCATTCCACCAGCACCCATTCGTGTTCCAGCCAGGCAACACCAAACTCCCGGTGCTTCTGGTTCAGCACGGTAAAGGGCTGGATAAGTTCCGCCATGTCCAGCACCTGGATACCTGAATCATCCAGGACATAGACGCTCCAGAGGTATTCACCCGACAGGAGCGGCAAGCGTGGGAACCTGGCGCGAATGCGGTGGCTGCCAGTGCCCTGCAGCGGCTTACCCTCGGCACGAAACTGCGTGCTCGTGCCAAAAACGTTGTCCTTGTCCGGGCGAACAATTGCAAACAACACATGAAACGGCGCGTCCGCATAGGACTCGATCTCGATCTCTACCGACAGATCCTGAAACGAATCCACCTGCGCAGGGTTGATGCCGTCCCCCGTTTCGATCGTCAGGCCGGCGATTTTTACCAATGGCGCTCCCGACGAAGACGCCGCTGCGGGCTGCGCCGCTTCATCCTTTTTTGCAGCCTCATGGGCCTCGACGCGCAGGTGGGCATACCTGCGTCGCTCATGGGATTCGTAGGCGGTCACCACGTCCTCGGTAGCTCCGATCGCCTGCACTCGACCGCCGTGTATCCATGCCGCCCGCTGACAGAGGCTTCGTACCTGATACAGGTTGTGGGAACAGAAAAGCACCGTGGCGCCTCGCTCACGAAGCTCCAGAATGCGATTGAGGCTCTTCTTCTGGAAATGCAGGTCGCCCACGGAGAGCGCCTCATCCACGATCAAAACATCCGGATCGATGGCCGTCGCAGCGGCAAAAGCGAGCCGCATGAACATGCCCGATGAGTAGGTCTTCACCGGCCGCTCCAGCGTCTCCTTGGTCAACTCCGAGAACGCAGTGGCGCGGACAATGAAGTCCTCCATGGCGGTGCCCTCCAGCCCATGCAACGCGGCCATGAAGCGGATGTTGTCGTAGCCGGACTCCTCCGGGTGAAACCCCGCACCAAGCTCCAGCAACGCGGCAACGCGGCCTTCTTGAAACACCTGCCCACGGGTGGGACGGATGGTGCCTGCCGCGATTTTCAGCAAGGTGCTTTTGCCCGCACCGTTTTCACCGATGAGGCCAAACGTTTCGCCGGCCTGCACCTCAAAATCCACCCCGGTCAAAGCGACATGTATACGGTGGCGCTGCTTACGCGTCACCCACTCCCAAAGCCGGTCCTGCGGACGGCTGTAGACCATATAGGTCTTTTCAATGCCTTCAAAGCGGATCGTCATGGCTTTACAAGGCCTCGCCCAGTGCAGACTTCATTGAGCGGAAGAACCACCACCCCCCTCCACCCAGCAACAACACCCATACGGCCAAGGCCACGGGGGTTCCCGGCGGCACCGGCATATGCAATACAGTGCTCTGCACCATCAGGACCAGGCAAGCTACGGGGTTGAAAAGGAACCAGTTGTGGAATTTCTCCGGCACCTGGGACAGGGGGTATACGACAGGTGTCAGGTAGAACCAGAGCTGTAGTGCGAAGGCCACCATGGAGCCCACATCACGCCACAGAAAGTGGGCCATGCTCAGCAGCAACGTAAGACCAAAGGTCAGCGCAATCTGGGCCAGCACCAGAACCGGTAGCCAAGCCAGTGACGCGTAAGGCCCCACACCCTGCACCACCGACAAGACAATCAACAGCGCATAGCCAATACCCAGAACGAGCAGGCTACCTCCAACGGACACTGCGGGCAGTATCTCCGCAGGCATAGGCTGCTTGCGCAGAAAGTCCTCGTACGCCGCCAGGGACCCAACCCCACGGCCAATGGCATCGGTAAAGGGTAGCCAGACTGCAAGCCCCGCCAGAAGGTGCAGCAGATAGCCATTGTTCACGTCCAGCCCGGGCACCCGCACCGCCAGCACCAAGCCAAAAAGAACATAGAAGATAGCCAGCGTGGCGACGGGCTGAACAAAAGCCCAGGCAAAACCCAATACCGAACCGGCATAGCGCGTCTTGAACTCGCGCACCATCCAGTACCGCCAAAGCACCCACAGCTGGCGCGCATTGCGCGGCGCTGCCGATGAGACCCCAGTGGAATGGGAAACAGGGCGCGTCATGCTACCGTCCGCAACCATTCGACCGATTTGGCCACCCCGTCCTCGAAAGCCATCGTCGGCTTCCAGAACAGCTCGTTCTGGGCACGCTGAATGTCCAACACATTGACCGGTGGGTCAAAAGCACGCGCAGGGAATACACGCCGTTCTACGGCATGCCCCAACAACTGCTCCAGTGTGTGCACAATATCGTTGACGCTGTGCCCTGCACCACCGCCAATGTTGAATATCCGGGTCTCCCCCTCATGGCGCGCCGCTGCTGCGAACGCATATCCCACATCCGCAGCGTAAACAAAATCGCGCACCACGGACCCGTCCCCCCACACATCCAGCGGTTGCGCATTGAGCGCACGGTGTGCAAAAACGGCAATCACACCTTGGACCCCATGGGGTTGCTGCCACTCACCGTAGGGATTGCTCAAACGCAGAATCCGGCATGGCAGGCCATGCTGTGCCTCTTCGATGCGCAAGTGGTGCTCAATCGCCAGTTTGGTGGCGCCGTAGGCCCCCATGGGCATGGTGGGGTGGGCCTCACACAAAGGCACATACTGCGGCCGCCCGTACACCGCCCCACCGGATGACGCAAACAGCAACTTGGGGCGCGCGGCCTTTTTGCGCAATTCCTGAAGAAGGCGCAAGGTTCCCACCAGATTGGTCTGGACATCCTGGATGGGGTCCTCACTGGCCGTGGCCGGCACCGTGGAGGAAGCGAGGTGAACAATCACGTCTGCCCCCCCCACCACATCCCACCAGGAGGGCAGGTCAAAACAATCTGCCTGCACCTCTCCCGCCAGCCAGGGAGCACTACCCGCAGCCGACAATGACCGGTCTACCGACCACACCTCTGCGCCTTCCGACGCCATGGCACGCCCAATATGGCGCCCCAGAAACCCAGCACCTCCCAGAATCGCGCAACGCATCAGGAAGCCTCCACTTGCTGCTGGGTGCGCGCGTGCAGCAGGGCTGCTTCAAAGTCCTTCGCAACCATGTCCCAAGTCTGCGCCCGCGCAAACTTTTCGGCCCGCGCGCTCAAGGCATGGCGCCGTTCATCGTTTTGCAATAAGTCACAGACTGCATCCGCCAACCCCTCGGGCGAAGACTCCGCCAAAGCGGCCACGTCTTCATTGAGGAGCCATTCCACATTGGGCCCCCGATTCGAAACCACAGCACAACCCGAAGCCATCAACTCCAGGGGCAACAGCGATGCATTCGTGAGCGACAGAACCAGCGCCACATCGCACTGGCTGTAGAGATCCGGCAGATCATCGAGCGCCACGGTTCCACACCCCAGGTGTGGAAACGGAATGTGATAGCCAGCCGTGTCCCAGCCTGCCAGTACGAACTGGACGTCGGGCATTCGCTCCCACACTGCATTCAGCACCAGAAGTCCTAACTCAAACGCCCTGCGGGGCGTGGGGGGACGCGCGTAGAAGAAAACCCGGCGAATTTCCGGCTCCCTGCGCGGCAAGCGCCGGTAACGCTCTAGTTCCACTCCAAAACCTACCGGGTGGGTGGTCATGCCATATTCGTTCGCCAACTTGCTGGCCAGCCAGCCGCCCGCCGTGATCCCGAAAAATCCAAAGCTGTAAGTATTCTGTGCCAGGACCGACTCCGACCCGACGGGGTAAAAATGCGGCTCGTAGTCCTGTACAAAGTAGAGCTTGTGCTTCGCGCCCGTAAAGGCGCGTACGGTGTAGGCAGTGTCCCATCCCGTAGCAACGGAGAATTCGCACGGCGGCAGATCTTCAAGACCCAACAACACCTGCGCCTGAAGCGGAAAGAAGTGCTTCCGAATGGCCTCGCGGGCCTCCTGCGCATCGTGGTGCATGACGGGCTTGCCGATCACGATACTGGAGGTGTAGCCCATCTGCTCCAGATGCCAGATGGTGCGGAAGATGTTCAGATGGCCACCGGACCCGACATTGAAGTCAGGAATGAACCACAGCAAGGTGCCCGGCTTGGCCTCACCCGACTGGGCAGGCAAGACATAAGGCAGGGCAAAGTCGTAGTGGCGAAAGACATCCACATACCTCCCTGGGCCTTGGCGCAGGCGACGCACCACAGCACGCAGGGCGGCAAAAACGCCTTCCTTGCGCGCCATTTCTTTCACACGCCAAATCTTCTTGGACAGATTCAACGCCATGGTCAGACAGCTCCCGCACGCTGCAATTGCTCATCGCGCGACACCGAGCGCAGCAGCCAAGCGGGCAAACGGTCATGGTGCGTGCCCAGGTATTGTCCCGAAACCCTCGCCATTTCAATGAAGCCCATGTAAATCGCATTTTTACAAAGGCGCCAGCCCTGCAGCCCCCCGCTGCGCAACCAGCCAAGATCCCGCTTAGCCAAGTACAGACCAGACTTCAAAGCCTGCGCCAAGCTGTCCTGAATGCGATAGCCAAAGTAGAGATGGAATGAGCGTGCTTCGTCAAAATTGCGCTGCAACGTCTCCCACACACCGAAATCGTGCGAATGGTAGACCACCGCATCTGGCACAAAGGCCTTCGCGTGCCCCGCCTCAATGGCGCGCAGCGCCCATGTCTGGTCCTCTGCAAATGCCACTTCTGGCAAAGGCAATTGCTCCCACACCGAGCGGCGAATGCATGAATTGTTGCTGGAGAAAAAGTGCAGCCACTGGCGATAGCCAGGATCTCTGGCAAACCGGGCGGGGTCTTCAAGGCGAACCACAGATAGCTTGTCACCAAAGCCGGCAAAATGCTGACTCAGTTCGCAGTGCGTAATATGCCGCGCTTGGGGATGGGCTCGATGAGGACCAAAAGCCCCCGCGACGCCTGGCTCAGCATCGCAGCCCTGCACCATGTTGTACAGCCATTTGGGGCCCGCAGGTCGCGCGTCTTGCGTGATAAATACCAGAAACTGCCCCCTTGCCATGGAAGCCAGTAGATTGCGGGTACGGCCGTGGCCGAACTCTGCAGCAGGAATGGTCTCTACACGAACACCACGCTGCCGGGCACATTCCACAGAATTATCGGATGAACCGGAATCCACAACGATAACCTCGAATGGCCAAGGTACTTGCTGCGAGAGCACAGCATCCAGCACTTCACCCAGCAAGGGCCCTCCGTTCTTGACGGGGATCAACACGGAGGCGCGTATTTCAGTCATTGTCTAGGTGCAGCAAGGTCTCGCTCAGGATACGGCGTCATATGCCCTGCGCCTGACAGCGATTCAGGGCGACAGGCCTAGCGATCCGCAAAACCTGCCATTGTACTGTGCACCCTTTGTAATCAGCCCTGCCCGCCAACCCCCAAGGCTCCGGACGCCCGCTAATTTGCTGCAGACTGTTTCGAGAACAAGGCCCTGATCGCCGCACCATCCAAATCCACCCCGTACTTCTTGAAAAGATCCTCCCGGACTTTCTTGCTTCCCTCTTGGCGGCAGTAAGTGACTGCGCGGGTGGGCACGGAAACCGCCACATCGCCCCAGGCCAGCTGGCGGCCTTCACGTTTTTCGTCTACTTTGAAGAGATAGGCAAAATCACCCTCCCGAATCGGACCTACCATTTCACCTTGCTTGGTAGTGGCCAGCACACGCAGGACGCTAGCGTCTTCTTCAAAAAGGGTAACCCAACCCAGATCGCCCTGGGCATCAAGCTTGTACACGGATTCCGCCTGCTTGGCCAAATCGTCAAACGATTTCGCACCGGAGGCCACTGCCTGGGCTTGCTTCATCAACCATGCCGCTGCGGGCTCACCCTCAAGGGACTCAGAAGCCGGGAGAATCACGCGACTCAACCGCGCCATGGGAGGCACCCTGAAAGCCTGGGGATGATCCTGGAAGAACTGGCGAGCGGCAGTTTCGTCCGCCGGAGGCTTGCAGGCTGGCGCGAGCTTGGTATACACAGCCTGGGCATAAACATCATCAAAACGCTGCGCCTCCTTGCCCTCTTCTCGGGGCTGGCCCATTGCAGCACCTTCCAGCGCTAATGCCCGGACCAAGGCCATTTCCCGCAAGGTGGTTTGCACACCCCAGACGTTCCGGCTGGTGGAGCGCAAATCCACTCGACGATCCAAATACACGGACAAATCAGCCTTGGTAATGGTTTCACCATTGGCAAAGCGCACCAGCGCCTCCGCTGCCCCAGCCGTAGAGACTGCGACTGTCAGAGCAACAGCAACAAAAGCGCGGGGCCAATTCAAGTTCTGCGAAAAATGACTCATAGCAATATTTAAGAAGAACACACACTCAAAGGCGCTCAGCCGCACGGTCCCACAGCGGGCCGTAAATTACATCCACCACGGTATCCACCGAGTTGAGCACTACCAGATCACGTTCACCATCACCATCCAGGTCAATCAGCTGCAAGCCGGTAGAGAACCCACTGGTCTTCAACCACCGTGTTTCAAGCACCTTGGCGTCGGCATCAAGACGCTGCAGATAAAGCTTTGCATCTTCACCCCAAACCACAAGATCGTCGGACAACGGCGCTACCGAAACACTGCCGGTCAGAGGGGACTGGATCCATTGGAGTTCCCCGCTTTGCATGTTGATGCGGGCGTTGCGCGAACCCGTCTCTAACGACACATACAGCCAATGGCCTGACGGTGACGGCCGGGCCTGGCGTGCGATGGCAGCAAAGCTTGCGAGAACACGCGGTGTTGCCAGCAAATCCGCATCAGACACAACCACTACCTTGCGATCATCCAAACACGCCACCGCAATACCCCCCCCTTGTGTGCCAGGAAGTTTGCTCACGCGCACTGGATGCCACGGAGCCTCGCACCAGCGGGTTTTTTTTGACGTAGCGGCCTGGCGATTGTCCTCATGCCAGTCGATCCACGACACTTCCTTACCGCTGTAAGGCGTCGCCAGGAATTTGTACTGCCCTTGCGAGGCGTTGACCAGAATCACATCTCGCGGCGCAAAACCCACCACCGCCTGGTGGACACGCACCATGCGCTCACCCTCAATGCGGAAGATATCCAGACTACCTGTGGTCTCCACCGCCGCTGCAACCAAGCTGTCTGACAACCAGATCGCAGAATCTGGGTGATACGCCACCGTTTGGCGATCCAACAGACGCGAGACTCTGCCGTCAATTTTGTGCAACGCCACCTTCCCTTCCTCATGCTCAATCAGCACGAGGCGGCAACCCATGGCAGTGGAACAACGCGCCTCCCCCCCCCACACCATGGGGGCTTCGATCTTGATACGGTCACCCCCACCTTGGGGCACCTGTACGGCCGGGGATGCTGCAGCCCCAGCACCTGCGACTGGCTGCATCTGACAACCCGCAATCATCACCAGGCACGCCACCACACCGAACCAGCGAAAGTGAACAGAACGAGACAATTTCATGAAAACTCCACAAGCAAAAAAAATGGCGCCAGTTTGGCGCCATTTTTTTTGGCAACACCCCAAAGGGTATTGCCAAGTTTTATTTCTTTTGTTGCATGCAGCACCGAAGTGCCACATGCACTAAGAAATATTAGTTGTGCGAACCGAGAACCGATTGCACAGCACCGAAAGCAGGTGCGCTGATCAGGCTGTACGTGAACACGGAACCGCCCAGGGAGAACAGCGACTGACCAGAAGTACCTGGATAGTCAGCTGGCTCAGCAGCCACGGGAGCCCACTCGATGAAACCATCGGTGAAGTTGGCAGGACGACCAGGGATGGTTTCTGGGTTGAAGAACGACAGTTCGGCTTCAGCCAGAGCGAAGTTCACCGACTTACGGTTTTGAGCCGCGTCGTACATGTTGACCGTGTGGGTGCCGCGTTGGTCACCAGTCGACCACACCACAATGCGGGTTTCCAGACCAGCATTCAGAGCGGCGTCAACTGCATAGCGCATGCTGAAAGCAGGCGTAGCCGAAGGACCAGCCGTCACAGCACGTGCACCAGCAACAGACAGCAGGTTCAATGGACCCAGGGTCGTCAGGTCAGAGCCAGTAGCCAGGGTCAGAGGACCGTCGATGACTGGAACGAATGCCACGTCTTGTGCAGTGGTGTTCACTTGGAAAGCATTGGCACCAATAGCGCCCGTGCCCATGCCAGCAGCGGCGTTAGCCACATTGCAAGCGCCAGCAGCGGTGGTGGAAGCAGTGTTAGCACCCACAGCGAACACCAGGTAACCGCGGGTACCAGCCAAGCCGGTGCCGGATTGTTGCGACCAGATGAAGGGCTCGTAGTCCTTGTTGGTCAGAGGGAAGCAACCGTCGGTCACGTGGTTGGAGTTCGCATCAAAGAACGTCCAGAACACAGGCACAACGTTACCGGTTTGGTTGATGATACCCACAGCGGTGGTATCGGTGTCGCCGTTGTGGATCACGTTAGGAACCACGAAACCATTGCTGAACGTACCCACGGTGTACGCCTGCGCCACACCAGCACTCAGCGCAGCGGCTGCAACGGCTGCCATTGCAAATTTTTTCATCTTCTCAGTCCTTAGATAATTGAAGGAAGCTTTCCCACCCTGTGCGGGATCTGCAACCCATCCGTACTCCGTTTGGGTTGATGCAATCTTATACTGATACCTTTGATTTTTTCAACCTATTTCCACGAGAAACCCACTGCATGCTCGTTTGTTGCACTCAAACAACGAAGTATCACTGGGCTGTTGGAAACATGACACTACGGCGCTGCACATGGTGCCACACGCCATCGATGCGGCGCCATTCGTCTTCGGCGACAGCCTCTTGCTTTTTCACGCGCAGCAATGGCAACGAGTAGCGCATCCACACATTGACCAGTGCGCGGTCGCCTTCAATGCTGCGTACGCCACGGACCTCTACGGCGTCAAAGGCAATGCCACCACGCTTGAGGTAGGCCTCGAGCGTTGCATTCGGGTCTTTGGACAGCTCCTCATAGGCCCAAGCGCCTACACGGTCATTTTTCTGAATGAGCCCCCAATACGCTTTTGCGCGCGTTAGAAGTGCTGCTTGGTCATCTTCAGCCGACACCACTGCGCCACCTGTGGCGGCACAGCCCACCAGCACCGCCAAAACCGCAGGCGCTGCCAAGGTCGCGACGAGATGACGACGGGTAACAGGTTTTGTCATGTAAAGAATCTCCTGATTGACTATCTATATATGGGATACGCCACGCTGGCTAGGGCCATAGCAGCCAGGCGCAGTCAGCGCGAAGGTTGCAACTGGGCATCTGGGGGGCGGAAACTCATGGGTTGGGCCTGCAAAGACAAGGAGCGCATGCGTTCGCGCATCTCCGCACTGGCCGAACGCAATTGGTCATCGTCCTCCAAGGCTCGGGGCGTCATTAGGACTAGCAGCTCCGTGCGGTTGCGGTCATTTTTCGTATTTGAAAACAAGGCTCCCAACAATGGGACGTCTGCAAGCCCCGGCAAACCGGCACGGCTGTTGGTATCATTTTCACGGATCAACCCACCCAGAACGATGGACTCGCCGGAACGCACTGCGACACGCGTTTGTATTTGCCGGGTCTGAAAGGACCTCTGACTTGTCACAACGTCCCTCTCACCCACATCTGTGACTTGCTGAGAGATATCCATAGAGATCAACCCCCCGGCATTGACAGATGGCGTTACGGAGAGCAGCACCCCTGTGTCTTTATATGTAATGGACTGAGTAATGAAATTACTGCCCGTAGCGGCCGCCGTTGAAGTCAGAATGGGTTGTTGCTGTCCGACCTGAATGTTGGCGGTGTGATTGTTCAAAACCAAGATCGATGGACTGGACAACAACCGCACCTGCGATTTTGTGGAAACGGCGTTCAGCGTGGCGCGAACCACATCCGCCTTGCTGATGGTGTACGAAAAACCAGGCACTTTGGGGCCTATCCCGCTAGTGTCGAGGTCCAAAAGCGCCCCACCTTGACGCCCCCTGCTAAGACCGTTTTGCAAGTACCACTCAACGCCATATTCCAGGTTGCCCGTGAGGCTCACCTCCACGATGCTGGCCTCAATCAACACCTGCATTGGAGCCCTATCCAGCTCGCGCAATGCCTGCTCGATGCGGCGGTATTCGGTGCGCGGCGCGCGAATCAGGAGTGCATTGCGCTTCTCGTCCGCAACCACACGCACGTTGCCATCCAGTTGACTCGTTGACGTAAGGGATGTGTTGTTCGAAGAAGTTCTGTTTCCGCCAGCACCCAGCGCTGCGTTCATAGGACTACTGCCAGTGCCAGTGCCGGAACTGCTGCTATTGCCATAGAGGCCGCTGGAACTGCCCGTATTGCCAGTGCTGCCCGTACCCAGACCGGAGCCCCCCGCCCCCCGTGAGAACTGCGTGGGCGCCGAGCCCGCCGCGACACCACCCGAGCCGGTTTGCCCGGACTGCCCGCCAAAAAGGCCATTGAGCATTTCCGCCAGCTGCAATGCCGACCCGTTTTGCACCGGATACACAAACAGGCTGGCCTCCAGCGTATCGGTGGGACGGTCCAGGCGACGGATCCAGGTTTCCACTTGGGCCAATAAATGACTGCGCGGCGTGACCACCACCAGGGCATTCAGGCGCTCAACGGGAAAGACGCGAATCAAGCCACCCAAAGGGGTCGCCATCTGGGCGCCGGCACCGCTGGCACCACCAGTTGCGGCCGCACCACCTGCAGCAGCACCCGACGTGCTAGGCGCCCCCCCCGCAGGTGCGGCACCAGCCCCCCCATAGGGATCGGAGGATTTGTCGGAGCCTAGCATCGCCTGCAGGGCATCCCGTACCACGTTGACGTTGGCGTTTTCCAACACGAACACACCCAGCGACATGCCAGAGAGAAAGTCCACGTCGAACGCTTCCACCATTTCCAGCCAACCACCCAACTGGGCCTTGCTGCCCTGCAGCACCAGCAGGTTGCGCAGGGAGTCCACGTAGACGATGGCCTCACGGGGTGCGATAGGCGCCAGAATCTTGGCCATCTCGGCCGCTGCAATGTGGTTCAAGGGAACGATAACCGTCCCGGCACCCGACAGATCCTTGAATTTGGACGCCCCCACCACCGGGCGCGCGCCCACGGTAACGGTACGCTTGGTCACATGGTAGACCCCCGCGTTGTCACGGACGATGGCCAAGTCGTGGGGCAACAACACCGCATCCAGCACATCCAGAACCTGACTGCGCAGCAGCGGCTGGCGCGTATGCAGACTCACCACCGTTTCGCCACCAGCGTCGATGGTGTAGTTGAGCTTGAGCAGGTCTCCTAGCAACGCTGTAGCCAAGTTGCTGACAGTGACATTCTCGAAATTGAGTGCCACCTTGTCGCCCTTGGCAAGCACGGGATCGATCGCAGGCGCCTTGTCGCGCTTGAAAAACTGGTCGTTGCCAGGATAAAGCTTGGTGCTGGAAGAAGCATTCTTTTGCGCCTGCTCCTTGGGCGCTGACGCTGCCGGTGCAGGGCCTGGCGCCACTGGCGCAGCCGCAGCTGCAACAGGCTGCGATGGCCCCGGTGCTCCGCCAACTGCGACCTTGGAGTCCGCAACTCCGGACGCCGCAGGACCTCCCTGCGTGCTGGCACAGCCTGCCGCCAGCAATGCGAGCAAGAGGATGGATGGCCGAATATTCATAGAGATAGCTCCAATATTGGGGTACGCCGCTAGGGCTTATTGATTTGTTGCAGGCCTGCGCAGGCGGTCACCGATCGGTCCGGCTTTCACGGCCGCCGCACTTCCCGCTTCCAGCGGGCGCTCTACACGTTGGTCATCAGCTGACACAAAGAGAGCCTTGCGGCCATCAAAGGACTCAACTCGCCAGGGTTTGGTTTCCCCGGTGATCTTGAGGGTGCTGCCATCGGGGCGCTGCAAGATGGCCACACGCTCCTTGCCAGACTCAAATACTGCAGTGAGGCGCGCCTGCAGCAACTCCGTGACCAAACTGGTCTTTTTTTCTTCCACCGCCACCGGGCGCCGCGATGCCCACAACAAGGGGCGCTCCACTGCCTGCTTTGCCCGGACCTTGATCACAGGGGGCATGGGCTCAACCTTTGGAAGATCGGGCCGGCGCGCTTGCGGCGGGTTCCAGCGCTCTTTTTCGGTATGCCACCAGTAAGCGCTCGCAGCCACAGCTACGGCACCCAGGACGGGGCCGACGTACCAAGGTTTGATCATGGCTTGGCCTTTTCTGGTGCCAAGGGGGCCTCCAGCTGCAAAGACAGGCGTGCATTTTGCGGACCCGCGCCAGAACTTGCCCCCTCACGCGTGATGTTGGCGGTGCGCACCCAGAAAGGAGGGCGGTGCGTCTGAAGACTTTCCATAAAACTCACCAACTTGACCCATTCACCATTCACGGTTGCCGTCAAGCGTATGCGCGCCAGCTTGCCATCCACCCCAGGTTCCAGTGCGACTTGGGACGAAACCAGCGTGCCGCCAGAAGCCATGATCATCTGGCGAAGCTTCTGCTGGATATCGTTTTGAGAAGTTTCGCCAGCAGGGTGCACCAGCGGGGCCACTGTACTGCTTGCAGCGCTGAGCAGGGTTTCGATTTCAGCGCCGGCGTTCACCACCCCTTCCAGGCGTTCGCTGCGGGGCTCCAGTTGTTGCAGGGCGTTGTTGTAACGCGCCCAGAGAGTGCTGTAAATCAGAGCGGCACAAGCCAAGGCGCCAACAAACAGCACCAGCAGCAAAACCACCGAATGACGGCGCCATACATTCATTTTCATGGTTTTGCTCCCTCGCCCCGCCAGCGCATTTCAAACGTGAAGCGCTCTTTATTCAGCGTGCCGTCGCGCACACTTGCCCCGGTGGCGCGCACATCCACCAAGCCAGGCTGGCGCCCTAGATGCCCAATAAGTTCGGTAGCGTTAGCCGTCAAGCCCGTGATCCGGATTTCGCTACCGTTGACTTCGATGCGATCCAGCCAGGTGTCGGCAGGAATAGCGGCGGAAAGCGCATCCACGACACTGGCGAGAGGCAGGTCCGTACTGATGTTCTTGCGAAGCTCTTCCGCCAAGTCTGCCTGGCGGCGCAGTTCATCCATCTTCTGGCGCAAGGGAGCCGCCTTGGGCTCCAGCATGTTGACGTGCTCCACAGCGCGGACCACCGCCTGGCGCTTCAAGACCAGAGGCATGAGTGCCGGCAATGACAGTGCGGCGAGCAGGACAAGCACCAGCCCCACCCCCAACCAATCCATCCAACGCTGGCGGTTGTACTGCTTTTGCCACGCCGCTGTACGGACGGGAAGCGCGCGTCCCTGGCGCATCAGATACACAGGGGCATTTTCGGCAAACCCGTGCTGCGTCAATTGCTCGGCCAGGGTGTTGCGTCGGCACATGCCCCACTCCACCATCCAACCACCTTGGGCTTGAGGTTCTGCCCACCATGCCGCCACAATCTGTTCCGGCGGCATGGGAGAGACCCGCCACAGGGCTTCTTCGACGCCGCCTGCCAACGAGCGCCGCGGCATATCCGGCAACTGCACGGTGCCCCAAAGACAGCCGGACTCCGGTACCAGCAGGCTGGAAGCCTTTCGGTTGTTGGCGCGCTTGCGGGCACGGGTTCCAGTGATGGTCCAACGCCCTCCGTCGGACGCAATGGCTGCACTCGCGACTGCAGGCCAGGCGCCATGCTCCATGAGAACGCGCTTGAGATCACCGAAACCCCATGCCATTCGGTCCAGTGTTTTTTGCGCACGAAGAGATAGCTGCCCCCAACCTGTCATGGCTTGAATTCCTGTTCCGACTTGTTTAAGCGGCGTGTCGGCTCCAAAGAGAGCGTTGTCCAGGGCGTCAGACCACCGGGACGCTCGCTGAGATCGATCCATGCCTCACGCTGCCACCAGCGATCACCTTCAGCCCGCACAAAAGCATTGAGGCGCACTGTCAGACCGCCTCCAGCGCGGGCAGGCGAGAAAAATTCGGCTGCAGCTCCTGTCAAAAGCACGCCAGCCCGCGTTTCCGGTGGGGAGTTGTGAATGCGCGCCCCCAAACCTGGCTGTCCCGTGAGGACGTCGATCAGGGCGGGAGGGGCTGAATCGATTTCGATGCGTTGCTGCCCATTGATACCCAAGTGGGGCGCGATTATCTCATAGAGCTCAGACGTCATTCCCAGGACTGATCTCAGTTCCGAAAGGTCATCCAGCGCGCCATTTCGAGGCAGGGAGGGCCAGCCAGCAGCGCGGTATTGGGCAGCCTCAGCCCCGCCCACCCCACCTGGCGTGTCGTCAGGGTCGATGAAGTCCCGCACACGTGAGGTCAAGATGGCAGCCTCCCCCGAGGAGAGCCCTCCAGCTCTTTGAAAGAGCGCCTGCAGCAAAGCTTCGCTGGCGACATTAACGTCTACCAGCCCTCCAGAGGGCGTGATCTCCACCCAGATGTCATTCGACCCCATTGGCAAACGTTGAATGCGGTACCAACTGTCTGCGGTCTTTTCGGTCATCATTCGCTGCGCAGTCAGTTGGATCGCGGCGTCCAGCACGGACTCAGCGCGCAAGCGTTCCAAATCCAGCCCTGCGCGCTGCGTTTGCTGGCGAATCCCCCGTGAACTCGCCATCACCACCAATGACAAGGACGCAACCAGCCACAGCACCAGAATCAGCGCTGCGCCCCGGCTGCCGTGTTTCGACCGCTTCATCACCTTGCCCTCGCGAGAGGGAACACCAGAGGAGGCCAGTCTCCGCGCGCATCGGCAATTTCCACCCGGATACGTGCGGGGTACTGCGCTTTGGCAGAGTCCCATTGCTGAGTCCACAGACCCGTCAGCCCGTCCTGGTAATGCCACTGAAGCGTTCGCACATCCGACAGAAGTGTTTCGCGCAAAGCCTTGCCCCAGTCCAGCGCCATCAGTGCTCCGTCATAAGGAACGGCTTCTACCGACAGATCGACGCGCCCATCGGCATGGCGCAGGGGGCTCATGCGAAATACATAGAGCCCCCCAGCATCCCCCCGCTCCGGCAATGGCGCCACCCAGATCGCACCCGCAGCATTTCCGCTAAAAAAATTCACAAAGATGTTTTCGTCGCGCCGACTCAACAAGCGCAGGGTGTCAAACTTGCGCCCAAGCCATTGGCTGACCACCAACATGCGTTCAGAGCGCTCAATGACGCGCTGGTTGCGCTCTTCCGAACGCCCGATGACTCCCACGCCCGCAAACATCAGAGCGACCACTGCGGACGTCACGGCCAATGCGACCAGCAACTCCAACAAGGTAAAACCATGGGAAGTTTTTCGAAAAGAGTGGGTCATGGTGCAGACCTGTAGGGCTTCCATGTGGTCCATGTGACAGCCGTCACTCCATCTTTACTGACCTCTACGGTCACCCTTGCCGCACGCACAGGTGGCCCGGCCACCGGGCGACCGCTCTCGTCCATCATTTGGACCGGTTCGGGCGCCACCTGAATCCGCCAATTCCAATCGCCTGCCCGCCCGGAATCCTGTCGCATCAAATCCTCTGCAAAGGTTCCAGCAGCCACTGCCGACCTGGCCACGAGAGAGGCCTCCACCCGAGCCTCCACATCCACCACATTTTTGGAGCCTTGCCCCACGCTGCGGTAAAGACTTGCCAGCGCAATGGAAGCAATTGCCATGGCGACCAAGGCCTCCAGCAAACTGAACCCCCGTTGATTCCGTGGCGCTCGCCTGAATGACTTGAAAATAGGATCAATCAGGGGCAACAGACAGCACGTCACGGTCATGACTGGGCCGCGACCATGGATTGCTCCACCGTCCCAAGGAGCCAGTTCACGCGAAAGCTGACGCCCTGCCCACCTCTTAGCACTGCAAGCCGCCCGCCACGTGCGCCGCCGTCGGAATTGAACACAAAAATAGGTTCTCCCACGGCAGTTGCAGTTTTGCCAGTCCGCGAATTGCGTTCAATCGCTTCCCACTGGACCACCAGTGATGCAGGCACCTCCAGGGCCAGGCGCCCGTCAACCACCAGCCTGCGAATGTCTGACTGGTAGGTCACGGTCACCGAACGGCCTTCCTGGACGCTGAGCGCACGCGCTTTGTTCAATTGGCTGGAAACATCCCGTACCGTCTGGTTGTAGCGTGACCGCTCCATGTACGCCTGCCCGCCCGCCCCTACCACGGAGACAGTAATGGCAGCCAGCACCAGCACGACCAGCATCTCCAACAACGTGAAGCCACGGATGCGGAGGTCTGACGCCAACAAAGGGCGGCTCATGCGAAACAAGTCACCAGACGGCACTGGGGAGTGGAAAGCGCAACAGAGCGTCAGTTAAAAACGTCCGCGTTCTCACCGTCACCGCCCGGCTTGGCGTCGGACCCCAGAGAGAACACGTCGGGCCCGCCATTGCGTCCCGGGTTTTTGTACAAATAGGCGGCACCCCAAGGATCAGAAGGCAGGCCCTTCTTCAGGTAGGGACCATTCCATCCCTGGGCCGTTGCAGGCCGCTCTGCCAGGGCACGCAGCCCTTCCGCATCATTGGGATAACGGCCGACATCCAGCTTGAAAAGGTCCAGACTCTGCTCAATTTCCGAGATCTGAATGCGGGCCGTCTTGGACTTGGCACCGCCGAGTTGATCAAGCACCTTCGGGCCCACCAGCCCGGCAAGCAACGTCAGAATCACCAGAACCACCAGCAACTCAATCAGCGTGAACCCGGAGGAACGCTGCGCTCGCGCCATTGCTTTGTGTTCAAAATTCACTACATTCATTTCAAAATCTCTCAAATAATCCAGAATCAAATTGTGTCGTTGATCGACAAAACGCCACCCAGAATCGCAATAATAATGAAGGCAACCAAGGCCCCCAAAACAATAATAATCAAGGGCTCCATGGCTGCCAAAACACGCCCCATGGTACGCCGACCTTCATCCTCGTAACGATCTGCCAAACCCAGCAGAGTAATATCAAGCTGCCCTGTTTCCTCAGCAACCCGAATAAGCTGCGGGGTGCTGGATTTCCCGAAGTAAGGAGAGACAAACCCTGTGGAAAGTCGTTTGCCTGTTTTTACAATGCCCACCAGAGGTTCAATATCCTTGCGCAATGCGGTATTGGTCAGTGTGTCCACAGCAATGCGCAACGCATCCACCATGGGTACACCCCGCTGCAGCAAGATGCCGAAGGTGCGGAAATAAATAGCAAACTGCAGATTCCGCAACACCTTGCCGAACAGGGGGAGGTCCAACAGCACACTGTCAACGCGCAACCGCCCCGCAGGCGTCGCGCCCCAGCGGGAGCCCAGGAACAAGACCACCGTCAAGCCTAACAGGATTGCCATCCAGTGCGAGCGGATCAGATCACTGAGATCGACCACCAAGCGCGTGGAGTAAGGCAGTTTGTCGCCCATGGAATCAAAAATTTCCCGAAACTGGGGAACCACAAATGCCAGGAGCATCACGACGGACAGCACCGCAACAATCAGCAAGATGACGGGGTACGTCATGGAGGAAATGACGTAGTTGCGAAGCTTGTCTTCTGCCTCCAGTTGCACTGTGAGTTCTTTCAGAACCACATGCAGCGAACCAGAAGTTTCCCCCGCCCGAATCAGAACCAGATATTGGCGCCCAAGATCCCGCTCAAACGGCAGCAGCGACTGGTACAGAGACTTACCGCCACGCACCCCTTCCTCGACCTTGGCAATGAAGGCTTTCAGCCGCTCCGTGTTGGCCGTCTCCTTGAGCATGACCAGCGCCTTGTCCAGCGGCATGTTGGCCTGCTTGAGGTGGGCCATCTCGCGGCTGAACAAGAGGATCTCGCCACGTTTGAGCTTGCCCCCCCGGCTTTGCGGCTCATCTTGGGCAACTGCTGCCGACTCGTCTGCAATACGAACCGGCGTCACGCCCTGCCCAATGAGTCGCAGTCGCGCGGTCTCCACGTTCAGCGCGCGGATCGTCCCCTGGCAGGCCTTGCCATCGGACGTGATTCCATCGTATTGAAATTCAATCATTTTGACGCGCAACGCGCAGGACTTCTTCCGCAGTCGTCAGACCTTTGAAGACCTTGGTGGCGCCATCCTGCAACAAGTTCCCCCCGGCATAGGCGCCATCTCCGCCCCCCAACGAAGAACCTCTTTCGAGCACCACTTTTTTTACGTCTTCTGACATTACCAGCAATTCATGAACAGCCAACCGCCCTCGGTAGCCGGTCCCCCGGCATGCAGAACAACCGACGGACCGATAGATGACCTGGCCCTCCTCCATGGCCATGCCCAGGGAGGCTGCGGCCGCCTGCGCCTGGTCCGGCAGCAACGGCGCTTTGCATTCCTCACACAGCTTGCGCACCAGGCGCTGCGCCAGCACGCCAATGACGGACGCCGTGATCAGATAGGGCTCCACACCCATGTTGATGAGCCGCACGATGGCCCCGAGCGCGCTGTTGGTGTGCAGGGTGGACATGACCAAGTGGCCCGTCAATGCCGCCTGCACCGCAATTTCTGCGGTTTCGCCATCGCGCATTTCCCCGATCATGATCACATCAGGATCCTGACGGAGAAAGGATCGCAACACCTTCGCAAAGGTCAGCCCGATCTGGGGCTGGACCTGCACCTGGTTGAGCCATTGCAGCCGGTACTCCACCGGATCTTCCACCGTCAGAATCTTGAGGTTCTCGCCCTCCAGTTCCTGCATGGAGGCATACAGCGTGGTGGACTTCCCGGAGCCTGTGGGACCTGTCACCAGAAAGATCCCATGTGGCACGCTGAGCAGCTGACGCATGGTTTTCAAAGTGGGTGGCGTGAAGTGCAGGCTCTCCAACGAGAGCAGGTCGAAGTTCTTTTCCAGCAAGCGCATGACGACCGATTCGCCAAACATGGTGGGAATGGTGGACACGCGAGAGTCCATTTCCTTGCCATGCACGCGCAGCTTGGTGCGCCCGTCCTGCGGCATCCGGCGTTCCGCAATGTCCAGCTGCGAAAGGATCTTGATGCGGGACACCACAGCGGGGGCATCCTTGTTATCAATCTCGTCAATGGGGTACAGCTCGCCGTCCACCCGTATCCGGACCACCGATTTTTCTTCGTAGGTTTCGATGTGAATGTCGGAGGCCTGGGCCGCCACGGCCTGGGAGAGGATATGGCTCACGCGCTGGATGATGGGGGCCTCCGAGGCCATGTCCCTCAGGTGCTCGATGAATTCCGAAGCCTCAAACTGGTCCGCAACGGCTTCTCCTTCCGGCTCCGACTCCTGGACGTACCAGGCATTGAGCTGACTGGATATTTCAGACTCCAGGCCAAAAAAGACCCTGGGCACATCCCCAAAGACCAGGCGCAATGCATCGCGCAATGCCGCGCTCTTCGGATCCACCGATGCGAAATCCGGCGTTAACTCAGCGTCCTCTGCATTTCCCAAAGGAAGCAGGTTGTTGGCCAGCAAAAAGCTGGTGTTCAGCCGCGAAGTTTCCGGCTTTTCCTTCGGGAAAGCGTCCTGACGCACCAAAGGCAATCCGGCCTGCCGGGACAGTGCGGAGTAGACATCCACCTCAGACACCAGCCCCAGACTGATCAGCAGGCGCCCCAGGCGACCGCCCATGGAACGCTGGACCTCTAGCGCCCTCTCCAGGTCATTGCGCGACAACTTCTGGTCCGCAAGGAGCATCTCACCGAGCCTGGGCGCAGCGATATCGACGCTTTCCACTTCACCAATTTCAGCCGAGAGCTTCATTACCAACGCCTTTGAACATTCTTCCAACCACCCAATACCCGGGCCCGACTTGTCTCACTCGGGCGGAGTGAATCACTTGAACCACAGCAAACAGCGGCTTAATCGATCCAATTCAGGGCCCACATAATATTCGCGATACCCAAAAATTCTCGCCCTCAGAGGCCCATCCCTCCACGCAAGGTATTCTGACACGTAGCCTTCATCCAGCCCCAAGGCGCGCAATCGCAGCTGCAGCGCCTGCGCCTGCAGATAGGTAGCCCCACCCAGCACCCGGACACGCCGGACGATCCCCTGGCCATTCGTCAACAGCCGGAGCAAACGCGTCTTCAGGCTACGATCCTTGGCGCCTACCTGGTTGGCGCCATGCTGGCGATACAGGATCAGCGGGGTTGGCACAAAACGCCTATGGCCGCTTCCACTCACCAGGCCACACCACCAGTCGTGCATGATGGTGTCCTGCGGGAGGGGCAAGGCCATTCGCAACAGGGTGCGGTTCACCATCATCGTGCATCCCGTCACCTGGTTCACGCTGAGCAGCGAAAGTGGCGAGCACTGCAGAGGGTCCATACGTTGGTATGTGGCGAAGGACTCCGAAATCACGCCCAAGTGCTCATCCACCACCGTCAGGTCGGAGTGCACCAGACAAGGCATTTCCGCACCACCCTCTTGCTCCATTCGCACCATTTCTTGGAGACACAGCTCGATTTTCGGAGGGAGCCAGACATCGTCCTGGTCCGAGAAAGCAACCCAAGCAGCCACACCATCACGCAGGCTGGCCACCATGAGATTCTCAAAGTTTCGGACCAGCCCGTGCCCATGATGAGGGTTGGGCACAAGTACCAAACGCTCGCCAAAATGCACCCGGTAGCTTTCCAGGATGGCAAGCGTGTCATCCGAAGACCCGTCATCGCTGACGAGGAGGCGGAAATTCTGGTGGGTCTGGGCCAACAGCGAATCGAGCTGCGCACGGAGATACTTCGCCCCGTTGTACGTGGCCAGCAGCACATCCACCAGCGGTGACTGCGACGGGGCAGCCCCGCCCGCCCCTCCGCGTGAGGCCAATCCGTGAGTCGGCTCAGTCACACGGTCCCCGTGCTGGTTGTTGCAGCGCTGCGGGGCCGGCATTCTGAAAGCATCAGCGCCTCGTAGGCATCTGCGATGCCCTCCCAGGTGTAGTGCTCCGCCACGATATCGCGGGCGCGCTGGCTTCGCTGCGGCAGCATGGCGTCCGACTGGTCAACCAAGAGGTCCAGGCTGCGAGCGAGTTGCTCGGGGGTGGCAAAGTAGTCAGCCGCATCGCGTGCCACTTCGCGGTTGAACGGGTTGTCATGCGCAATGACCCAGTTTCCGCAGGCCAGTGCCTCGAGCAGCGAAGGGTTCGTCCCCCCCACCGAGTGCCCGTGCAGGTAACAGGCCGCATGTAGACGCAAGCTTACGAGCTGCCCGGTGTCGTAGATGCCCCCCACGAAACGCACGCGGTCGCTGGCATGTTGCCTCAGCAGTTGCTGGTAGGCCGTGGCACCGGACACATCCCCTACGATGACCAACGGCCAGTCACCGCCGTGCATCCTATAGCCTTGAACGATTTCAAGGATATGGTTTTCCGGCTCCGGGCGCGCCACGACCAGCATGTAGCGGCGGGGCTTCAGCCCCCAGGCAGAAAGCACGGAAGGGTCCACGTCCCGGTCCTGCACCAGTTCGGCGCCGTAGGCTATGAAGCTCGACGGAGCCCCCTTGGGATAAGTCTCGCGGAACCGCTGTGCAATGGCCTCGGCATCGGCGATGAGGCGCGTGGCCACCCGGCTGGCCACCCACTCCATACAGCGCAGGTAGATGCGTGCAACCCTCCCCCATTTGCTGCGGGCCCACTCCAGTCCGTCCACATTGATCCAGACCGGAACCCCAAAAACCCGGGGCCACCAGCAGGCCCACGCAGCGCCATACCCCAGCATGTAGACCAGGTCGTACCCCCGCCGGGCGTCCCACAGGCAGGCACAGTCGTAGGCCAGGACCGATGCAGCTCCCCACCGGGGCCGACGTTTGTGGCGTACGCGAACACCTTGGTAGAAGGTGTCTTCGACGGACGACTCGCTGGTCTCTGCATACACAGTGACCTCGTGGCCACGCTCCACCAGGCGTATCGAGAGTTGTTCGGCAAAGGTTTCGAACCCCCCATAGCTCGCGGGGATGCCCCTGGCTCCCAACAGGGCGATCCGCAGCTTGGCAGGGCGGTCCGGAGATCCACCCGTTGCACGCCCCTGCGCCGTCGTCAAAGGTCTGCCTCAGCGAACCAGCGCCCCGCCTGATCCTTCGCCGAAAGCTGAATGGCGGCCTCCACCGCTGGCCAGGCGATGGCAAGCTCTGGATCGTCCCAGCGAATGCAGCGCTCATGCTCCGGGCTGTAGTAGTCGGTGGTCTTGTAAAGGAAGTCAGCCGATTCGGACAACACCAGAAAACCGTGAGCAAGCCCCGGCGGCACCCAAAGCTGCCGGTGGTTGTCCTCGGTCAACAGGGCCCCCACCCACTGGCCAAAGGTGGGTGACCCCTTGCGAATATCCACTGCCACATCAAACACAGCGCCACGCACCACGCGCACGAGCTTGCCCTGCGCCCTGGGGGGCAACTGGTAGTGCAGGCCCCGCAACACACCCTGGCTGCTGCGGCTGTGGTTGTCCTGCACAAAATCGCACTGGACACCCGTGGCCTCCCGGAAGGCCTGCTGGTTGAAGCTTTCGTAGAAAAAACCACGGCTATCGCCGAACACCTTGGGCTCAAGGAGGACAACGTCTGGGATGGATTGCCGGATGGAGTGCATGGGGGATCAATAGACTTTGTCGTTCAGCAAACGCTGGAGGTACTGGCCGTAGCCGTTCTTGGCAAGAGGTTGTGCCAGGCGCTGCAACTGGGCACTGTCGATCCAGCCGGCGCGCCAGGCAATTTCCTCGGGGCAGGCAATCTTGAGGCCCTGGCGATGCTCCAGCGTCGCAATGAACTGACTGGCCTCCAGCAGGCTTTCATGGGTGCCAGTATCCAGCCAGGCATAGCCGCGGCCCATGATCTCGACATTGAGCTGCCCCTGCTCCAGGTACAGCCGGTTCAGGTCGGTGATTTCCAGTTCGCCGCGTGGCGATGGCTTCAAGCTCCTGGCCATCTGCGCAACCTGGTTGTCGTAGAAGTAGAGGCCTGTGACGGCATAGCTGCTCTTGGGCTGAGCAGGTTTTTCCTCCAACGACAACACCTTGCCCTGGGCATCGAACTCGGCCACACCGTAGCGCTCCGGGTCGTGCACATGGTAGGCAAACACGCTAGCACCCGCAGAGCGCTGTTGGGCGTTGCCCAGCAGTTCATGGAAATCGTGCCCGTAGAAGATGTTGTCTCCCAGCACCAGGGCGCTCGGAGCCCCATCCAGAAAAGACTCCCCGATCACAAACGCCTGCGCCAGGCCGTCCGGGCTGGGCTGCACCGCGTATTGCAGGTTCAAGCCCCATTGGCTTCCATCCCCCAGCAGTTGGGCAAAACGCGGCGTGTCCTGCGGGGTGCTGATAACCAGAATATCCCGGATGCCCGCCAGCATCAGCGTGCTGAGCGGGTAATAGATCATGGGCTTGTCGTAAACGGGCAGCAGTTGTTTGCTGATGGCCAGCGTGGCCGGGTGCAGCCGGGTGCCGGAGCCTCCTGCGAGGATGATGCCTTTGCGTTGCGTCATGGTCTGGGGTCCGTTCAGAGAATTTCCGTGAGCATGCGCGCCACGCCCTGTTGCCAATGGGGCATCTGCAAACCGAAGGTGGACTGCAGCTTGTGGGTGCTCAGGCGCGAGTTGTGGGGGCGCACGGCCGGTGTGGGAAATGCGCTTGTGGGCACAGGCACGACCTCTTTTGCTATTATTTTTGTAGCTATTTGCGCTTTCTGGGCTTGCGCCAGCACGTATTTTGCATACTGATTCCAGTTGGTCTCACCCGCAGCCACGCAGTGGTACAGGCCTGCATCCTGCGGGCGCTGCTGCAGGTGGCGCAGCGCATGGGCGGTCACATCGGCCAGCAGGTCGGCACCGGTGGGCGCACCCCATTGGTCATCAATCACCGTCAGCCGCTCACGCTCTTGCGCCAGCCGCAGCATGGTCTTGGCGAAGTTGCCGCCGCGTGCTGCGTAGACCCAGCTGGTGCGCAGGATCAGGTGTTTGGCGCCCGCCTCTGCAATGAGCTGCTCGCCTTCGAGTTTGGTGCGGCCGTAAACGCTCAGCGGGGCGGGTGTATCGGTCTCCACCCAGGGGCGGCTGCCGCTGCCATCGAAAACATAGTCCGTGCTGTAGTGCACGAGCCAAGCACCCAGCTTCGCGGCCTCCTGCGCAAGGGCTCCGGGCGTGGTGGCATTGAGGGTGCGGGCAAACTCGGCTTCGCTCTCAGCTTTGTCCACGGCCGTGTGGGCGGCGGCATTGACGATGACATCGGGGCGCAGGGCGCGCACCGTATCAGCCACGCCGGCGGGGTTGGAAAAGTCACCGCAGTGCTCGGTGCTATCGAAGTCCAACGCCGTGACGGAGCCCAGCACCGACAGGCTGCGCTGCAGCTCCCAGCCGACCTGGCCACCCTTGCCAAACAGCAGGATGTTCATGCAGTGGCGCCCGTCACAGCCGCAGCGGAGGCCTCCTGCGCATACTGGGTCTGCACCCAGTCGCGGTAGGCGCCGGTCTGCACGCTGGCCACCCAGTCCGCATGGTCCAGGTACCACTGCACGGTCTTGCGGATGCCGGTGTCGAAGGTCTCGGCGGGCTTCCAGCCCAGTTCGCGCTCGATCTTGCGGGCGTCGATGGCGTAGCGACGGTCGTGGCCTGGACGGTCTTTCACATAGGTGATCTGGGTGCGGTAGCTTTGGCCGTCAGCACGGGGGCGCAGCTCGTCGAGCAGGCTGCAGACCATGTTCACGATCTCGATGTTGGGCTTCTCGTTCCAGCCACCCACGTTGTAGGTCTCACCGGGCGCGCCAGCCTCCAGCACGCGGCGGATGGCGCTGCAGTGGTCCTTGACGTACAGCCAGTCGCGCACCTGCATGCCATCGCCATACACGGGCAGGTTCTTGCCAGCCAGAGCGTTGACGATCATCAGCGGGATTAGCTTTTCGGGGAAGTGGTAGGGCCCGTAGTTGTTGCTGCAGTTGGTGGTGAGCACCGGCAGGCCGTAGGTGTGGTGCCAAGCGCGCACCAGGTGGTCGCTGGCGGCCTTGCTGGCGCTGTAAGGGCTGTTGGGCTCAAAGCCACGCGTCTCGGCGAAGGCCGGGTCGGTGGGGGCCAGCGATCCGTAGACCTCGTCGGTGGACACATGCAGGAAGCGGAAGGCGGCACGTTCGCCCTCGGGCAGCGCGCTCCAGTAGGCACGCACGGCCTCCAGCAGGCGGAACGAGCCCACGATGTTGGTCTGGATGAAATCCTCGGGGCCATGGATGGAGCGATCCACATGCGATTCAGCCGCGAAGTTGACCACGGCGCGGGGCTTGTGCTCGGCCAGCAGGCGGGCCACCAGGGCGGTATCGCCGATGTCGCCCTGCACAAAGATGTGGCGCGCGTCACCCTGCACGCTGTCCAGGTTGTGCAGGTTGCCCGCGTAGGTGAGCTTGTCGAGGTTGACCACGGGCTCGCTGGAGGCAGCAAGCCAGTCAAGAACGAAGTTGGCGCCGATGAAACCCGCGCCGCCAGTAACCAGAATCATAGGGAGGGCCGTGTGAAATGCCTGCTCGGCAGAACCCACGATTATCCCACCCCGCCCGGCCCCCGGGTAACAGAGTTCAACGCGGGTATTTCTGCCCGGGCCGGCGGGTCATCAGAAGTGGATGCCTCGCATCATCTGCTGCAGCGCCACGGCCTCGGCCGACAGCTGCGGCTTGGCGTCCTTGCTGCCCTTGGCGGCGGTGGAGTCTGGGAACATGCGAAAGCTCGTGTTCATGGTGATCTGCGCCACGCGTGGCACCAGCGCGTGCAGCAGCTGGCCGGTGATGCCCAGCCGCGTGGCGATGCGCACCGGCTTGAAGATGCAGGCCTGGGCGATCATGTCCGCCGCCTCCTCGGGGCTCAGCGTGGGCACGTTGTTGTAGATCTTGGTGGGCGCAATCATGGGCGTGCGCACCAGGGGCATGTTGATGGTGGTGAAGGTGATGCCCTGGTCGGCAAACTCGCTGGAGGCACAGCGCGTCCACGCGTCCAGTGCCGCCTTGCTGGCCACATAGGCCGAAAAGCGGGGCGCATTGGTCAGCACGCCGATGGAGCTGATGTTGACCACATGGCCCTTGCGCTTAGCCACCATGCCGGGCAGAAAGCCCATGGTCACGCGCAGGCAGCCGAAATAGTTGAGCTGCATGGTGCGCTCGTAGTCGTGGAAGCGGTCGTAGCTCGACTCGATGGCGCGGCGGATGGAGCGGCCCGCGTTGTTGATGAGGAAGTCCACACCGCCGTGGTTGTCGATGAGCAACTGCACAAAACGGTCGCAGTCGGTCATGTCGGCAATGTCCGCCGAGTAAGCGATGAATTGGTAGCCCTTGGCCTTGGCCTCCGAGCACGCCTCGTCGAGCTTGTCCTGGTCACGCCCGCAGATGATGGTGGTCGCACCCGCCTCAGCAAACTTGTGCGCTGCCGCCAGCCCAATGCCGGACGATCCGCCGGTGATCAGCACCACCTTGCCAGCCACCGTGCCCTTGAGCGTGCGGTCAATGAACAGCTCGGGGTCCAGGTTGCGCTCCCAGTAGTCCCACAGCCGCCAGGCGTAGTCCTTCAGATTGGGGCAGGTGACGCCGGAGCCCTTGAGCGCGGCCAACGTTTCGCGGCAATCAAAGCGCGTGGGGTAGTTCACGAAGGTGAGCATGTCCTCGGGCAGGCCCAGGTCCTTCATCACCGCGTTGCGCACCCGGCGCACGGGCGCCAGTGCCATCAGGCTCTTCTTCACGCTCTTGGGAATGAAGCCCAGCAGCGCGGCGTTGACGAACAGGTTCATGCGCGGCGCATGGGCTGCGCGGCTGAAGATGTCGAGCACATCGCCCACGCGGTAGCCCACTGGGTCCACCAGGTGGTAGCACTTCTTGGTGATGTCCTTCTGGTGGCTGATGACGTTGAGGGCATTGACCACGAAGTCCACCGGCACGATGTTCACGCGCCCCCCTTCCAAGCCAACGGTGGGCATCCAGGGCGGCAGCAACTGGCGCAGGCGCTGGATGAGCTTGAAGAAGTAGTAGGGGCCGTCGATCTTGTCCATCTCGCCGGTCTGGCTGTCGCCCACCACCATGGCCGGGCGGTACACCGTCCAGGGCACCTTGCAGTCCTGGCGCACGATCTTTTCGCTCTCGTGTTTGGTCTGGAAGTACGGGTGGTCCAGGCCCTCGGCTTCCTCGAACATGTCTTCGCGGAACACGCCTTCGTACAGCCCGGCAGCCGCGATGGAGGAGACATGGTGGAAATGCCCGGCATCAATCGCCTTGGCCAGGTCCACCGTGTTGCGCGTTCCCTCGATGTTCACGGCCACCTGGGTTTCCTCGTCCGCACCCAGGTCGTAGACGGCAGCGAGGTGGTAGAAGTGGTCGATCTGGCCCTTGAGCTTCTTGACGTCTTCCGCCGCCACGCCCAGCTTCTTCGCGGTGAGATCGCCAAACACAGGGATCGCACGCGTGGGCCCGACACCCCAGAAGCTGCGCAGGTCGGCCACCTTGTCCGCACTTTCCTTGCGGATCAGGAAATGCACCACCGCCCCCTTGCGCTCCAGCAGCTTCTTGACCAGCCGCTTGCCAATGAACCCCGTTGCCCCCGTCACGAAATACTGCATGGATAACTCCTCTGAGATAGCTTCATTCTTGCCCAAGGCCTGCGCGCACCGATTCAGCAGAAACCCGCGCCGATGCTAGGCGGCCAGCGAACGCCCCCGCTAGATGGCACGCTCTACATTTTTAGGAGCGCGCGCCTACACCTGTCGCGCCGTGCGGCGTACAGTGCGGCCATGCGTCGAAGGCAACCCGCCCCGGCAAACCCAACCAACCGCACAACGGAGGCCCCATGGTCAAGAAACTGCAGAAACTCAGCGCTGACAAGAAAAAGAGCAACGCCCAACTGTCCAGCACCGTCAAGGACTCCGCCCAGCAGATCTGGCTGGCAGGCCTGGGTGCCTTCTCCAAGGCACAGGAAGAAGGCGGCAAGGTGTTTGAAGCCCTGGTCAAGGAAGGCTTGACCATCCAGCGCAAGACCCAGGCCGTGGCCGAAGAAAAGATCACCGAAGCCACCAGCCGCGTGACCACCATGGCCAGCGACATCGGCTCCAAGGCCCAGGGCCAGTGGGACAAGCTCGAAAACATCTTCGAAGACCGCGTGGCCAAGGCCCTCGCCAAGCTGGGCGTGCCCTCGGCCCGCGACCTGGAAGCCCTGAGCGCCCGTGTGGACGCCCTGGCCAAGGGCAGCAAGGCCGCACCCGCCAAAGCTGCTGCCAAGGCAGCCGCCAAACCCGCAGCCAAGGCTCCCGCCAAGAAGGCAGCGGCAAAGAAGGCGGCTCCTGCAAAGGCAGCCGCCAAGCCCGCTACCAAGGCCCCCGCCAAGAAGGCGGCTGCAAAGAAGACCGCGACACGTGCCGCTGCCGAAGCAGCCACCAGCACGCCATCGGCCAGCTGATCACGGCTTGCCACCGGCAAGCACCCAGCCCGCTCCAAGCGGTCCACGCGCCAAGGCGTTTGGACCGCTTTTCTTTTTTTGGTGAAACCCATGAAGTGCGCTACAAGCAGCCTAGGTACTGCATACGCACCCCACGTTCATGTCGCACTGCAGCATGACCGCGTGGGTTAGAGTAGCCATCAGAGACAACGCAACAACGACGCCAAACGACGCGAAGGGGCCCGCACACATGGTGAAGAAAGCGCCACGCCGCACCGCAGAACGCATTCTGGAAGTGACGCTGGACCTGTTCAACCGGTTCGGTGAGCCCAACGTCTCCACCACCCTGATCTCGGCCGAGCTGCGCATCAGCCCCGGCAACCTGTACTACCACTACCCGGCCAAGGACGAGCTGATCAACGCGCTGTTTGATCGCTACGAAACCTCGCTGACCGAACTGCTGGCCGCCGCCGATGGTGTGCGCAATGTGGAGGACGCCTGGTTCTTCATGCACTCGCTGTTCGAGCTGATCTGGCAGTACCGTTTCCTGTACCGCGATCTCAACGACCTGCTGTCCAAGAACCGGCGCCTGGAAACCCACTTCCAGGCCATCCTCAAGAACAAGACCCGCGCAGTGCGCGCCATGCTCGACGGTATGGGCCGCGCAGATGCACTGCACATCGACTCGCGCGAACTGGAGGCCACCGCCACCAGCATGGTCGTGGTGCTCACTTACTGGCTGAGCTTTGAATACGTGCGCGACCCGCGCCGCGCACTGGAGCCCGAAAGCGCCCAGGCCGCGCTGCTGCGCGGAGCCCACCATGTGCTGAACCTGCTCATGCCCTACCTCGAAAGCGGCCAGCGCGCCCACCTGCTGCAGCTGGTCGGCGCCTACGCACCAGCGCCAGGCTGATACACGGCCCACCCGCCACAGACACCCACCAACAAGAACTTCTGGAGACACACACCATGGCCAAATGGACCCCCTTCCCCCACGCCGGCGACTACCAATTTGACGCTGCGAGCGTCAAGAAGCATTGGGCACGACTGCATGGCGGTGATGCCGAACCCTGCCCCAAGGAGGCTGGCGTGCTGGAAGCCTGGGCGCTGTTCCACAACGGTGATTTTGAGAAAGCTGCGGCAGCGGGCCTGGCTGCCGGTGGCGCGGGTATCACTGCCGCCAACAAGGCCACCTCCATCTATGCCAACTACCTGGAGCCGAAGGAGAAGGCGCGCCTGGACCTGTTCATGCAGGTGGCCGAACGGGCGGAGGCCCAGGCCGCCAAGGAGCCCGACAACGCCAACGCCTGGTACTGGCATGCCTACGCACTGGGCCGCTACAGCCAGGGCATCAGCGTGGCCAAGGCGCTGGCGCAGGGCTTGGGTGGCAAGGTGAAGGACTCGCTGGAGAAGGCCATTGCCCTGTCGCCCAAACACGCCGATGCGCGCATTGCGCTGGGCGCCTTCCATGCCGAGGTGATCGACAAGGTGGGCTCGCTGATTGGCGGCATGACCTATGGCGCCAAGAAGGACACGGGCCTCAAGCTGTTTCAGGAAGCCCTCAAGCTCAACCCGGGATCGGCCATCGCGATGATCGAGTACGCCAATGCGCTCGTCATGCTGGAGGGCGACAAGAAAATGCAGGAAGCTACCGCGCTCTACGAAAAGGCCGCCGCCGCTGAACCCATGGATGCCATGGAGCGGCTGGATGTAGAGATGGCGCGGGCTGAACTGGAAGAAGAGTAAGAGGCATCCCCCTGAGCGGCTTTGCCGCTTCCCCCTTCTCTCGACTGGCTACGCCATTCGGGAAGGGGGACGACACCCTCGCTGCGGGACGGCCCTTGCTCGGTGTCTCTGGCTTGCGCAGCGCCAGTTTTGCACAGAGGTTTGCAGTAGATTGCCGTGTCGCGCTGCTATGGATGCGGAGCTCAAAAGCCCTCAGCCCCCAAACCGCTGCGCGGCAATCTCCAGCAGGCCGTCAAAAATCAGGTTGTCCACCAGCTCGAACGGCCGTGTCATGCTGGGCGCCATCTTCCAGCCTGCGCCGCCGGTCATGATGCAGGCGGGCTCCTGGCCACAGTGCTGCAGCAGGTGCTGGTACATGCGCTCCACGGCACCAGCGATGGCGTAGGTGCCGCCGCTGGTCAGTGCATCGCTGGTGTTGGTGGGGAACGGGCGCACTTCACCCGTGGGCACATGCAGGCCGGCGGTGCCTGATTCGAGCGCGCGCAGCATGATGCCGTGGCCGGGCAGGATCAGGCCGCCCATGAAGCGGCCCTCGGTGTCGATGCACTCCACCGTCACCGCCGTGCCCACCATCACCACCACCAGCGGCCGCGCCCGGCCACGTGCCAACACATGGTGGCGCGCGCCGATCATGGCCACCCAGCGGTCCGAGCCCAGGCGCGAGGGATGGTCGTAGCCGTTGGTGAGCCCCGCCTCCTGCGCCGACGACACCACCCACGAGGGGGTGACATCCCAGATTTCCATCTGCTCTTGCACGCGGCGTTTGACGGCATCGCCCGCCACCACGCAGCCCAGCATGCGCTCCGGGTGAGGCAGCGACTCCCAGCTACCTTCAGCCAGGCGGTCGATGTGATCGAGAAACTCGGCGCCATGCGCAATGAGCGCAGCCCCGGGGCGGGGAGCGTCGTACAACGCCCATTTGAGACGGGTGTTACCGACGTCGATGGCCAGAAAAGTCATGCGGCGGATTATCCCGAGTTTTGCGATGCACCTCTGCCCGAGGGCGACAGCCCCCGGCTGCACCACCCCTGCCCTCCCACAAATTGTGAAAAATCGTGTCGCGCCCGTGTCCGACACGACGCAGCCGCCCATTGCCGCTACAGTGGTCCTTCCTGTTTCTGCAACATTAGGAGGTACGACATGGGTCTTTTCAGTTTCATCAAGGAAGCCGGCGAAAAGCTGTTCGGCGGCAAAGAAGCACAGGCCGCCACGGCAGCAGCCCCCACGCAAGATGAACTCAACGCCAAGGCATCCAAGGCCATCGAGACCTACATCGCGTCCCAGAACCTGGGCGCCAGCAATGTGCAGGTCGCCTTTGAAGGACCCGAAGGCAAAGTCACCGTGAAGGGCACAGCCCCCACGCAGGCGGCCAAGGAAAAAGTCACCCTGTGCTGCGGCAACGTGGCCAGCGTGACCAGCGTCGAGAACCTGATGGATGTGACCAACCCCGAGCCCGAAGCCCAGTACCACGACGTGGTGCGCGGCGACACGCTCAGCGCCATCGCCAAGAAGTTCTATGGCGACGCCAACAAGTACCCCGTGATCTTTGAGGCCAACAAGCCCATGCTGAGCCACCCCGACAAGATCTATCCCGGCCAGAAACTCCGAATCCCGCAGGCTAAGTAACCCCCTGAGTCGCCTGCGGCGCCTTCCCCCAAGGGAAACACACCCGGCGGCCCGGCAAAGCCGGTTCCACGGGTGCACTGGCCTGAGTCGGAGGTGTACCGACGCCCGAGACAAACGGAACGCCGGGGCAAGTCAAGCTTTAGAGCCAGCTGCCAGCGCTTATCTATAAAGCGCTGGCAGCTATTTTTTTGGGAGCATCAACCCTGCTTCCACGGCAGACCGTGAAAACGCCAGCCGCCCTTTTTGCCACGCTGGCCCTGCGCATCGGCGTCGCCCTCAAAACCTTCCAGGATGTTGTAGGCCGTGATGCCCAGCTCAGTAGCGCGGCGCGCGGCGGCGATGGAGCGCACGCCGCTGCGGCAAAGCAGCACAGCCCGGGCGCCCTCAGGCACGGCCGTGCGCATCTGCGCATCAAAATCCGCGTTCATGGCCATGCCCGGCCACTGCTTCCACGCCACGGCGATGGCGCCGGGCACCTGCCCCACCCATTCCCGCTCGGCGTCGCTGCGCACATCCACCAGCACCGCCTGGCCGGCCTGTACCCACTGCCAGGCCTGCTGGGGCGTCACGTCACCGGCATAGCCGTCGGCGGGAGAAACGGAGGAGAGCGTATTTGTCATGGTTTGGATCCTTTCTGGGCACTAGGCAAAACGTTTGAACTGGGCGCGACCAGTGCGAGGGACGCAAGCCAAGGGCCGCCCCGCAGCGAGGGCGCCTTCCCCCTAGGGGGAAGGCGCCGCAGGCGACTCAGGGGGATTCACCACAAAGGCGCGGGCTCATCCCGCAAGCGGTTGCGCAGCTGCGCATAGTCGGGCACCACGGTGGCCACGGTGTCCCAGAAGCGCGGACTGTGGTCCATCACGCGCAGGTGGGCCAGTTCGTGCGCCACCACGTAGTCGATGATGGCTGGGCGATAGTGCAGCAGGCGCCAGTTCAGGCGGATGGAGCCGTCGGCCTTGGCACTGCCCCAGCGGGTGTTGGCGCTCGACAGGCGCAGGCTGGCCCAGCGCACGCCCAAGAGCGGAGCAAAGTGATCCAGCCGCTCGGTGAAGTGGCGGCGCGCGTCGCGCATGAGCCAGGCCTGCACAGCGTCGCGGATCTGCGCGGGGCTGGCGCTGTGAGGCAGGCCGATGTGCAGGCTGTGTGGCACCACATCCGTGCCCGCCACCAGCGCACCGCCTTTGCCCGCAAAACCGTGGCTCGGGTCCAGCACCACGGTCAAAGGCTCGCCCAGATAGGGCAACACGGCGCCATCGGCCCAGACAATACGACCGCCTTCCATGCGCTGGTGGCGCTCGCGCGCCTCAGACAGCTTGCGCAGGATCCATTCGGACTTCTCGCGCAGCGCAGAATCCACGCCCGACAGGGTGACCCAGCTGGGCGCACGTACCGACAATCCATCGGCCCCCACGGTAAAGCCGATGGTGCGGCGCCGCGCGCGCTGCAACGCATAGGCCACGACGGCATCGCCCAGCAGCACTTCGCGGCTGGCCTGCGGGTGGCGGAATTCGGCCGGAGACAGCAGAGATGGCAGCGGTACAGCAGGTGCAGCAGGTGCAGCAGGTGCAGCAGGCCGATTCACTACTGTTTTAGGAGCTACTGGCGCTTTCCCATCTAGCGCTGGGGGCAGTTTTGGCTTGGAATCTGCAGCCTTCACCCCCGGCGCCGCAGCCGGTCCTGCCGGTGCGACCGGCGGGTCGAAAAAGTCGAGCGCCAACTGCACAAGCCGCTGCATCACGCTCTGGCCTACTTCTCGCCCGCCTTGCCGTGCGGGGGGATGACCACGGCTGGGTACGCATCAGGGTCCAGGCGGCGCATCTCGGCCTCGATCCAGGCCTCCACTTCGCGCATCAGCTCGTCGGGCTTGCGGCCTACGCTGGAAATGGGCTTGCCGATGGACACATCCACCACGCCCGGGCGCTTGATGAAGGCCTTGCGCGGCCAGACCTTGGCGGACGTCACGGCAATTGGCACCACTGGCGCGCCGGTGTCGATGGCCAGGCGGGTGCCGCCGGTCTTGTAGTTGCCCTTTTGCCCACGCTCGATGCGCGTGCCTTCGGGGAACATGATGATCCAGATGCCCTGGGCCAACAGGTCCTTGCCCTGCTGCACCACCTTGTGGAAGGCTTGGGTGCGCTGGTCGCGGTCGATGTGGATCATGTCGAGGCGGCCGATGGCCCAGCCGAAGAACGGCACACGCAGCAGCTCCTTCTTGAACACATAGGCCAGGGGGCGCGGCATGATCGCGGGCATCAGAAAGGTCTCGTATGTGGACTGGTGCTTGACCAGCAGCACCGCCCCCGCGTTCTCGCCCTGCGGCAGGTTCTCCATGCCGATCACGTTGGCGCGGATGCCCAGGATCACGCGGGCACCGCTGATGCACAGTGACAGCCACGCGCGGGCGATGCGGTACAGCGGCTTGCCGCGCACGCCCAGCAGCGTGCCCAGCATGATGGTCAGCGCATAGGGCACCACAGTGATGCCCATCCAGAGAAGGTGAATGACGGAACGGATAAAGGCCATTTTGATGGTCATTTTGGCCGCCAGCGCTTATCTATCAAGCGCTAACAGCTATTAAAGTAATAGCATCAGAAAGCGGCACCACCAGGCGCTGGCAGGGGTGTCGCCGCCAGGGGTGCCGCAGCGGGCTGCACAGCAGGCAAAAGCTGGTCCACAAAATCACCCAGGCTGGCATGCACGCGCGTGCCCGGCGGAACCCCCGCTGGCAAGGGGCCACCCGGGTGCACCTGCGCCGACTGCCCCGTGCACACCAGGTGCAGCTGTGCGCCCAGTGCGGCGCCTGCCTGCAGGTGCGCAGTGCAGCTGCCCACCACCTGCACATCCTCACGCTCCACCCCATAGCGGTCACTGATCTGCTCCAGCAGCCCGGGGGCGGGCTTGCGGCACGCACACTCCTCATCGGCCGCGTGGGGGCAGTAGAAAACGGCATCAATGCGCCCACCCACCGCCGCCACCTGGCGGTGCATCTTGGCGTGGATGGCGTTCAGCGCCACCACATCAAACAAGCCCCGGCCCAGGCCCGGCTGGTTGGTGGCCACCACCACATGCCAGCCCGCATGGTTGAGGCGCGCAATGGCTTCGAGCGCGCCCGGCACAGCGGTCCACTCGTCGGCAGCGGTGACGTAGTCGTCCGCCAGCGGATTGAGGGTGCCGTCGCGGTCGAGGATGGCGAGTTTCATAGGAGGGGTTTACCTTGTGAGAACCGCCAGCCTAGCAGCTTGTGCAAACCGGTCAAACCGCCAGGCGGGACAGGTCGGCCACGCGGTTCATCGCGTTGTGCAGCATCTTGAGCAGACCCAGGCGATTCATGCGCACATCCAGTTGCTCGGCGTTGACCATCACATCGTCAAAGAACGCGTCCACCGGCGCACGCAGCACGGCCAGGGTCTGCAGCGATGCGGTGTAGTCGCCAGCATCGAACTGGGCGTTGGCTTCGGGCACGAAGCGCTGCAGGGCAGCGTACAGGTCCTGCTCGGCTTTTTCCTGCAGCAGCTCGGGGTTCACGTGCGCGTCCACCGGGCCTTCGACCTCGGCCTTCTTGAGGATGTTGCCCACGCGCTTGTTGGCGGCGGCAAGGGCGGGGCTTTCGGGCAAGGCGGCGAAGGCGCGCACTGCGGCGAGTTGTTTTTCGACCAAGGCCAGACGCTGCGGGCGCAGGGCTAGCACCGCGTCGACTTCCTGGGCGCTGTAGCCTTGCTCACGCAGGCTGCCGGCGAGGCGGTCGTAGATGAAGTCGGCCAGGGCCGCTGAAGCATCGGTGATCTTGTCGCCAAAGGCGGGCACTGCACCAGCCAGAAGCGCATTCATCTCCAGCGGCAGATCCTTCTCGACCAGCATGCGGATCACGCCAAGCGCGTGGCGGCGCAGCGCAAACGGATCGCGGTCGCCCGTGGGCAGGTTGCCGATGCCGAACATACCGACCAGGGTTTCGAGCTTGTCGGCCAGGGCCACCACGACGCCTGCGGTGTTGCGCGGCAGCGCGTCGCCCGCAAAACGCGGCTTGTAGTGGTCTTCGATCGCGTGCGCCACGGTCTCGCCCAGGCCGTCGTTCAGGGCGTAGTAGCCGCCCATGATGCCCTGCAGCTCAGGAAACTCGCCCACCATGTCGGTCACGAGGTCGGTCTTGGCCAGTTGCGCGGACAGGTCGGCATCCTGCACCAGTTGTGCGTCGCCCAGCTGGGATGCAATCGCCTTGGCAATGGCGCGCACGCGCTCCACGCGTTCACCCTGCGTGCCTAGCTTGTTGTGGTACACGACCTTACCCAGACCCTCGACGCGCGAGGCCAGGGTCTTCTTGCGGTCCTGATCAAAGAAAAACTTGGCATCGGCCAAACGGGGGCGCACCACGCGCTCGTTGCCGCCGGTCACAAAGCTCGTGTCTTCGGGGCTGATGTTGCTGACCACCAGGAACTTGTTGGTCAGCTTGCCTGCAGCGTCCAGCAGCGGGAAGTACTTCTGGTTGGCCTTCATCGTGAGGATGAGGCATTCCTGCGGCACGCCCAGGAACTGCTCTTCAAACTGGCAGATGACCACGTTGGGGCGCTCGACCAGCGCGGTCACTTCGTCGAGCAGCGCCTCGTCTTCAATGGGGCGGGCGCCATTGCCGACCTTGGCGGCAGCCGCGGCCAGCTGGCGCGCGATCTCGGCCTTGCGCTCGGCAAAGCTGGCGATCACGGCGCCGTCCTTCTTCAGCGTGGCGGAGTAGCTGTCGGCGTCGGCCAGCACCACGGGCGACACGGCGGCTTCAAAACGGTGGCCGGTGGTGCTGTTGCCAGCGGTCAGGCCCAGCGCCTTCACGGGCACCACGGTGCTGCCATGCAGCGCCACCAGGCCGTGCGCGGGGCGCACAAAGTTCACGCTGGTCCAGCCGGGCAGCTCGCAGTCGGTTTCGAGCTGATAGCTCATGACCTTGGGGATGGGGAGCTTGGCAATGGCTTCGTCCAGCGCCTTTTGCAAGCCCGCTTGCAACGTAGCACCGGGCACCACGCTATCGTAGAACAGGGCTTCGGCCTTGCCGTCCTGCGCACGCTTCAAGGCGGCCACAGCGGCTGCGGGGTTGGACACATCGGCGCCCAGCGCCTGCAGCTTTTTCAGCAGCGCAGGCGTGGCATTGCCGTCCGCTTGAAGGCCCACGGTCACGGGCATCAGCTTTTGCTGCACGGCCTTGTCAGCGGCCTTGTCGGCCACGGCGGTCACATGCGCAGCCAGGCGGCGAGGCGAGGCAAAGGGCGTGACCACCGAGGCAGCCGTCGCCAGGCCCTGGGCCTTGAGCTGGTCGCCCAGCACGGTAGCGAAGGCATCGCCCAGCTTCTGCAGCGCCTTGGGGGGCAATTCTTCGACAAACAGTTCAACGAGGAGGTTTTGGGTCGTCATGTTCTTGTTCTTTCCGCGCGCTCACGCAGCCTTCTTCGTCATCTGTTCCACCCACTCGCGGGGCGCCATCGGGAAGCCCAGGCGCTCACGGCTTTCGTAGTAGCTCTGCGCCACGGCGCGGGCCAGGTTGCGGATGCGGCCGATGTAGGCAGCGCGTTCCGTCACGCTGATGGCGCCACGGGCATCCAGCAGGTTGAAGCTGTGCGCGGCCTTGAGCACCTGCTCGTACGCAGGCAGCGCCAGCTGCTGCTCCATCAGGTACTTGGCCTGCTTTTCGTGCGCATTGAAGGCGGTGAACAGAAAGTCAGCATCGCTGTGCTCGAAGTTGTAGGTGGACTGCTCCACCTCGTTTTGCTTGTACACGTCGCCGTAGCTCAGGGTGTCGGTCCACTTGAGGTTGTAGACGTTGTCCACGCCCTGCAGGTACATGGCCAGGCGCTCCAGGCCATAGGTGATCTCACCCGTGGCAGGCTTGCAGTCGATGCCGCCCACCTGCTGGAAGTAGGTGAACTGCGTCACCTCCATGCCGTTGAGCCAGACCTCCCAGCCCAGGCCCCAGGCGCCGAGCGTGGGGTTCTCCCAGTCGTCTTCGACAAAGCGGATGTCGTTCTTTTTCAGGTCGAAGCCCAGGGCTTCGAGGCTGCCCAGGTACAGCTCCAGGATGTTGGCCGGTGCGGGCTTGAGCACCACCTGGTACTGGTAGTAGTGCTGCAGGCGGTTGGGGTTCTCGCCGTAGCGGCCGTCCTTGGGGCGGCGGCTGGGCTGCACGTAGGCGGCCTTCCAGGGCTCGGGGCCGATGGCGCGCAGGAAGGTGGCGGTGTGCGAGGTGCCGGCGCCCACTTCCATGTCATAGGGTTGCAAAAGGGCGCAACCCTGCGCGTCCCAGTAGGACTGCAGCTTCAAAATGATTTGCTGGAATGTCAACATGGCGTCTTTGGCTGAGGCACTGGCAAGCCAGGGCCGAGCAAGTAAGGGGAAAAAGAAGAAAAGGCGGTGCGGATGCCAGCCCCGGCGCCTGCCACCCCAAAGGTAGCAAGGACGGGCCTCGCGCGCGCAAACCAGTGATTTTACGGCGCGCAGCCGCACGTGCTGCGGCAGCGCCAGCAACATCGGCCCGCGCCCATGAAAAAAGGCCGGAGCCCTTTTGGAGCACCAGCCTTCCCAACCAGTCACGCAGGCTATAGCCCGTTGCGTACCAGTGACCACCTTTGCGGGTAGCCCGTCGGCGCACGTGTTGTGCGCCAAGTCAAATCAACTATCCATCGCACTGGCCGGAGCGCCACCACAGGGCGCTGCCTGGGCGAGTGCCCCCGCGCAAGGGCCGCCCCGCCGCGCTGGGGGCGTCCCCCTTCAGGGGGAAGGCGCGCAGCACCTCAGGGGGTGCTTCAATACTCCCAGAAAATGCGCTGCAGTTCCTTGCTGTCATTGGTCTTAGTGAGGGCCACCATGGCCAGGATGCGGGCCTTTTGGGGGCGCAGGTCGTGGGCCACCACCCAGTCGTACTTGTCGTCAGGCTGCTCGGCATTGCGCAGCACAAAACCGTCGGGCACGCGGGCCGAGCGAACAATCTGCACGCCCGCAGCACGCAGTGCCTTGAGCGAATCCACCGCCTGTGCGGCCACCGAGCCGTTGCCCGTACCGGCGTGGATCAGCGCCTTCACGCCAGCCTTGCCGTAGGCTTCAATGCCCGTGGTGTTCATGTTGCTGTAGCCATAGACGATGTCCACGGCGGGCAGGGCCTTGATGTCGTCGATGTTGAACTCCGACTGCATGGTGTGGCGCTTGACCGGCGCGCGGAACCAGTAGTTCTTGCCTTCCACCACCATGCCCAGTGGGCCCCACTGGCTCTTGAAGGCCTCGGTCTTGATGTTGATGGTCTTGCTCACGTCGCGACCGCTCTGGATCTCGTCGTTCATCGTGACCAGCACGCCCTTGCCGGCAGCGTCCTTGCTGGCGGCCACGGTCACGGCGTCGTACAGGTTCAGCGCGCCGTCGGCCGACAGGGCCGTGCCGGGGCGCATGGAGCCCACCACCACGATGGGCTTGTTGGTGCGCACGGTGAGGTTCAGGAAGTACGCGGTTTCTTCCAGCGTGTCGGTGCCGTGGGTGATGACGATGCCGTCCACATCCGCCTGCTTGGCCAGGGCCGACACGCGCTGGCCGAGGCGCAGCAGGTGCTCGTTGGTGAAGCTTTCAGACGCGATCTGGAACACCTGCTCACCGGACACCTTGGCCACGTTGGCCAGCTCGGGCAGGCCTGCCAGCAGTTTATCGACCGGCACCTTGGCAGCAGCGTAGGTGGCACTGTTGGCGGCCGAGGCGCCAGCACCTGCAATGGTGCCGCCGGTGGCCAGCACCACCACATTGGGCTTGGCAGCCTGGGCCATGGCCACAGCGGACGCGGCCGACAACAGCAAGCCTGCGAGCCAGCGGCTGGCAGTGGGGGAGGAAGAAATGCGCATGAGGGTGTCTCCTGATTTTTTTGGGGTTGGCGACGCGCGTTGCGCCGCTCTTTGCAAAACCCGCCCGTGAAGCGGTGCCGCATCCTATGAGAAAGCAGAACACAGTCATGCGGAATAATTGACCCACCCTTATGAATTTCACTCACACCCCCAACGCCTCCACGCGATCCCAGTATTCGGGTCGCACGGGCACATACACCGGAGCAGCGCTGGAATGAACTTGCGGCAACTGGAAGTATTTCAGGCCGTGCTGCAGACTGGCAACATGAGCGCAGCGGCGCGCCTGCTGTGCATCACGCCCTCGGCGGTCAGCAAGGCCATTGCGCACACCGAGCTGCAGCTGGGCTACCGGCTGTTCAACCGCACACCTTCGGGCTTGACCCCCACCCCCGAGGCCCAGGTGCTGGCGGCCGAATCCACTGGCATCTACCGGCAGCTGGACGCACTCAAGCGCACCGCGCGCAACCTGGCCACCAGTGATTCGGGCGATGTACGCCTGGGGGCGATCCCGTCGATCACCCACGAGTTTCTGCCGCGCCTGTTGCAACACCATGCCGAGCAGCATCCGCAGGTGGGCGTGGAGGTGCGCACCATCCACCAGGACCAGATGACGCAGGCGCTGCTCACGCGCAGCGTGGACTTTTGCCTGGGTTTCTACAAACACCCGCACCCGCAAATTGCGAGCGACCTGCTGGTCAGTGGTCGCCTGTACCTGGCGGTGGCGACCAGTGTGTGGGCACGTGCACCCCGTGCCGCCAGCCCCGGCGCGCGGCTGGCGCAGGTGCCGGTGATCCGCCTGGTGGGCGACGACCCCATGCGCCAGGCGATTGACGAACTCGCGCAACGGCTGGGCTCCCCCGCCGGGCCTGGCATCCAGGTGCAGACATCGCGCCTGGCGCTGGAACTGGTGCGCCGGGGCATGGGATGGACGGTGGTGGACTTTCTCACCGCCAAGGGGCTTGACCCCGCGCAGATAGTGGCGCAGGAACTGCACGAACTGCCCCCCATGTCGCTGTACAGCTACCACGCAAGGGCTTTGCCACCCGGTCTGCAGGCCACGCGCATGCTGGCCATGCTGCCCACCCTACTGCACGAGGCCCTGCAGCCCAACCCCAAGCCTGCCAAGCGCTAGGAGGCTGCGCGGCAGAAGGAGCATCGGCTGCAACGCGCGATAAACCGGTCTCGCGCGGTACTACCTCCTGCGCCCAGGGGCCCACCCTGGGCTTGTCGGTAGCTCCACGCGATCCTCGGTTTTCGCGCGTTTCGCTTCGATGCCTTCTGCCGCGCAGCCTCCTAGCCCATGAAAAACGGCCTGCATGTCCAAAGACAGGCAGGCCGTTGCGGTGGGCAGGCAGCGGTCAGTGGTTCCAGCGGCGCAGCACCAGGCTGGCGTTGGTGCCACCAAAGCCGAAGCTGTTGGACAACACCGTGGTCAGCTGCGCATCGCGCGTTTGCGTAACCAGGGGCATGTCACCCAGTGCCGGGTCGGGCGTCTCCACATTGGCAGAACCAGCGATGAAGCCCTTGTTGAGCATGATCACGCAGTAGATGGCCTCTTGCACACCCGTGGCACCCAGCGAGTGGCCCGTGAGCGACTTGGTGGACGAAAACGGCGGCACCTTGTCGCCAAACAGGGCGCGCATGGCGCGCACTTCCTGCATGTCGCCCACCGGCGTGGAGGTGCCGTGGGTGTTGATGTAGTCGATGGGGGCGTTGAGCCCTTCCATGGCCTGCTGCATGCAGGCAATGGCGCCATCGCCCGAGGGGGCTACCATGTCTTCGCCATCGCTGGTGGCGCCAAAGCCCACCACTTCGGCCAGGATGGTGGCGCCGCGCGCCTGGGCGTGTTCGAGGCTTTCCAGCACCACGGCACCGCCACCGCCCGCAATCACAAAACCGTCGCGGTTCGCGTCGTAGGCGCGCGAGGCCTTCTCGGGCGTGGCGTTGTACTTGCTGGACATGGCACCCATGCCATCAAACAGCAGCGACATGCCCCAGCTCAATTCCTCGCCACCACCCGCAAACATCACGTCCTGCATGCCCCAGGCAATCTGCTGCGCGGCCACACCGATGCAGTGGGCCGAGGTGGAGCAGGCCGAGGTGATGGAGTAGTTGATGCCCTTGACCTTGAAGTTGGTGGCCAGGCAGGCAGAGACGGTGGAGCTCATGCAGCGCGTGACCTGGTAGGGCCCGACGCGGCGGATGCCCTTTTCGCGCAGCGTGTCGGCCGCCTCGATCTGGTTGGCAGGCGATCCGCCGCCCGAGCCCATGATGAGGCCGGTGCGCGGGTGGCTCACCTGCTCAGGCGTGAGACCCGCCTGGGCAATGGCGTCTTCGAGCGCGATCTGCGCATACGCGGCCGCATCACCCATGAAGCGCAGCTGCTTGCGGTCGATACGCGCCTCGATGTCGATCTCGGGCGCACCACCCACCTGGCTGCGCAGGCCCAGTTCGGTGAATTTTTCGACGGCCTTGATGCCGCTTTTGCCTTCACGCAGGGAGGCTTCCACGGTGGCCAGGTCGTTGCCAATGCACGAGACGATGCCCGCGCCGGTGATGACTACGCGCTTCTTGGTGGTCATGCTGCGTCCTTGCCGTCTTCCTCGCGCTTGAACAAGCCCACGCGCAGGTCATTGGCTACATAGATTTCCTTGCCATCAGCCAGCAGGCGGGCATCGCCAATGGCCATGACCAGCTTGCGCTTGATGACGCGCTTGATGTCGATTTCGTAGGTGACGAGCTTCACGTCCGGGCCCACTTCGCCCGTGAACTTGACCTCGCCCGCACCCAGCGCACGGCCCCGGCCGGGCAGCTGCAGCCAGGTCAGGTAAAAACCGATGAGTTGCCACATGGCATCGAGCCCCAGGCAGCCGGGCATGACCGGGTCGCCCTGAAAGTGGCAGGCAAAGAACCACAGGTCGGGTTTGACATCGAGCTCGGCGCGGATCTTTCCCAGCCCGTGCGCGCCACCATCGCTGTCGATGTGCGTGATGCGGTCAAACATCAGCATGGGCGGCAGCGGCAGGCGCCCGCTGTCGGCGCCGAACAGCCGGCCCTCGCCCGAGGCGATCAGTTGTTCGTAGGAAAAGGAATCTGCCATTTTCAGTCGTGCTCCAGAACAGCGGTTGGCCCGCCTCAAATCATCGTTGTATGCAATACAGCCCCGTCTTGCGGGGCTCTATTATCAAGGCATAGGGAGCTGCCTCTAAACAATGGCCTGCCAAGCCACCCGCCCCGCCCTCTCGGCGCCTGACCTGGATCAATGGCGGCGCGCCCCCATGTCCTTGTTTCTGGCCCACACGCCAAGCGCCAGCACCAGCGCCCCGAACATCCAGAGCGGCCACAGGCCCCAGCGCGACACCCACCAGGCGTAGGGCGTGATGGCCCAGCCACTTTGCGCATCCAGCCCCCGGCCTTGCACCTCGCCCTTGAGCACGCCGCGTGTAGTGCGCGCCAGCTGGTGCGTCACCACACCCCGGTGGTCGATGATGGCGGTGGCGCCGGTGTTGGTGGCGCGCACCATGGGGCGCTCGAACTCCAGGGCACGCATGCGGCTGATCTGCAGGTGCTGGTCAATGGCCACGGTGTCGCCAAACCAGCCGATATTGCTGAAGTTGACGAACACCGTGGGCGCCTGTGCCGGGTCGATGAAACGAGCCCCCAGCTCTTCGCCAAAAAGGTCTTCGTAACAGATGTTGGGCGCAATGCGCTGGCCCGCCCAGGCAAAGGAGGGCTGCCCCACCACACCCCGGTTGAAGTCCCCCAACGGAATGTTCATCATGGCCGTGAACCATTTAAAGAAGGGCGGGATGAATTCGCCAAACGGCACCAGGTGGTGTTTGTCGTAGCGGTAGGGCGTGGCCCCGGTGGCGGGGCTCATGCCAAGCACCGAATTGGTGTAGCCCTGCGCCTCATCGCCCAGCGGAATGCCCAGCAGCGCGGCCTGCGGACCCTGCGCGTAGCGCTGCTGGATGCCTTCCAGATAGCCCGGTATGAGCTGCTGGGGCAGCAGCGGGATGGCGGTTTCCGGCGCCACCACCAAGTCGGCCTTGGCGTCGCGCAGCGCTTCGGCATACCACTTCAGTGCCAGCGGCACGCCGCTGCCCGACTGGAATTTCTCGTCCTGCGGGATATTGCCTTGGAGGAGTTCCAGGGTCATCGCGGGCACCTTGCTGCGGACAGTTGAGCTGCATGCACAAAGTAGCTGCGGACTTAACCCAGCGGAGACCACCAGCAATACCAATACCCAGGTGCGCCAGCGACTAAGATCCGCGCCACGCAACTGCACCCCATACATTGCGAGTACAGCAGCCATGGCCCCGATGCCATAAACGCCGACGTAGCGCGCCAGCGCCGCCAGCGGCCCATCCACATGGGCATAACCGCCAGCGCCCCAGGGGAACCCCGTCCACAGGGTTCCGCGCGCCAGCTCAGCCACCAGCCAGAATGCTCCAAACATGATAGCTGTTAGCGATTTACTGGTATGCGCCAGGCGGCAAAAAAGCCCCAACATCGCCGCGTAGTAGCTGGCGAGGAACGCCGCCAGCCCCAGCACCGCCGCCACGGCCAGCGGCGCTGCCAGCCCGCCGTAGGTGTGCATGGAGATGAAAAGCCACCAGAAGGTCCCGGTCAGCCAGGCCGTGGCAAACAGGCCACCGATGACCGCGCCCCGCTGCCAGGAGACAGACACGGTGGCATGTGGTCGCACCAGCCAGGCCAGCACCGCCATGGAGGCGATCTGCAGCCACCACTGTGGCTCACCGCTCCAGGGCCAGGCCAGTGAGGCCGCCTGCGCCACGCCGGCAGCCACGGCCAGCAGCGCCTGCAGGGCCAGCGGCAGCCCCGGCGTGGAGGTAGCTCGGGCCATCAGTCGCTGGCGCTGGCTTCTTCGACCCGCGACACCTTGAACCAGCGCACGGCGCCGCCCTTGGTGTGCAGCACGACGAAGTGCAGGCCGCTCAGCTGCAGGTGCTCGCCGCGCTTGGGCACATGGCCCATTTCATGGGCAATCAGGCCGCCGATGGTTTCGAAGGTTTCATGGGGGTCGCTGCCCTGAACCAGCACATCAAACGCCTCGCACACCCGCTCCACCGAGGTGTCGCCACTCACCCGGTAGGTGCGGTCGGCCAGGCCAAAGATGTCGCCGTCGTCTTCGGGGATGTCGAACTCGTCCTCGATCTCGCCCACGATCTGTTCGAGCACGTCTTCAATGGTGATGAGCCCGGCCATGCGGCCAAACTCGTCGATCACGATGGCCAAGTGGTTGCGGTTGCCGCGAAACTCGCGCAGCAGGTCATTCAGGCCCTTGCTTTCAGGCACAAAGGCGGCCGGGCGCAGCAGCGCTCGGATATTCAGCTCCGGCGCCCGCTGCAACTTGAGCAGGTCCTTGGCCATGAGGATGCCGATGATGTTCTCGCGCTCGCCCTGGTACACCGGAAACCGCGAGTGCGCGGTGTTGATGACAAGGTGCAGCATCTCGTCAAACGGTGCGTCGATGTTGACGAGGTCCATGCGGGGGGCGGCCACCATCACGTCGCCCGCCGTCATGTCGGCCATGCGGATGACGCGCTCCAGCATCACGCGCGAATCGGCCCCAATGACCTGGTTGTCTTCGGCTTCGGCCAAGGTCTCAATGAGTTCTTCCGTGGAGTCTGGCCCCGGATGGATGAACTCGGCCACTTTCTGCAGGAAGGTGCGCTTGTCTTCCCTCTCGGGTGGTCGCCCGGGGTGCGCGGGATGCGGGTCAGACACTGGAGTGCACGACGTGCGGTAGTGAATCAGGCCCCTAGGATAGCGGATAGTTGTGACGGCCCGCTACGCAAACCCCGCAGGCCGCGCAGCGCGACCTTGGGATGGATGGACGGACTATTCAGCAGATTGGTGGCGCGCGTGCTGCACGCCACTGCGCACTTCCTGCACGCTGGCCAAAAAGTCCCAGAACTGCTTGGCCTGCTTCTTGATCTGGTAATCCACCTCGGCGAACTGCTGCTCGACCATCTCGGTCATGCGCGTGTCCAGGCTGGCCGGTTCGATCTGGAGGTAGGCTTCGGACTCCGAACCATCGCGGCGCACGGTGGCACCGGCCTTGCGGGCAATTTTCAGCATGGCGGTGTTTTCGGAGAGCGCATGGATAAAAACCATGTTCACACCTTCATTGCGCGCATGCATCACGGCCCGCTCGAACAGGCGTGCGCCGAAGCCCCGGCCACGCGCCTGCTTGAGCACCGACACGCCAAATTCGGCGCAATGTTTGTACTCTGGATGCTCCGAGAAGGCCAGATGCGCCATGGCGATCAGTTCGAGGCGGCGGTTGTAGATGCCGAAGATCTCGTCGCGGTTGAAGTCGAGTTGCTCGGCATAGCGCCGGATCTGCTCGTCGTTGGCGGCGTAGCCAAAACGCAGGTAGCGGTCTGCGGGCTCCAGCTGGAGCAAATGTTGGGTGATCCGCTCCCGGTAGGAGGGACCCAGGGCACGAATGGGAACCATCACGGGGACCTCCTGCTTGATGCGAGTTTCATGGGCAGGCGATTCGCCCATCACCGGGCGCAGCATATCCCTGCCTGCATACCAGGATGCCTTGAGCCAGTCTTTGGTTGCGATCATGGCTGCAAATATAAGGGTTTTCCCTCATTATTTCCAGCAAAAATGCTGCATTGCAACAAACTAGTGAGGTAGCTCAAACCTGTTCCAACACAGCACTCCCTGTATCACTTGGCATGCTGGGCGCCTCCGCCAACGGCTTCCCGCAAGGGTATAGCGACAGCGGGCACGGGGCAACATGGGGTGTCACGCTCGCGGCACCCTAAGAACGTGTTCTAAAGCCTATCTACACAGGCACGGCCGTGGTCGCCTTCACACGGTCCAGCACAAAACTGGTCTTGCAGTCCTGCACGCTGGGGTGTTTGAGCAGCGTGTCCATGATGAACCGGCTGTAGTGCGCCATGTCGGCCACCACCACGCGCAGCAGGTAGTCCATCTCGCCCGTGAGCGACGCGCACTCCACCACTTCGGGCCAGGTCTGCACGCTGGCGCGGAACAGGTCCATGGGGTTGCGCTTGTGGCTTTCCGTGTGTTTTTCGAGCCGGACGTTGAGGTAGGCCGTCAGCCCCAGGCCCACGGCCTCGGGGGGCACCAATGCAACGTACCGGTCGATGACGCGGCTTTCCTCCAGGCGCTTGACGCGGCGCAACACCGCACTGGGCGACAGGCCCACCTGCTCACCGATGACGTCGTACGTCTCACGGCCATTTTCTTGCAGACGGCGCAGGATGGCCCTGTCCAGCTTGTCGAGTGCGTTTAAAGCTTGCATGGCGCAAGATTTTATGAAGTTTTGACTTTTCGCGCCTTCTGAATTGCAGGCTCGGGTATGTCCCGATAGTGACTCCACACGAAGAAAAGAAGAATAAACCTCGCAAAAACGAACGATCGTTCTTTTTTTGCAAATACAAAAAACATACCTATGGAGACAACTGCATGACCGGATTCCTCAGCCGCTTTTTGCGGCGATTTGTTCTGGCCGCGACCGCCGCATTGCTGCTCGTCGGCGCCAGCGCGCAAGCCCAGACGGGCACCACCCAGACCCGCTACCCCATCGTGCTTGTGCACGGGCTTTTCGGGTTTGATTCGGCCCTGGGTGTCGACTACTTCTACGGCATCCCTGACGCCCTGCGCCAGGGCGGCGCCAAGGTCTACGTGGCCCAGGTGTCGGCCGCCAACAGCACCGAGGTCCGGGGTGAACAGCTGCTCGCACAGGTGAACACCATCCTGGCCATCACCGGCGCGGCCAAGGTGAACCTGGTGGGGCATTCACACGGCGGGCCTACGGCGCGCTACGTGGCCGGGGTGGCGCCGGGCAAGGTTGCCTCGGTGACCTCGGTCGGTGGGGTCAACCGGGGATCGCGGGTGGCGGACATCATGCGTGGCGTGGCACCCGCGGGTTCGGTCTCCGAAACCATCGCCAACGGGGCGGCGTCGGCGCTGGTCGCGCTGATCAACCTGACTTCTGGCGGCTCGGGCCTGCCGCAGATGCCCACCGCCGCGCTGGACTCGCTCACCACCGCCGGTTCCGCCGCCTTCAACCGCCGCTTTCCGCAAGGCGTCCCCACCTCTGGCTGCGGCAGCGGCGCGGAACTCGTCAACGGCGTGCGCTACTACTCCTGGACGGGCACCAAGACCCTGACCAACGTGCTGGATGCAAGCGATGCCCTGCTGGGCGTGTTGGGCCTGGTCTTCGGCGAAGCCAACGACGGCCTGGTGTCGGCCTGCTCCTCGCGCCTGGGCAAACACCTGGGCGACTACCGGCAGAACCACCTCGACGAAGTGAACCAGCTGCTGGGCCTGCGCGACTGGTTCTCCACCGACCCGGTGACGCTGTACCGCCAGCACGCCAACCGCCTCAAGGCACAGGGCCTGTAAGCCGTGAACCGCGCCCGCGCCTTCGCCGCAGGAGTGGCCCTGGTCGCCGCCACGGCCACCGTGGTGTGGTGGCCGGGTTCGCAGCAAGGCCTGCCGGGCGCGGTGGACCCGCGTTCGGTGCCCGGCGCGGCGGCAGCGCCAACCGGCGGTGCAGGCCAGAGCCTGTCGGCGCGGCCCATGGAGAGCAGCTTCTTTGCCATCCGCCGCGCCACCGACCCCGACCGCGGTGAAGACCGCCTGCTGACGCACGGCCTGCGCGACACGCTGGAGGCACTGCTCACAGAAGCCCTGGAGGACGGCGCGACAGACCCCGCCGCACTCAAACAACGCCTGGCGGCGCTGGTGGGCAAACACTTCCCGGCAGCCCTGGCTACGCGTGCGTTGGCGCTGGCCGAGCGCTATGTGGACTACCGCGTGGCCCTGGGCCAACTGCGTCCTCCCCAGGACCCGAACGACCCCGGTGCCCTGCGCGAGGCGCTGGAAGCGCGCCACAAGGTGCGCCAGCAGTTTTTTGACGGCCCCGAGCACGACGCCCTGTTCGCCCGCGAGGCGGAACTGGACCGCTACACCCTGGCACGCCTGGAAATCGAGCGCAACCCCCAGCTCAGCGCTGAACAGCGCGCCCAGGCCTTGCGCCATGCAGAGAATGAATTGCCCGCAGCGCGCCGCGCCGAGCGCGCCGCCACCACCGAACACCTGAGTGCCGCCGCCCAGACCGCCGCGTTCAACGCGCAAAACACCGACGAGCGCACCCGCCACGCGGCCCGCAGTGCGCAATACGGCGAGGCCGCCGCCCACGCCATGGCCCAGCTCGACCGGGAAGAACAACACTGGCAGCAGCGGCTTGACCAGTACAACCAGGCGCGCGGCCAACAAGGCGAAGGCCCCGCATTGCAGCAACTGCGCCAGCAGCTTTTCTCCGCCGAGGAGCAACAACGCATCGACGCCGCCCTGGCGCTGCGGCGCCTGCCACCTGCTGCGTCAGGCTCCTGAGCTCCCCTGGCCCCACGCAAGAGACAGCCGCCACATACCGGGGTAGCGCCCTCGTCTTGCGCTGAAATTTGATCATTCACAATATTCCTGCAAATCGGAGGCCCAAGCCTCTTGATTTCGCCAGAAACATGAGGCAGGGCGCGCCTACAGTCCATGACATTCCTCAACGAATGCCGGAGACACCCCATGAACGCCGCCTTGCCCCAAGAAACCGCCGCCCAACTGGAAGCCTGGGACAACCCCATGGGCCTGATGGGGTTCGAGTTCGTCGAATTCACCTCGCCCCAGCCCGGCGTGCTGGAGGCCGTGTTCGAAAAGCTGGGTTTCACCCTGGTCGCCAAGCACCGCTCCAAGGATGTGGTGCTGTACCGCCAGAACGGCATCAACTTCATCCTGAACCGCGAGCCCCACAGTCAGGCCGCCTACTTCGGCGCCGAACACGGCCCGTCGGCCTGCGGCCTCGCCTTCCGCGTGAAGGACGCCCACAAGGCCTACAACCGCGCACTGGAACTGGGTGCCCAGCCCATCGAGATCCCCACCGGCCCCATGGAACTGCGCCTGCCCGCCATCAAGGGCATTGGCGGTGCGCCGCTGTATTTGATCGACCGGTTTGAAGACGGCAAGTCCATCTACGACATCGACTTCGAGTTCATCGAGGGTGTGGACCGCCGCCCCGTGGGCCATGGCCTGAACCTCATCGACCACCTTACGCACAACGTGTACCGCGGCCGCATGGGCTTCTGGGCCAATTTCTACGAGAAGCTGTTCAACTTCCGTGAGATCCGCTACTTCGACATCCAGGGCGAATACACGGGCCTGACCAGCAAGGCCATGACGGCGCCCGACGGCAAGATCCGCATCCCGCTGAACGAAGAATCGAAGCAGGGTGGTGGCCAGATCGAAGAATTCCTGATGCAGTTCAATGGCGAAGGCATCCAGCACATCGCTCTGATCTGCGACAACCTGCTGGACGTGGTGGACAAGCTGGGCATGGCCGGCGTGCAGCTGGCCACCGCGCCCAACGAGGTCTATTACGAAATGCTGGACACCCGCCTGCCCGGCCACGGCCAGCCTGTGCCCGAACTGCAGTCGCGCGGCATCTTGCTGGACGGCACCACGGCCGACGGCACGCCCCGCCTGCTGCTGCAGATTTTCTCCACCCCCATGCTGGGCCCGGTGTTCTTCGAATTCATCCAGCGCGAAGGCGACTACCGCGATGGTTTTGGCGAAGGCAACTTCAAGGCGCTGTTCGAGTCGCTGGAGCGCGACCAGATCCGCCGTGGCGTGCTGAACACCTAAGACATCAGACATCCAGGGTTAACCCTGAACAGGTGCCTATACTGCGCGCTCCCCGGAACTCATAAGGATCCCGATGTCGCTCCGTAGCACCCTGTTCAGTGTTGGCCTGACCTGTGTGGCCACCTTTGCCATGGCCCAAAGCCCCTCTGCCCCGCTCACCATCGTGGTTCCCTACCCCGCTGGTGGTCCGCTGGACACCTCGGCCCGCATCGTGGCCGAGGGTGCTGCAGCCCAGCTTGGCTCCATTACCGTGGAGAACAAACCGGGGGCGGGTGGTAGTACCGGTGCCGACCAGGTCGCCAAATCACCCAAGACCAGCAACCAGGTGCTGATGGGCGCCGTGGCCACCCACGCCGTCAATCCCTGGCTGTACAAGAACTTCCCTTACAACGCGCTCAAGGATTTCAAACCCATCGCGCTGGTAGCCCGCACGCCCAACGTGCTGGTGGTGAATGCGGAGCAGGCGGTCAAGCTGGGCATCAAGACCACGCCCGACTTGGTGCAGTACCTCAAGAAGAACCCGGACCAGGCCAAGTACGGATCGGGCGGCAACGGCAGTATCGGCCACATCTCGGCCGAGATGTTCAAGTCGCTCACCAACACCAAGATGGGCCACACGCCCTTCCAGGGCTCCAAGCCCGCGCTGGCCGCGCTGGAATCCGGCCAGGTGCTGATGGTGTTTGACAACCTGGCCTCGGCGTTGCCGCAGATCCAGTCGGGCAAGCTGCTGGCGCTGGGTGTAACCACGTTGAGCCGCAATGAGGCGCTGCCGAACGTGCCCAGCATCAACGACAGCGTGCAGGGCTTCAACGTGTCGACCTGGTTCGGCCTGTTCGCGCCCGCCTCGCTGCCCGATGCCGACGCGCGCCGCTACGCCAATGCGTTCTCGGCAGCGATGCATTCGCCCGCTGGCAAGGAGAAGTTCAAGAAGATGGGTATCACGCCCGAAGAGCTGACGCTCGACGGGTTCGCGCAGTTTGTGCGCTCGGAAAACAGCAAGTACGAATTTCTGATCCGGGCCGCAAAGATCAAGATCGATTAGCAGCCGCGTGGGCTGGTGCGCACCCCCGTCGCGGTGCGCCGACCATGGCGGCAAAGGAGAAAAAAATGGGACAAGCCCCTGTCGTCTATGGCCAATCCACCCGCCCACCGCGTGGCGACTACTCGCGTGCCAACGCGGACTACACCTGCCCGCAGGACTACGCGAGCTACACCGCCGCCGACCACGACACCTACCGCCGTCTCTACGAGCGCCAGCGCGCCCTGCTGCCGGGCCTGGCCAGCCAGGCGTTCATCGACGCCCTGCCCTCACTGGGCGCGAGCGACCGCATCCCGCGTTTTGAAGAGGTGAACGAGCGCCTCTACAAAGCGACCGGCTGGGAGCTGGTGGGAGTGCCGGGTCTGATCCCCGAGGTGCCCTTTTTCACCTTGCTGGCCAACCGCAAGTTCCCGGTGACGGACTGGATCCGCAAGCCCGAGGAGTTCGAATACATCGTCGAGCCCGACATTTTTCATGATCTGTTCGGGCATGTGCCGCTGCTGTTCAACCCGGTGTTTGCGGACTATGTGCAGCGCTACGGCCAGGGCGGTCTGAAGGCGCAGGGGCTGGGGTCGTGCGAGATGCTGAGCCGCTTGTACTGGTACACGATCGAGTTTGGGTTGATCCGCGAAGCGGGGCAGTTGCGGGCCTATGGCGCGGGCATCCTGAGTTCGTCGGGCGAACTGGCGTATTCGGTGCAGAGCCCGGAGCCACAGCGCATTCCGCTGCAACTGGAGCGCACCATGCGCACACGCTACAAGATTGATACGTACCAGCAGACGTATTTTGTGATCGACAGTTTTGAGCAGCTGTTTGAGATGACGGCGGCGGACTTTGCGCCGATCTACGAGCGGCTGCGGGGGTTACCAGAGTTTGCTGCGGATGAGCGGGAGGCTGTGGCGGCTTGATTCTTTAGATGAAATTGGCTTCTTCCGCCTTTCCATAGAGCGCTGATAGCTACCATTTTTATAGCAATCCTTCAACCATTCGGGTTGAAGCTCTCGAAGCCTCGGCGTGCTGGTTTGGAAGGCGTGCCTGGGTTCAGGGCGGAGGCCGGGGTGTGCGCCCGGCGGCGCAGTGGCTTTCTTTTGCTTCGCCAAAAGAAAGTCACCAAAGAAAAGGCGACCCTGCTGTCTGCGACCCCTTCGCTGCGCTGCGGGGCAACCTGGGGTGCTCGGTCACGGGGTGCACCGCAGAACTCGCTGCGCGCCTGCGGCGCTCCGCTCAAACAGCTGCGGTGAGTCAGTTCACGAAGCGCGTGTGTCCTTCGGCACACGCGCCACCCCGCGCCCTGCGCGCCCCAGGCGCATCCAGAAGGGAACCCGAGGGACATCCACACGGGCCATTGCTTCGCTGCGCTGCGCTCGGCACCGTCTCGCGGGCGCAAGCGCCACGCGCTGCGCAAACTGGGCAGAGCGCAGCGATGGCCCGAATGGATGTCCGGCTGTTTGGATGTTCGGCTCCCCACCCCTGCTGGCTGCGCCTGCGGCGGGGCGGTTGTGGGGTGAGCATGGGCGTCGAAGCGCCCATGCCTTGTGAACTGACTCGCCGTGGTTGTCCGAGCGGCGCGCCGCAGGCGCAAAGCGAGTTCCACGGCGCACCCCGCAACCGCCCCGCCGCAGGTTTGCCCCTTCGCAACGCGAAGGGGTCGCAGACTGGGGATCGCCTTTCTTTTGGGTACTTTTCTTTGGCGAAGCAAAGAACAAGTACCTCGCCCGCCGGGGCGAGTCCCGGCTCCAGCCCGGAACACTGGCATGCAGTAGCCACCGAAAGCCCAGGCTTCAGCAAGCGAAGACCAAACGCTCCCGGCAAGACTCAATAGCTACAAAAACAATAGCTGCTAGCGCTTTATAGAAAAGCGCTAGCAGCCAAAATTATCCAAAAAAGCTATCGCTCAATCTCCTCCAGACAGGCCCGCATCACCCCAGGGTCAAACGCCATCTCCACATGCGCAACCCCTTCCACCAACCGGTGTTCCGCCCCCACCAACGCCGCAGTAGTCGCCGGAAACACGATGTTGTCGCAGTTCGAATACCAGCAGGTAAACAACGCAGCCCGCCCCGCAGGCTCCGCCCGCTGCAAGGCCACCACCCAGTCCCCCGCCAAGCTCATCTGCCGCCCATTCACCGCCCGGCTGAAACGCCCCAACCACGTCCCCCCATGCGGCGTGCCCAGCGTCAACACACGGTGCACTCGGCCGTCGGCCTGGTGCGCCCGCAGCCAAGCCCGCACCGCCAAGCCACCCATGCTGTGGCACAACAACACCGGCGCCTGCCCCGTGGCGGCAGTCACCTTGCGAACGGCGTCTTCAATGATGTCCGCATACTCGTCAATCGACCCCATCACCGGCTCCAGATTGACCGCCACATAGGCATGTCCCCGTGCTTGCAATGGCGCAAACCACGGCAGCCACAGGCCCCGGTTGCACATGAAGCCATGCACCAGCACAACGCCGCGCTTTCCGGTGGGCTGCGCAGGCAGCCAATCGGGCAATGACTGGTGGCGAAACGGCTGGCGCCAGCAAAACACCATCAACGCCACCCACACCTCGGCCCACCAGGCACCCACGACCTGTGACAGGCGGGCGCGGGGCGCACCGTCGGTACGGTTGGTAATGTGCATCAGCACAAACTCCACCGCCATCACCACCAGGTAAATGCCTAGCGGCACCAGTGCCCCCAGCACGGCACGCAACGGTGAATAGGGCCACTGCCACACCAGCCAGGCGGCCATGGTCAGCAGGATGAACAGGAGCAGGATTCGTTGCCAGCGCGCGATCATGGTGGTGAGGCCAAATGTTGTAATTGACCAGCCGCATTGTGCGGCCTGGCCACCGCCCGACACCGTACCCCGCAGAACGCAGAAAGGAACCCGCCCCATGGATGCCGCCCAGACCATCCGCGACTGCATCGCCGACGTGACCGCCCTGCGCCTGCACCGCACGGGCGACCCGGCGCTGGGGGCGGCGGTGGGCAGCGTCAAAAGCCTGCAGGCGCGGCGCTTTCGGGGCACCTATGCGGACCTGATGGGCTCGCCCGCCTTCGGACCCGCAGCGCAGTTCTTTCTGGAAGAGCTGTACAGCGACACCGACTACACCGACCGCGATCTGCAGTTTGGCCGCATTGCGGGCACGCTGCAGACCATGTTCCCCCAGCCCGTGGTGACCACCGCCGTGGCCCTGGCCGTGCTGCACGCACAGACCGAGGAGCTGGACCAGGACATGGGCCGCGCGTGGTTGCTGCTTGAAGCCGATGCGGCCAACGCTGCCGCCCGCTACACCGCTGCCTGGCGCACTGTGGGCCAGCGCCATGCACGAGCGCAGCAGCTGCAGCGCGTGCTGGCCATGGGCACTGACCTGGCGCGCCTCACGCGCACACCTGGGCTGCGGATGATGCTGCGCATGATGCGCGGCCCGGCCAACGCGGCCGGCATGGGCGCGTTGCAGAGGTTTCTGGAGGCCGGGTTTGACACCTTCGGCCAGCTTGCGCGCCAGCGCGGCGGGGTGGAGCAGTTTCTGGCCACCATCGAGCAACGCGAGCGGGCGCTGATGGACCAATTGTTCGATGCCGATCCTGTCACCTGCGGGACCCAGCTCGCCAACACACTAGGACAAGCCCGATAGCCCGTTACGCGCCCGCCTTCCACAATCTGTGCCCACCTATCAATGGCATTTGGCGAGCACAAGGAAACAAGCGCATGGAAAAGATCTGGCTCAAGAGCTACCCCCCGGGCGTCCCACACGACGTGAAGCCCGAGCAATACCGCTCTGTGGCCCACCTGCTGGAAGAGTCGTTCCGCAAACACGCATCCAGCCCGTTCTCGGTCTGCATGGACCAGTGGATGACCTATGGCGAGCTGGAGCGCCGCTCGGCCGCGCTGGGGGCCTATCTGCAGAGCCTGGGGCTGGAGCCGGGTGCGCGCGTGGCCATCATGCTGCCCAACATCCCCCAGTTTGGCGTGACCATGGCGGCCGTGCTGCGCGCAGGCTACACCTGCGTGAACGTGAACCCGCTGTACACCGCGCGCGAGCTGGAGCACCAGCTCAAGGACTCGGGCGCCACGGCCATCGTGATCCTGGAGAACTTTGCCCACACGCTGGCTGAGGTCATTGACCACACGGCCGTCAAGCATGTGGTGATGGCCTCCATGGGCGACCTGCTGGGCTTCTGGTTTGGCAAATGGATCACCTTCGCCGTGCGCCACCTCGCCAAGATGGTGCCTGCGTATGACCTGCCGCTGTCCTACGGCCGCAAGGTCGTCACGTTCAAGAAGGCGCTGTCGCTGGGCGAGCACAAGTCGCTCGCGCCCAGCCAGGCCACGCTCGATTCCATCGCCTTCCTGCAGTACACGGGCGGCACCACAGGCCTGTCGAAGGGCGCGGTGCTCACCCACCGCAACATCGTGGCCGCCACGCTGCAGGCCGAGGCGTGGTTCACGCCCGCACTGTCCAAGGTGGGCGACCTCTCCAAGGCCAACTCCATTGCCGCGCTGCCGCTGTACCACATCTTCGCGCTCACGCTGTGCCTGCTGGCCATCCGCCAAGGCTCCAGCCTCACGCTGATCCCGAACCCGCGCGACATTCCGAAGTTCGTGGCCGAACTCAAGAAGCGCCCCTTCCACATGCTGCCTGCGGTGAACACGCTGTTCAACGCGCTGCTGCAAAACCCGCAGTTCAAGACCCTGGATTTTTCGCACCTGTGCGTGTCGCAGGCCGGAGGCATGGCAGCCAGCGAGGGCACAGCCAAGCAGTGGCAGAAAGTGACCGGCAGCACCATGATCGAAGGCTGGGGCATGAGCGAGACCTGCGCCATCGGCACCAACAACCCGGTGATCAGCACCACCTTCAGCGGCAACATCGGCCTGCCCTTGCCGGGCATCGACATCGCCATCAAGGACGACGAAGGCAACAGCCTGCCCCAGGGCGAGTCGGGCGAGATCTGCATCCGCGGCCCCAACGTGATGGTGGGCTACTACAACCAGCCCGAAGAAAACGCCAAGGCCTTCACGCCCGACGGCTTCATGCGCACGGGCGACATCGGCATCATGGACCCGCAGGGCTACACCCGCATCATCGACCGCAAGAAGGACATGATCCTGGTGAGCGGCTTCAACGTGTTCCCCAACGAGCTGGAGCAGGTCATCAGCCTGTGCCCCGGCGTGGTCGAATGCGCGGCCATTGGTGTGCCCGACGAGAAACAGGGCGAGGCCATCAAGGTGTTCATCATCAAGAACGACCCGGCCCTGACCGAGGACGAGGTGGCCAACTACTGCCACCAGAATCTCACCGGCTACAAGCGCCCCAAGTACATCGAGTTCCGCGACGAGTTGCCCAAGAGCAATGTGGGCAAGATCTTGCGCCGCGAGCTGCGCAAGGCTTGACGCCATTCATGGGGGGGGTGGTGCGCCCCGAGTGCAGCCCCCATGCATCCTCTCCCCAGGGCGCTTCGGCGCCCTTTTTCTTTGGTGCAAACCATGGACGCCATCCGCCGGAACCTGGTGCTCCCATGTCCCTATCTTCGGGTTTTTACTGATTAGCAAACGTTTGCGCAAACGTTTGCTTTCGCTATCATCCAGTTCGCGACAAGGCGCCGGGCACCCGCAGCCGTTTCTTTTTTTGCTGTATTAGCTGCGAATTTCCCTCCACGCTGTCGGTCGCCTTGGTCCACATTCCAACCTGGAGACAACACCCATGCAGTTCACCCGCCGTTCCGTTCAGACCGCCGCCGCCCTCGCCGTTGTGGGCAGCCTGCTGGCCAGCCCTGCGTTTGCGCAGGACAAGCCCAAGATCGCGCTCATCATGAAGTCGCTGGCCAACGAGTTCTTCCGCACCATGGAAGACGGCGCCAAGGCGCACCAGAAGGCCCATGCCAAGGAATACACGCTGGTGGCCAACGGCATCAAGAACGAGACCGACACGGCGGCCCAGATCAAGATGATCGAACAAGCCATGGCGCAGAAGGTCAGCGCCATCGTGCTGGCCCCCGCCGACTCCAAGGCGCTGGTGCCCGTGGTCAAGTCCGCCATCGACAAGGGCATCATCGTGGTCAACATCGACAACCAGCTCGATGCCGACGCGCTGAAGGAAAAGAACATCACTGTTCCCTTCGTGGGCCCCGACAACCGCGCAGGCGCCAAGCTGGTGGGCGACCACCTGGCCAAGACGCTGAAGGCGGGCGACAAGGTGGGCATCATCGAAGGCGTGTCCACCACCTTCAATGCGCAGCAGCGCACCCTGGGCTACCAGGACGCCATGAAGGCCGCCAACATCACCGTGGTGGGCGTGCAGTCCGGCAACTGGGAAATTGAAAAAGGCAATACCGTGGCCGCCGGCATGATGCGCGAGCACCCCGACCTGGTCGCCCTGCTGGCCGGTAACGACAGCATGGCCCTGGGCGCCGTGGCCGCCGTGAAGGCCGCAGGCAAGACCGGCAAGGTGCAGGTGGTGGGCTACGACAACATCGGCGCCATCAAGCCCATGCTGGCCGACGGCCGCGTGCTGGCCACCGCCGACCAGTACGCAGCCAAGCAGGCTGTGTTCGGCATTGAACTGGCGCAGAAGGCCCTGGCCGCCAAGACGCCGCAAAACCAGCTGCCCGCCACGGTGAAGACGGATGTGGTGCTGGTGACGAAAGACAGCAAGTAAATCCGAGAGCGGCGAACAAGGCCCTTCTGGCGTTGTTCCCCGCTCAATAGATAAACACCGCCCTGCAGCCGCCCACTTCAAGCCCCATGCCCAGTCGCTCGCCCGCTCCTCAGTCCCCGCCCCTGCTCGCCATCCAGGCCGTGGGCAAGGACTACACGGCCACCGTGCTCGATGGCGTGAACGTGGAGCTGCTTGCGGGCGAGGTGCTGGCGCTGACCGGCGAGAACGGTGCGGGCAAGAGCACGCTGTCCAAGATCCTCTGCGGGCTGGAGCAGCCCACGCGCGGCGGCATGCAGCTGGCGGGGCAGGCTTACGCCCCCACGTCGCGCCGCGATGCCGAGCGCCACGGCGTGCGCATGGTGATGCAGGAGCTGGGCCTGGTGCCCACGCTCACCGTGGCCGAGAACTTGTTGATGGGCCGCCTGCCGCACCGGCTGGGCTGGCTGCAGCGCGACGTGCTGCACGCCGCCGCCCGTGCGCAGCTGGCCAAGATCGGGCTCGACAGCATCGACCCCGCCACCCCGGTCTCGCAGCTGGGCATTGGCCAGCAGCAGATGGTGGAGATTGCGCGCAACCTGCAGGACGACACACGCATCCTGGTGCTCGACGAGCCCACGGCCATGCTCACGCCGCGCGAGACCAATTACCTGTTCGAGCAGATCGCCCACCTCACCGCACGCGGCGTGGCCATCATCTACGTGTCGCACCGGCTCGAAGAACTGCGCCGCATTGCCGACCGCGTGGCCGTGCTGCGCGATGGCCGCCTGGTGGACGTGCGCCCCATGGCGGGCATGAGCGAAGACGACCTGGTGCAGCGCATGGTGGGCCGCGTGGTGAGCGACCTGGACCACCGCCCGCGCCGCCCCATTGGCCCGGTGGTGATGAGCGCTGACAAGCTGGGCCGGGGCACCGCCGTGCAGGACGTGAGCCTGGAGCTTCGGGCCGGTGAAATTTTTGGCATTGCCGGGCTGGTCGGATCGGGCCGCACCGAGCTGGTCCGCCTGCTGTTCGGCGCGGACCGGGCAGACCGCGGCAGCGTGACGCTGCACCCAGAATTTGAACAAAAACAGCCTCTAGCGCTTGATGTGCAAGCGCAGCCAGCTATACAAAACATAGCAAACCAGAAACCTGCGGTTTCCCAGGCCGCACCCCGCACGATTCCCCGTGGTTTCGCGTCGCCGCTGCAGGCCATCGCCGCCGGTGTGGGCCTGGTCACCGAAGACCGCAAATCCCAGGGCCTGCTGCTGTCGCAGCCCATCCGCATCAACGCCACGCTGTCCGACCTGTCGGCCGTGTCGCGCGGGGGCTGGCTGCAGCGCGGGCTTGAAAGCCGCCTGGTGCAGGGCTTCATCCGCACCCTGCGCGTGCGTTGCCACGGCGCAGAGCAGCCGGTGGGCCAACTGTCCGGCGGCAACCAGCAAAAAGTGGTCTTCGCCCGATGGCTGCACCGCGAAGGCCGCGTGCTGCTGCTCGACGAACCCACGCGCGGCGTGGACGTGGGCGCGCGTGCCGAGCTGTATGGCGAGCTGGACCGCATGGCCGCCGAAGGCCGCGCGCTGCTCATGGTCTCGTCCGACCTGCGCGAGCTCATGGCCATGGCCGACCGCATCGGCGTGATGAGCGCGGGTCGCCTGGTGGCCGTGTTCGAACGCGGCGAGTGGTCCGAGCAATCGCTGCTGGCGGCCGCGTTCTCCGAGCCCGGCGGGCGCACCAGTACCACCCCTTCAACCCCTTCTCCTGTCACCGCATGAACGCCCCCACCGCATCTGCCGCGCCCGCTGCGGCGCCCTCCTCCGCCTCGGTCTGGCGCAGCCAGCTGGGCACCTACCTGGGCCTGCTGGCCGTGCTGGCGGGCATGGTGGCGCTGTTCTCGTCGCTGTCCGAATACTTCTGGAGCGCCGAGACCTTCATCACCATCGCCAACGAAATCCCGGCCCTGGCGGTGATGGCGGTGGGCATGACCTTTGTGCTCATCATCGCGGGCATCGACCTGTCGGTGGGCTCGGTGATGGCGCTGGCCGCCGCCACCTCGGCCGCCGCCATCCTGCAATGGGGCTGGACGGTACCCGCCGCCGCTGCGCTGGCCCTGGCCACGGGCCTGGTGTGCGGCACCATCACTGGGACCATTTCGGTGGCGTGGCGGTTGCCCTCGTTCATCGTGTCGCTGGGCATGCTCGAAGCCGTGCGCGGCAGCGCGTATGTGGTCACCGACTCGCGCACGCAGTACGTGGGCGATGCGATCTCGTGGCTGTCGGCACCCTTCTTTGGCGGCATCTCGTTCGCCTTCTTGCTGGCCGTGGTGCTGGTGGTGGTGGCACAGCTGGTGCTGTCGCGCACCGTGTTCGGCCGCTGCGTGGTGGGCATTGGCACCAATGAAGAAGCCATGCGCCTGGCCGGTGTGGACCCGCGCCCCATCCGTGTCATCGTGTTTGCCATGACGGGCCTGCTGGCGGGTCTGGCGGGCCTGATGCAGTCGGCCCGGCTGGAAGCCGCCGACCCCAACGCGGGCACCGGCATGGAGCTGCAGGTGATTGCGGCCGTGGTGATTGGCGGCACCAGCCTCATGGGCGGGCGCGGCTCGGTGATCAACACCGCGTTTGGCGTGCTCATCATCGCGGTGCTGGAGGCGGGCCTGGCCCAGGTGGGCGCCAGCGAGCCCAGCAAGCGCATCATCACAGGTTTTGTGATCGTGGCGGCTGTGATCGTGGACACGCTGCGCCAGCGCCGCGCCAAGGTCTGAGAGACTGACCCCGCATCCAGCCGCCCCACTACCCACGACCTCATTCTTCTTTTTGCATGGCTACTATCAAGGACGTTGCGCGCCACGCCGAGGTGTCGGTCACCACGGTATCGCACGTGGTCAACGGCACGCGCCGCGTGAGCCCCGAGGGGCGCGAGCGGGTCGAGGCCGCCATCCGCGCCCTGGGCTATGTGCCCAGCGCCATTGCGCGCAGCCTCAAGAGCAACAACACGCGCACGCTGGGCATGCTGATCCCCAACAGCTCCAACCCCTACTTTGCCGAGATCGTGCACAGCGTGGAAGACCGCTGCTTTGGCGCGGGCTACAACGTCATCCTGTGCAACACCAACGACGAGGCGCACCGCCAGGGCACCTACCTGCAGGTGCTGGCCGAGCGGCGCATCGACGGGCTCATCGTGGTCTCCACCGGGCATGACGCCACGCTGGCCACGCAGCTGGCGGGCCTGTCCATCCCCACCGTGCTGGTGGACCGCGAAATCGACATCGCCGGGCAGCAGCCCTGCGACCTGGTGGAAACCGCGCACATGCAGGGCGGCCTGCTGGCCACGCGCCACCTGTTGTCGCTGGGCCACCGCCGCATTGCCTGCATTGGCGGCCCCGAAGGCATTGCCCCCAGCGAGCAGCGCATTGCCGGCTGGCGCACGGCCCTGGCCGACGCGGGCTGCGGCACCGGCGAAGGCCTGCTGTGGCACGGCAACTTTACCAGCCAGGGCGGCTACGAAGCCATGCACGCCGTGCTGCGCGCTCCCGAGCCGCCCACTGCCGTCTTCGTGTGTAACGACCTCATGGCCATGGGCGCACTGTGTGCCGCGCACGAACGCGACCTGCGCGTGCCAGAGGCACTGTCCATCGTGGGCTTTGACGACATCGAACTCACCGCCTTCACCAGCCCACCGCTCACCACCGTGGCCCAGCCCAAGCAGCGCATCGGCGCGCTGGCGGTGGACATGCTGCTGGAACGCATCGACGGCAAGCGCCAGGACGCGCGCAAGGTGATGCTGCAGCCCGAGCTGCGCGTGCGCGCCTCCACGGCCCATGCGTCCGGAGGTGCGGCATGAGCACCACCCACACGCCCCGCATCGCCGTCGTCGGCAGCCTGAACATGGACCTGGTGCTGCAGGTGCAACATGCGCCGGGCCCTGGCGAAACCGTGCTGGCCGACGCCCTGCACCTGGTGCCCGGCGGCAAGGGCGGCAACCAGGCCGTGGCCTGTGCGCGCCAGGGTGCCCGGGTGGCCCTGTTTGGCCGCGTGGGCGACGACGGCTATGGCCACACGCTGCGCACCGGGCTCGACGCCGACGGCATCGACCACAGCGGCGTGCAGACCGACACCGACACCACCACCGGCGTCGCCGCCATCACCGTGGAGGCCACAGGGCAGAACCGCATCGTGGTCGTGCCCGGCGCCAATGGCCGCTTTGTGCTGGACGCCGCCGCGCTGGGCGCTGCGCTGCAAGGCGCAGGCGGTCTGGTGCTGCAGTTTGAAACGCCCCTGCCCCAGGTGCTGGCCGCCGCCGCGATGGCCCATGCCGCTGGCTGCCCCGTGGTGCTGAACCCCTCCCCCATCCAGCCCCTGCCCGAAGCGATGTGGCCGCTGGTGCACACACTGGTGGTGAACGAGGTGGAAGCCGCCGCGCTGGCAGGCCAGAACGTGGACACCCCCGCCGATGCCGCGCAGGCCGCGCAGGCCCTGCGCGCCAAGGGCCCCACCCAGGTGGTGGTGACCCTGGGCGCCGCCGGAGCCGTGGCCGCCGATGCGGCAGGCAACCGCTATCACCCTGGCCTGGTCGTGCAGGCGGTGGACACCACGGCCGCAGGCGACACCTTCCTGGGCGCGCTGGCCGTGACGCTGGCACGTGGCGAGCCGCTGGATGCCGCCGTGCGCGAAGGCATCCGCGCTTCGGCCCTGTGCGTCACCCAGCCGGGCGCCCAGCCTTCCATCCCCACCCGCGCCGCCGTGGCGCAAAGCCCCCAACCGCCCGCCTGGAGCCCCCTGTGAAACGCACCGCCCTGCTGCACGCCGAACTCTCCCACGCCATCGCCACCCTGGGCCACGGCGACATGCTGGTGATTGGCGACGTGGGACTGCCCATCCCCAATGGCCCGCGCCGCATTGACCTGGCGCTGACGCCGGGCATCCCGGCCGTGGCCGATGTGCTGCGGGTGGTGCTGGAGGAGATGCAGGTCGAAAAAGCGCTGATCGCCACCGAAGCCGTGGAGCGCAATAGAGGGCAGTTGCCCGCCTGGTGCCACTTGCCGGTGGATCCCCAGGCCGTATCGCACGATGAGTTCAAGCGCTTGACCCAGCAAGCCCGTGTGATGGTGCGCACGGGTGAGTGCACGCCCTATGCCAATGTGATTCTGGTGGCGGGCGTGACGTTCTGACCTCAGGACATTGAGCCACTTCAAGGGGGTCGGCAAGCCAGCACGGTAGACCCGAGCTGGAGCGGAGCTGGAGTTGCAGCAGCGGGAAAAGCGCGGCCCACGTCCCGCAACCATACGTTTCCCCGGTGACTGCAGAGGCACCTTTCCCACACCCGGCTCCTGCGACTTTGCACCAACGCTGGCCGTGGCCTGGGTAGTTCGTCGACGCGGCCCAGAACGCCGGGCCACGGGTCTGGCGTCTGGCGTCTGGCGTCTGGCGTCTGGCGTCTGGCGTCTGGCGCTGCATTTGCAACAGGTTGAAACAAACACGTACTTCCATGCTCCCTACGCATAATCAACCAGCAGCGAAAAGGCCCGTCCTTGGCGCAGGCCCGCTTCAAGTTCATCAGGGAGGAACCACTTATGAAACCCATGTCGCGACAACATCGGCCTGCCCTCCCCTGGCTGGCAGGTTTGCTCAGCCTTTCCATCTTTGCCACGTCCTGCGGGGGCGGTAGCGGCAGTGGTCCGGACGCAGGCAACCCAGATACCCCAGTCCCCGAGCCCACACCTGCACTCAGTCTGCTGGCCGGGGCCACCCACCGGTCCGGTTACCTGGATGGCGCCGCCGCCGATGCGCTTTTTTCCGGGATACCAGCACTCTCGCTTTCGCCCACAGGTGACTTGCTGATGGCAGACACAGGCAACCATGCCATCCGGAAATGGGCAACCTCCGGTCTCGTCAGCACCTTCGCAGGCGGCCAAAGTCCGGCCCCTGCACCCTCAGTCACTGTCCACTACGCCGATGGCGTGGGGCCAGCTGCACGTTTTTTCTATCCAACAGCGGTCGCAGCAGACGCGTCAGGCAACACCTACGTGGCGGACACAGCCAACCACCTGGTGCGCAAGATTGACAGCACCGGTGCCGTCACCACCATCGCAGGTAAACCCGGCGTGTGTGGCAATGCCGACGGCCCCTCCCAGGGCTCAACACTCTGCGCTCCTCGCGAAATAAGGCTGGACAGCGCCGGGAATCTCTATGTCGGCCAGGGTAGCTACGCCTACCCAAAGATTCGCCAGATCACCCCTGCGGGCGTCACCAGCACCCTGCCCATGGAGCTGCCGGAGCCGGAGCGCTCCAAGTTCGTCGTAGATGCCTCCGGCATCGTCTACTTCACACACGGGAGTTCTATCAAGAAATCTACCCCCACCGGAGAAGTAACCCATGTCGCTGGCAACCAAGACATTCAGGGTGCTGCCGATGGCGATGCCGTGACGGCCAAGTTCAGCATCCTCCACGATTTGGCACTGGATGCCACCAACGAGCTTTATGCGCTGGATGGACATGACCCGGTCACCATTCGCCATATCGCCAAGAGCGGGGCCGTGTCCACCCTGACCCTCACAGCCCCTGCGGCTTCGGGGGGTAGAAGCCTGGTCGTTGATCGCAGCGGCAACTTCATCGTCAGCCTCGCCAATGTCCAATCCACGTGGATTCAAAAATACCATCGCGATGGCACCCGATCCACCCTTGTCGGGAAGCCCACGGCGGCGAATCCCGAGGCCGTCGCTGCAGACGGTCCGGGCACAGATGCGCGGTTCAAGGCTCCTCAGGCGATGGCTCTGGCGAAGTCAGGAGCGCTGTATGTGGGCGACTACGACGCTGGCAGGGTGCGCATCGTCCGCCCCGACGGCACCACAAGCGCACTCCCGCTCCAATGGCCTGCAGGCTTTGCGAACCCCTCCTGGCGGGCCATGGCGGTAGATGGGCAGGACAACATCTATACGGCCTCCACGGCACCGTTTCCTGGCGATCCCAATCTGGTTTTCAGGATCAGCCCCACCGGCCAAGCCTCGGTCCTGGCAGATGTGTCCACATGGGTTCCCCCATTCGTCCATGGTGGCAACACCTACAGATATGCTGCCGCCATCAATGGGGTTGCCGCCGACGCTGCAGGCAATGTCTATGCGGCGGGCGTCAATGGCGTCATCCTCAAAATCACCGCCGCAGGCGAGGTCACTTTGCTGGCCGGCAGTCCCGGCGCATTGGGCCACGTGGACGGACAGGGCAGCGCCGCGCGCTTCTCCATCCTGGGGAATATGACCCTTGATCAGGCGGGCAATCTGTATGTGGTGGATGGGCTCAATGACGCGTTCACCGGGATTGGCCCCACCATCCGCAAGATCACACCCGCCGGCATGGTCAGCACCGTCGCCGGCAGGGCCGATCTGCCCGCTGGTCTGGTGGATGGGCCGGCCAGCAGCGCGCGCTTTGCGGCAGCCAGTTACAGCAGCTACTCAGCTGGCGGGGTTTACATCGGGCAAGACTTTGGCTCTCTCAATGGAGAAAACGGCGGCACAGCCAGCCTCGCAATGGATGCCAAGGGCAATCTGTACGTCACGGATCCTGTCAACAGCGTGGTTCGCAAGATCTCCACAGAAGGCCAAGTCAGCACGCTGGTCGGTCGTGCCGGGCAGCGAGGCTTTCTGGGAGGGGATCTTCCGGGCATCATTCACACGCCTATCGGCATTGCCGTGCGGGATTCAAAGCTGTACCTCGCGACACGCAATGCAGTAACGCAGGTGAACCTTCCTAAGTAGCGAAAACCCAGCCGTTTGGCAAAGACAGCAGGCGAGCGACGCTACTACGCGCGAACCGCGCGTACGCCACACTGCGCTGCCATGGCGACTGGAAACCGCTTATGTTGGAGAGGCATTTTGTAGAACCAGAACCTTGGAACCGAACCAAGCAAAGCGGTCCCTTCGGTGCGTAATTGCCCCCCCGGCGACGACCAGCTCCCAGAGCTGACTTGCAACTGTTTGAAACATAAGACTCTCGGGGCCGTGCGCAAATCAATTGGCAGCCGGAGAGCCCGGTGTTGAAGAAATCCACGTCTACTTTCATGCGGAGCATTCATTTGTGAAAACCGAGTCACGACAAACCCCATCCGTCCGTTCCTGGCTTATGGTCACACTGAGCCTCTCCCTTCTGGCCGTGTCCTGCGGCGGCGGTAACGGCGAAGACACTACCCCACCACCTCCCGCCCCCAAAGGCGTGCTCAGCATGGTCGCGGGCGCCACGCAGGGCACCGGCTACCAGGATGGCGCAGCCACCGACGCACTGTTTGCAGCCCCTCCGGCACTCGCGTTGACACCTGCCGGCGACCTGATGTTGGCGGATTCAACCAACCAGGCGGTACGCAAATTGACCGCCTCGGGCACGGTCAGCACTGTTGCGGGCGGGCAGCCCCCGCGCCCGTTCTCCTTTGCCAGCCCCCCAAACTACGCCGATGGGCCGGGGCCGGCAGCACGCTTTGACAACCCATCGGCGGTGGTTGTCGATGCGACGGGCAACACGTACGTGGCGGACAACTACACCGTGCGCAAGATCGACAGCCAGGGAGTGGTCACTACGTTGGCCGGAAAACCCGGCGAATGCGGCATTGACGACGGCCCGCTGCAGGCAGCAACGCTCTGTGGTGTGGACGCACTCCGGCTGGATGGTGCGGGGAACCTCTATGTGTTGAGCAGTGGTGGCGACCGCCCCTTCCGCAAGATCACCCCGGCGGGCGTGGTCAGCACCCTGCCGCTGGAGCGCAAATGGAACCTGCCCTCCACATTTGTCGTGGATGCATCGGGTGCGCTGTTCATTGTCGCTGGCAGCACCATCCAGAAATACACACCACAAGGTGGCTTGGTTCACGTCGCCGGCTCGGCAGACGCCCGGGGAAACACGGACGGCGATGCCGCCACTGCCCGGTTTGGCACCTTGCTCGACTTGGCACTGGATGCATCTGGAAAACTGTACGCCCTCGACCAATACCCCCCGGCGTATGAGACGACCCAAGACCACTCGATCGCCGTGCGCCGCATTGGCGAGGACGGCACCGTCTCGACGGTGCTGCGCATTCCCGATGCGCAGACGGCCAAAAGCCTTGTCATCGATGCGAACGGCAGTTTCATCGTCAGTCTGGGCAACTCGCTGTCGGCGTGGATCCAGAAATTCCGCCTGGATGGAACGACTTCCGTTCTGGCGGGCAAGGCCACGCCGTACGATCCCAAGCCGGTGCCCGTCGATGGCCCAGGGTCGCAGGCCCGTTTCATCGCTCCTCTCGCCATGGCCTTTGCCAAAGCCGGGGCGTTGTATGTGGGGGACGCGAGCAGCATCACCACCCTGCGCAAAGTGGGATCGGATGGCAGCACCAGCACCTTGCCACTCACCTGGGACACCGTTCCGACCGAAGTGCAGAGCAGGCCGTCATGGCGGGCGATGGCCGTCGATGGCAATGACAACCTCTACACCGCCTCCCACGCTTGGGTGCCGAACCAGCCCAGCTACGTCTACAAGATCACGCCCCAGGGCGCCATCAGGGTGCTGGCGGACCTTTCCCCCTGGTTCCCGCCTTTTGAATACGCAGGGCGTTCGTACAAGTACGGCGGCCCCGTGAACGGATTGGTCGCGGACGCAGGGGGCAACGTCTATGCAGCGGGTGTCAACGGCACCATCGTGAAGATCAACCCGCAAGGCACCGCCAGCTTGCTGGCCGGCAATGCCGGTGTGCTCGGCCATCAGGATGGGCAGGGCAGCGCTGCACGCTTCTCCGTTCTGGGCAACATGACCCTGGATGCCGATGGCAACCTGTACGTGGTCGACGGACTGCATGACGCCTTCACAGGCATCGGGCCCACCATTCGCAAGATCACGCCGGCAGGCGTCGTGAGCACCGTGGCCGGTCGCGCCGACCTTCCCGCAGGCTATGTCGATGGCCCGGCCGCCAGCGCGCAGTTGACCGTGGCGGGTTACTCCACGTTGCTGATCGCCGCGACCATCCCCTGGGGAACGGATTTTGATGATTTCCGCACCACGTGGGGCGGCACGGCCAGCCTGGCCGCCGATGCCAAGGGCAACCTGTACTTGACGGACCCTCGCTACAGCGTGATTCGCAAGATTGCGAAAGACGGACAAGTCAGCACCGTGGTTGGCCAAGCCGGACGGAAGGGCTTCCTGGCCGGAGAGGCCCCTGGCATCATTCACACGCCGGTGGGCATTGCCGTGCGGGATTCCAAGCTGTTCTTCAGCACCCGCAACGCGGTGGTGCAAGTGACCTTGCCACAGTAGCCACGCGCAGCCAGATGCCGCTGTCCCGCCGAGCGGCATCGATGGCGCGGGCATGCGGGTTTTGGAGGACTGCGGGCACGCCAGACCTGCAGTACGCTGGACAGCAGACTGCGGCGCAGCGTTTGTATTGATACCCGCCGCAAAGCCTTCACTCTCGCCTTCATGCCCACTACTGCGCCACACAACCTGCTCCCCCCTGAAATCACCGTCCTGGAGCGCGGCTGGCTCTCGGCCAACAACATCCTCTTCGTCGGCCACCACGACACGGCCATCGTGGACACCGGCTACTGCAGCCATGCCGAACAGACTGTGGACCTGGTGCGCGACGCGCTGCAGGGCCGCGCGCTGGACCGTGTGCTCAACACCCATCTGCACAGCGACCACTGCGGCGGCAATGCCGCGCTACAAAAGGCCTGGCCCGGCGTGCTCACGGCCATTCCACCCGGCCAGGCCGACCATGTGCGCCAGTGGGATGCCTATGCGCTCAGCTACACACCGACGGGCCAGGAATGCCCACCCTTTCGGGCCGACACGCTGCTCATGCCCGACTCGTGCGTACTGCTGGGCGACAAGCCCTGGCAGGTGCATGCCGCGCCGGGGCACGATCCGCATTCGGTGGTTTTGTTCGAGCCCCAGGGCCGTGTGCTGATCTCGGCCGATGCGCTGTGGGAAAACGGCTTTGGCGTGGTGTTTCCCGAGCTGGAAGGCGAAGACGCGTTCGCCCAAGTGGCCGCAACGCTGGATGTGATCGAGCAGCTATCACCCCAGGTCGTGATCCCCGGCCACGGGCCGGTGTTTGCCGATGCGCCCCGTGCCATCGATGGCGCACGCCGCCGCCTGGACGGTTTTGTGCGCAACCCGGGCAAACATGCGCTCTATGCGGCCAAGGTGCTGCTCAAGTACAAGCTTTTGGAATGGCAGCAGATCAGTCTCCAGGACCTGGCTGCCTGGGCGCAGGCCACGCCCTACTTCGGCATGCTCCGCGAGCGCCACTTTGCCGATCAGGCCGAGGTTGAATGGCTTGGCAGCCTGAGCGACGAACTGGTGCGGTCCGGTGCGGCCACCCGCCAAGGCGACATGCTGCACAACGCATAGATACAACGTCGGCCCGGACCTTGGCATCCCGGCTGACCGCAGCAATGCACCTCAGTCAGTGCCGCCATGGCACGCCCTTGACCGAGCCGCTGCAGGCATCCCTCTTGGGGGACGGCACACAGCGCCTCGGCACGGCTTCAATGCTTGTGCTGCTTGTCGCACCCCGTCACATGGTTGTTGCTGCTGGACATGCACTGGTAGAACGCCTTCTTGTTGCCCGATGCGCCCTGGCAGTCCGATACGCTGTATTTGCCCTTGGCTTCACGGATCTTGGGTGCCGCCTTGTCAAAGTCCGCCTGGGCCATGTAACCGTCGCGCACGTTCTTCTGGCCCACTTCCAGCATGAGGTCGGCTTGGTAGTGGATGTTGTCCACGGCGGTGGCGCAGTTGAGCGGCACTTGCTTGCCGTCCACCGTGCCCAGGGCCTTCTTCAGCCCCTCGCCAAATTCCTGAACGTCTTTCGGAATCTTCTTGGTGCCGTCGGGGTTGAACTGGGTGGCACCCGCCGACTTGCCAGCAGAAGAGGCGCTGCCCTTGCTGCCTGCACCACCGCTGCCACTGGTGCCGTTGTTGTTCTGCAGCTTCATCGGCTCGGCATCCTGCGAGGTAGGCGGCGGCTGCGATCCGTAATGGGTTTTACCGTCGGCATCGACCCACTTGTACACCGGCTGCGCCTGCGCTGCTGCGCCCAGAACCATCGCCAGGGAGGCCATGGCCACCCAACCCAGTTTTCTCATGGCTTCCCCCTCAAAATATTGGAAAAAATAGGCCCTAGCGCTTATCCGATAAGCGCTAGCAGCTCTTCTATTTATAGCAACCACCGGCCCATCAGGGCAAATCCTTGTTCACCTCTGGCAACGCCGCATCGCGCGGGCCGATCGTGCCCAGGCGGCTCTTGAGCGACTGGGGCTGGCCTGTAAGCATGGCTGCGTAGTTGGTGGTGTTGGACAGCACCTTCTTCACATAGTCACGCGTCTCGGCAAACGGCACGTTCTCGGCCCAGATGGCGGCGTCCAGCACCGGGCCGTTGCGCCAGCTGCGCGGGCGGCCGGGGCCTGCGTTGTAGGCGGCCGCGGCCATGGGCATGGAGCCCGCAAAGTCGTCCAGCGCGAGCTTGAGGTAGGCGGTGCCGATGGTGATGTTGGTGTCGCGGTCGTTGATCTGATCGGCCGTGAAACCGTTCAGACCGATCTTCTTGGCCGTCCAGCGCGCGGTGGCGGGCATCACCTGCATGAGGCCCGAGGCGCCCACGTGCGAGCGCGCATCCATGATGAAGCGGCTTTCCTGGCGGATCAGGCCGTACACGTAGGCCGGGTCCAGGCCGATGCCATTGGCACGCTCCACCACCGCGCTGCGGAAGGGGGTGGGGAAGCGCTGCGTAACGTCCACCACGCTCTTGGTGCGCTCGCTGGTGTTGATGCAGCGGTCCCACACCTCGCGCTGGCAGGCGAAGTCGGCGGCGGCCAGCAGTTCGCGGTCGGGCATGCCGCCGCTTTGGTGCAGGTTTGTGGTGTAGTTCCACTCGCGCACGCCTTCGCTGCGCAGGCCCAGCAGGATGGCGTACAGTGCGCGGTTGAGCCCCGGGTTGGCGCGAGCGGCGGCCTTTTCTTCGGCGGTGAGGGGCGCGGGCGCGGGCGGCGTGGTGATGCGCTGGCCCAGCTCTTCGAGCGCCAGCTGCTCATAGAAGCCGCGCGTTCCGGCAATGCCTTCGAGCAGTTGCCGTGCTTCGGCGCGTTCGGCATCGCTCACGCGGCCCGCCAGCAGCGAGCGCGCCTTCCAGTACACCCAGGTGCTGTCCTGGCGGCCTTCAGGGCCCATGGCGTCCACCGCCTTGCCCACGGCCTTCCACTGGCCAGCGCGCAGGGCGGCACGCACCTTCCAGCCCAGCAGGTCGTCGTTGAGGTCGCTGTCCTTGGTCACATTGGCAAAGTAGCCATGGGCGTTGCTGGCCAGCTTCTGCGCGGCGGTCTTGCCAATCACGCCCCAGGCCCAGTTGCGCTCTTCGGCAGAGAGGTGCACGCCCCATTTGTTCTCCAGCTGGTAGGCCGCGCTGTCCGGGTCGCTGGTGGCCAGCTTCAACAGGGCGAGCAGCACCAGTTCCTGCCGGGCCTTGCCAGCGGCAGTGGCGCGCGAGAGCAGGTACTTGCTGGGCGCATCGAGCACATCCTTGACCTGCGGCAGCGATTCCGGCGAGACGATTTCGACCGCCGTACGCACCACGCGGGGGCGGTTGGCCTCCACACCCAGGCGGGCCTTGCGCCACACATCCAGGGCCGAGAGCTTCTTGTAGCCATACAGCTCGCGCGCGGCGTGGGTGCAGCCATCGTCGGCGTCGCGGATCGCATACCAGTTGCTGCGCACGTCCTCGGCCACGGTGGCCGGTGCCGTACCCTTGATCTGGTCGATCAGCAGCGCGTAGCAGCGCACTTCGCGGTCGTCCGACATGCGGTAGCTCGGGTGCTGCTCGGCAAACTGGCTCCAGTCGCGGCGCTGACCCAGCAGCAGCAGCCAGTCGTTGCGCAGGCGGTCTTCCTGGTAGGTGCCGGCGTAGCGCTGCATGAAGGACTGGATCTCCTGTGGCGAGGCCTCGCCCAGGCGCACGCGCAGCTCCCAGTAGGCCGCCCAGGGTTCCAGCGCGTGGCCGCGCGCGGCGGGCAGCAGCTGCGCGAGCTTGTTGCGGTCGCCCTTGCGGAACGCCTGCTGCATCTCCAGCAGGGTATCGTCACCACGGTTTTGCGCCATGACAAGGGGCGCGGTAGCAGCCAGCAGGGTGGCGGCCACAAGGGGTGTCAGAATCGCTCTGAGAAATTGCATGGGGGAATTATCTGATGGACAAAGCAGCCCTTCGGCGCGCATTGATAGAAGAACGCCTCAACCTGCCCGACCGCCTACAGCGGGCCGACCTGTTACAGCAGGTGATGCGCATCTGGCTGGTGAACCGGCCGGATACGGTGATCGGCGCCTACTGGCCCATCAAGGGCGAGTTCGACCCCCTGCCCGCCCTGCACCGCTGGAAGGAAGACGGCGAGCTGCTGGACGAACCCCTGCGCCGCCGCATCGGCCTGCCGGTGGTCAACAAGCAGCACAAGACCCTCACCTTCCACGCCTGGTACCCCGGCTGCCCCATGGAAGAAGACGCCTACGGCATCCCCAAGCCCAAGGACACCGAGGTCATCGTGCCCACGCTGCTGTTTGTGCCCTGCGTGGGCTACGCACCGGGTGGCTACCGGCTGGGCTATGGCGGCGGGTTTTACGACCGCACGCTGGCCACGCTGCAGCCCAAGCCGTTCACCGTGGGTCTGGGCTTCACCCATGGCTATCTGGATGATTTCGAGCCTGAGGAGTTCGACCTGCCGCTCGATGCCATCCTGAACGACAACGGGGTAGTCTGGCCTGTCTGACCGGCCAGACCGGCTCCTCGGGGCCCGGTGATGCGCGCTGCGCATCATTCAGACCTTTTTTGGCATCGCTGGCGCATCGCGCAGCCGCTAGCATGACGGGCTGACCTTCATTTTTCAGGTGTCCCCATGTTCAAGCTCTACATCGGCAACAAGAACTACTCCTCATGGTCCATGCGCCCCTGGGTGCTGCTCAAGCAGGCGGGCATTGCGTTTGAAGAAGTGCGCGTGCGCTTCGACAGCTTTGACGCCGATTCGGAGTTCAAGCGTGTGATGAGCCCCGTGAGCCCCACGGGAAAGGTGCCTGCACTGGTCGATGGCGATCTGGTCGTGTGGGACACCCTGGCGATTGCCGAATACGTGGCCGAAACCCACCCCGACAAGAAGCTCTGGCCCGCGGACGCCAAGGCCCGTGCGCGCGCACGCAGCGTCTGCGCCGAGATGCACAGCGGCTTCACCGCCCTGCGCGGCAACTGCCCCATGAACATTGAGGCGAATCTGGCCGATGCCGGCGCGCTGATCTGGCGCGACAAAGCCGGCGTGCGCACCGACGTCCAGCGCCTGGTGGAGATGTGGAGTGCACTGCTGCAGGAGCACGGCGGCCCTATGCTGTTTGGCGAGTTCACCGTGGCCGACGCCTACTTTGCCCCCGTGTGCATGCGCCTGCACTCTTATGCCCTGCCCGTACCCACCCCCATCCCGGCCTATGTAGACCGCGTGCGCGCACTGCCCGGCGTGAAAGCCTGGATCGACGAAGCCCTGGCCGAGAAGGACTTTCTGGACTTCGAAGAGCCGTACCGCCTGCGCCACACCGAGGGCTGAGCATCGCCATGGCTGTCACCGTCTACCTGCGCTACGTGCTCAACACCAGCAAGCTCAAGGAGTTCGAGCACTACGGCAAGCTGTGGATTCCACTGGTCGAGAAGTTCGGTGGCCAGCACCACGGCTACTTCATGCCCAGCGAGGGCGCCAACAACATCGCGCTGGCGCTGTTCACGTTTGAGAGCCTCGCGGCCTACGAGGTGTACCGCCAGCAGTCGATGCAGGACGCGGAGTGCCAGGCAGCGTTCCGCTACGCCGAGGAGACGGGGTGCATCGTGAGTTATGAGCGGAGCTTTTTCAGGCCGGTGTTCCGCTGAACAGGCGTGGGCGCACCCGCCCAACTACCGGAACTGCTTGCGCAAAAACGGCTTGTGCCGCGCAATGTGCGCTAACTGGGCGGGGGCAATGGTGCCGCCCAGGTCTTCCTCCTCCGCGTTCAGCACTTGGTTGGCATAGGCGAGCGCACGTGCTACCACCTCTTCGTCGCTCACACCCTGCTGCGCAGCCAGATCCAGCGCCACGCGCTTCATGGCGCGCTGTGACAGCATCCACATGGCGCCGAAGGCGTCCCACGCGGCCATCGCTTCCTTGAACTTGTCGCGGTCAGCCAGGATTTCATTGAGCGGCTTGGCCAAGATCTCCTGCAAGTCGTCCACCTTGGCTTTCAAGGCTTCGAGCTGCGCCTCGCGCTGCAGGGCCTCGGCGGCGGCGTTGGCCGCTGCGTCGGGCGCCGTGGGCACGGGCACGCTGCCGTCGGGGTTGAGCTGGGCAATGGTGAGTTCGGACGATAGGGACATGGTGGGCTGGAATATACGGCCGAGTGCTCGTCCTAAACTACACCGATGCAAATCTACATGGTGGGCGGCGCGGTCCGCGACAAGCTGCTGGGCCGGCCGGTGAATGACCACGACTGGGTGGTGGTGGGTGCCACGCCCGAGCAGATGCTGGAGCTGGGCTACCTGCCAGTGGGCCGAGACTTCCCGGTGTTTTTGCACCCCGAGACACGCGAGGAATACGCGCTGGCCCGCACCGAGCGCAAGAGCGGGCGCGGCTACCGGGGCTTTGTGGTGGAAAGCTCGCCCGAAGTGACGCTGGAAGAAGACCTTTCCCGCCGCGATCTCACTATCAATGCAATAGCTACTAGCGCTTATGGGACAAGCGCTGGAGGCATTTTTGACCCATATTCTGGTGCCAAAGACATCGAGGCGCGGGTGCTGCGCCATGTGACCGACGCCTTCCGCGAAGACCCGGTGCGCATCCTGCGCGTGGCGCGGTTTGCAGCGCGGTTCACCGACTTCACGGTGGCGCCCGAGACGATGCAACTGATGCGCGAGATGGTGGCGCATGGCGAGGTGGACCACCTGGTGGCCGAGCGCGTGTGGCAGGAGCTGGCGCGGGGCCTGATGGAAGAAAAGCCTTCGCGAATGTTCGAGGTGCTGCGCGAGTGCGGCGCGCTGCAGGTGCTGTTGCCCGAAGTGGCGCGCCTGTGGGGCGTGCCCCAGCGGGCCGAGTACCACCCCGAGGTGGATACAGGCGTGCACCTGATGATGGTGCTGGACATGGCGGCCCGGCTGCAGGCGCCACTCCCCGTGCGGTTTGCCTGCCTGGTGCATGACCTGGGCAAGGCCACCACGGCCGCCGACGTACTGCCGCGCCACATCGGGCATGAGGAGCGCAGTGCGGAGCTGCTGAAAGACGTGGCCGAGCGCCTGCGCGTGCCCGTGGACTGCCGCGAGACGGCCGATGTGGTGGCCCGCGAGCACGGCCACATCCACCGCAGCACCGATCTGTCGGCCGCCGCGCTGGTGCGCCTTCTGGAGCGCTGCGACGCCATCCGCAAGCCCGAGCGGTTCGCCGACATCCTGTTGGCCTGCGAATGCGATGCGCGCGGACGGCTGGGGTTTGAAGAATCCGCCTACTCGCAGCGCCAGCGGCTGGCGGCTGTGCTGGCGGCCGTGCAGTCGGTGGTCACGCGCGACATTGCAGCGCAGGCGGCGGCCAAGGGCGTGGCTGGGCCGCAGGTGGGTGCGTTGATCCACCAGGCGCGGGTGGAAGCGGTGGCGCAGTGGCTGCAGCCCCGCAGCGACGTTGCCTGACCCTGCACACCACCGCCCAAGACGCGGACAGCCCCTCCTACAATCCGCGTCCGCCTGTATTCCATCCGGGGTACAGCCTTGCAAGAACCTGGTGCAGTTTCGCGCCCCACAGCCATCCCAACGTCTCCATGACCACTGTTCACATCCGCCTTGCCACCCCGGCCGACGCTGACACCGTCGCGCCGCTGTTTGATGCCTACCGGCAGTTCTACGCGCAGGCGCCAGACCTGGCCGGAGCGAAGGCCTTCATCGCGGAGCGGTTAGAGCGTGAAGAGTCGGTGATCCTGCTGGCGCTGGATGCGACGCAAACGGCGGTAGGCTTTTGCCAGCTCTACCCCACGTTCTGCTCGGTGGAGGCCGCCCCTATCTACACGCTGTACGACCTGTTCGTGGCCCCCGCCGCCCGCAAGACAGGCGCCGGGCGCAGCTTGCTGATGGCAGCAGAAGCCACGGCCCGCACCCATGGAAAGGAGCGCATGGACCTGACCACAGCACACACCAACACCACCGCGCAGTCCCTCTACGAATCGCTGGGCTGGACGCTGGACACGGTTTTCCGCGCCTACAACAAACGCGTCAGCGCCTGAACCACCAGGGCGCTTGGCACACTTGCCGCGCCTCCTCACCAGCGCAGCAGGCGCGGCCCCAGCACCGCCCCCAGCGCAGTCGGGATGGCCATGCCCGCCACATACCAGACAGCCAGGAAGGGCATGGCCATTTCGGGGCAATGCAGGGCGTACACCAAGGCGCCCAGCGCACCCGCCAGCAAACCAGCGCCCGCACCCGTCCACACCAGGCGCGTGGGGGCAGCGCCCTTGAGGGCCCAAAAGCCTGCAACAAATGCTGGCACCGACAGCGCCGCGATATTGAAAGGGCAGGTGCGCCAGGTGCTGCCCAGGATGAGCGGCATGCGCTCTGCGGCGGACACCTGCGACAACGCCCACAAGGCCATGGCCCACAGCACCAGCGGCGGCACGGCCAGCCACAGGGCTGCGTGGCCCAGCGCCATGCCCGGGCGGGCCATGCGGCGCAGCAGCGCCAGCCCGGCAGCAGCGAGCGCGGCGGCAAACACCAGCTTGCCCCAGAACATGGGCAGCGCCATGGTCGCCAGCAGATCAGGGCGCAGACCGAACAGGGCCAGCATCAGCACCCCGGCGCCGGCAATGCCCGCGAGTGCGGCCACCATAAAGCGCTGCTCTATCGCGTTGCGCTGCACCGGCCGGTCATCGGTGGCCAGCAAGTGGATCAATTCATCGGTTTTCATGCCATTCCCCTGATCTTGGCGGCCAGGGCCTTGAGCCCCCGGTGCACGCCGACTTTGACAGCCGACTCCGACAGCCCCGTGAGGCGCGCCGTCTCGACCACCGACAAACCTTCCAATTTCACATACTCAATCGGCAGCCGTTGCTTGTCTGGCAGCGTGCGCAGCAACTGCCCCAGGTCCCGCCGGGCTTCGGCGGCCTCGCTGTCGCTGCTGGCAAACAACTCGTCGGCATCGTCCAGCGGGTCGTTGCGCCCCTCTTTGACGGCATGCGAGCGCAACCAGTCGATAAGCTTGTAGCGCGCAATCGCATGCGCCCAGGCCGTCACCGGCATCTCGGGCCGGTAGGTGTGGCGCTGGTTGTGCACCGCCAGCAGCGTCTCCTGCACCAGGTCTTCCACCTCATCGGGCCGCTGCGCGAGGCGGCGGCGCAAAAAGGCGCGCAGGTGGGCGCTCAGCTCTTTCAAAAAGCGCTGGTAGGCGGCTGCGTCGGCATCCAGCCCCTGCATCAACAAGCCGCGCAGGCGTTCTTCCACACTCTCCATGGTGTCTCCCTGCAGGAAATTCGTATGCCGGAGCCATTGGGTTACAGGCATCGCAAAAAAATGTTTCGCCATGCCGCTCCGAAATTTTTCGTACAGCGCTGTAACCCGCAAGTTGCGCTGCGCGAATTACAACGCAGATCGGGCAGTTCAACGCGGCCTCTCGCTGCACCCCGATCGGATTCAACCCTGACCCAACCCTCGGAGAACCGTACCATGACCACTCGCACCCTCAGCCTCGGCGCCCTTGCCCTTGTAGCCCTGACCTCTGGCGCCGCCATGGCCCAAACCACCTCCGCCCCCATGGACGGCACCAAACCCGCCATGGAGAAGTGCTACGGCGTCTCGATGGCCGGCAAGAACGACTGCGCTGCCGGCCCCGGCACCACCTGTGCGGGCTCCGCCAAGGTGGACTACCAGGGCAACGCCTGGAAGTTTGTGCCCGCAGGCACCTGCGCCACCATCAAGACGCCCAAGGGCATGGGCTCGCTCACCCCCATCAAGGCCTGACCGATGGCCCTGTGCCCTCTCACCGCTGGCCTGGGCCTCAAGCCCCAGCACTATGACGAGGCGCTGCACTGCACCGCCACGGGTCTGTGGTGGGAGGTGCACCCCGAAAACTATCTGGCCGAGGGTGGCCCCCGCCTGGCCTGGCTGGAGGCCATCCGCGCGCGCCACCCCGTGGCGCTGCACGGCGTATCGCTGTCGCTTGCTGCCGACACTCCGCCCGACGCGGCACACCTGGCGCGACTGGCAGCCCTTGCAAGGCGGGTGGAGCCAGTCATCATCTCGGAGCACTTGGCATGGTCCAAGTGGCGCGGGCAGTACCTGCCCGACCTGCTGCCGTTTCCGCGCACGCAGGCCGCCTTGCACCGCATCGTAGACAACATCGCCCGAACGCAGGATGCGCTGCAGCGCCCCATCGCCATCGAGAACCCCACGCACTACCTGCACATCGACGGCCACGACTGGCTTGAGACCGAATTTCTGACCGAGCTGGTGCAGCGGACTGGCTGCGCCCTGCTGCTGGACGTGAACAACGTGTACGTCAGTGCCAACAACCTGGGCTTTGACGCGCAGACCTACCTCGACGCCTTTCCCCTGCACGCCGTGGCCGAAATCCACCTGGCGGGCCACCATGCCGACCCGGTGCATGGCGATGCCCTGCTGATCGACAGCCACGACGCGTCCATCGCCCCGGTGGTGTGGGCGCTGTACGAGCAGGTGATCGCGCGCACAGGCCCCATGCCCACCCTCATCGAACGCGACGACAATCTGCCCGCCTTCAGCGAACTGCTGGCCGAGCGCGACAAGGCCCACAACGCGCTCACAGCGGCGCAGCCCGAGGAGGCAGCATGCAGCTGAGCGCATTCCAGGACGGCTTCTCTGCCGCGTTGCTCGGCCATGCCGAGCACGCACCGTGGCTGTCTGCGCTGGAATCCCAGCCCGGCTTTGCCGTGTACCGCAACACCGTGCTCAAGGGCTGCATTGATGCCCTGCAGGCCAGCTACCCCACGGTGTGCCAGCTGGTGGGCGAAGAATGGTTTCGCGCCGCCGCTGCGGTGTATGCCCGCACGCAGCCGCCGGCTGACGGACTGCTGATGGACTACGGCGCGGAGTTCGCTGACTTTCTGGCCGGTTTTGCACCAGCGGCCGAGCTGCCTTACCTGCCGGCCGTGGCACGCCTGGACCGCTGCTGGACCGAATGCCATCTGGCGGCAGACGCCACCGCAGTGGACCGCAACTGGCTGGCACAGCAGGCGCCCGATACATTGCCCCTGGTGCAACTGCGCCCCCACCCCGCCGCACGCTGGGCCTGGTGCGACGAGCATCCCGCCTACGCGTTGTGGCAGAGCCACCGCGAAGGTCTGCTCCCCACAGAGCCGCTGGACTGGACCGGCGATGGGGCCTTGCTCACCCGGCCCCACGCACCCGTGACGTGGCGCCCACTGTCGCGCGCCGGAGTGGCCTTTTTGGACGCCTGTGCCCAAGGCCAGACGCTGGAGGCCGCCGCCACTTCAGCCCTTGCGGCCGAGCCCACCGCAGACTTTGCGGCCCTAATGGGCACCCTGCTGGACGCAGGCGCATTGATACCCACCGACTCACACCAATTCACCCCGAGGCCAAGGAGCCCCTGATGACCACCAGCACACATTTCCCCACTGCACCCGCCAAAGGCCAGCGCAAGCTATTGACGCGCCTGGCCGATGCAGCCACCTCGCTCACCCCGCACAGCCTGCTGGCGATGGTCAACCGCGTGGCCATTGCAGGCATCTTCTGGCTTTCAGCGCGCACCAAAGTCGAGGGGTGGTTCACCATCTCCGACAGCGCCTATGCGCTGTTCCGCGACGAGTACAAGCTGCCCCTGCTGCCACCCGAGCTGGCGGCGCAGATGGCCACCGTGGCAGAGCATCTGTTCCCTGTTCTTCTGGTGCTGGGCCTGCTCACGCGCCTGTCGGCCCTGGCCTTGCTGGGCATGACGCTGGTCATCCAGGTGTTCGTGTACCCCGATGCCTGGCCCACGCACCTGTCATGGGCGGGGCTGATGCTGTACCTGGTGGGGCGCGGCGCAGGCAACGTGTCACTGGACCGGGCACTCGGTATTCGTTGAGGCGCCTGTCTTTTTTAAACTGCCGCTGTTCGCACCCAGCGCACGATGTCTGCAGCCCCCAGCGCGCCCGAAACGCGCGCCACCTCGCGCCCCTGCTGGAACAAAATCATGGTCGGAATGCTGCGGATGGCATAACGCGCCGCGATGGCCTGGTGGTCTTCGGTGTTGAGCTTGGCCAGGCGCACACGCGGCTCCAGCTCGCGGGCGGCCTGCGCAAAGGCCGGGGCCATCTGGCGGCAAGGCCCGCACCAGGGCGCCCAGAAGTCCACCAGCACGGGGATGTGGCTGCGCACCACATGCTTGTCAAAACTGGTGGCATCCAGCTCCAGCGGCGCCCCCGCGAAAAGGCGCTGATGGCACTTTCCGCAATCGGGCGCGTTGCCCAGGTCGGCGCGCTGCACGCGGTTGGTGGTGTGGCAATGGGGGCAGACGATGTGCAGGGCTTCGGTCATGGTTCGGCAATCGGTGTGAGCAAAAAGCGGGCCTCTTAGAACCTGTTCAAGATCTTTTCGGGGATCGCAACAGGTTCTTACACATGGCGGCACAAGCCGGGCGTTTCAAGAGCGGGCTTGGCAGTCCTGAGGTCTTGATGTTGCACCCCGTCGCACACCTTGCGCGCGTTTACCAGCGCTGAAACACCCTTTCACCCGGGTCAGCTTCACCGCGTCTGATAAGGTTTCGCCCATGCAGCTGCTCCCCCTACTGACAACTGCCCATGCGCTTTTTCTGGACTTTGACGGCACGCTCACCGAGCTGGCGCCGCGCCCCGAGGCGGTGCGCATCGCTTCCGGGCTGGTCCCCACGCTGTCATCGCTGTACACCCATCTGGACGGCGCGCTGGCCATCGTGACCGGGCGGCCTGAGGCCGACATCGACGGATTTCTGGCCCCGCTGCACCTGCCGCTGGCCAGCGAGCATGGTGCCCAATACCGACTGACCGACACATCCCACCCTGCCGTTCTGCCGCCAGACCTGGAGAAGGTTCTACGGGCTGCGTACGACCTGGCGGCACACTATCCGGGGTTGCTGGTAGAGCCCAAGCGCGCGAGCGTGGCCCTGCACTACCGCCAGGCCCCCCACCTGGAAGGGTTGTGCCACGACACCCTCGTGCGCGCCATGCAGCAGGTGGAGGGTGTGGAACTGCTGCGCGGCAAATGTGTCTTTGAAGTGAAGCCCCGGGGCGTCCACAAAGGCCAGGCCATTCTCGATTTCATGACACAGGCCCCCTTTGCCGGGCGCACCCCAGTCTTTGTGGGAGACGACGTCACCGATGAGGCTGGCTTTGCCGCCGTTCAGGCACTGGGCGGCTGGGGCATCAAGGTGGGCGAAGGGCCGACCATGGCACAACACCGCTGCATGACATCCGCCGCATTGCGCGGCTGGCTGTCTTCTGCACGCACGACCTTGGAGCGCGAACGATGAACACGGCAGCCAACGATCCCCAAGCGGGCTCACTCAACCTCGGGATGATCGGCAACTGCGCCATCAGCGCACTGATCGACAACCACGCCCGCATGGTGTGGTGCTGCCTGCCCCGTTTTGATGGCGACCCGGTGTTCAACGCCCTGCTGCAGCCCGGCGACGAAGGCAGCCACTTCGCGATCGAACTGGAAGACCTGGCATCGGCCCACCAGTGGTACGAGCCGAACACCGCCATCCTGCGCACGCAGCTGTTTGACAAGGCGGGCCACGGCATCGAGATCACCGATTTTGCGCCGCGCTTTTACAGCCGCTCGCGCTACTTTCGCCCCATGACGCTGGTGCGCCGGGTGCGCCCCATCCAGGGTGCGCCGCGCATCCGTGTGGCGCTCAAGGTGCGCTACGACTGGGGCCAGACTACCCCCGAGATCACACGCGGCAGCAACCACATCCGCTACGTGGGCGAGAGCATGACGCTGCGCCTGTCTACCGATGCGCCGGTGTCGCATGTGCTGTCGGGCCAGGCATTTGTGCTCACACGCGAACACAACTTTCTGCTGGGGGCGGACGAGACGCTGGTGGAGGGCATCGCCGACACCGCGCGCCTGTTTGAGCAGGAGACCACCTCCTACTGGCGCAGCTGGACCCGCGCTCTGGCCGTGCCGCTGGAGTGGCAGGAGGCCGTGATCCGCGCGGCCATCACGCTCAAGCTTTCGCTGTACGAAGACACCGGCGCCATCGTGGCCGCCATGACCACCAGCATCCCCGAGTCCGCCCACAGCGGCCGCAATTGGGACTACCGCTACTGCTGGCTGCGCGATGCGTTCTTCGTGGTGCGCGCGCTCAACAGCATCTCCGAAGTCGGCACCATGGAGGACTACCTGCGCTGGCTCAGCAACGTGGTGGTGGAAGGCGGCGATGGCCACATCCAGCCGCTGTACGGTATTGGCCTGGAGCAAGAACTGCCCGAGAGCCTTGTGCCGCAGCTGGCGGGCTACCGGGGCATGGGCCCGGTGCGCGTGGGCAACCAGGCGGCCGAGCATTTTCAGCACGATGTGTACGGCAACATCGTGCTGGGCGCGGCCCAGGCCTTTCACGACCACCGCCTGCTGCACCGCGCGGGCCTGGCCGAATTCACGCGGCTGGAACAGGTGGGCGAGAACGCGGTGCGCGTGTATGGCCAGCCCGACGCCGGCATGTGGGAGCTGCGCACGCGCGCCAGGGTGCACACCTCGTCCGCGCTGATGAGCTGGGCAGCCTGCGACCGGCTGGCCAAGATCGCCGCCACCCTGCAGCTGGCCGACCGTACCAGCCACTGGCAGCAGCATGCCGACCGCATGCGCGCCGAGATCCTCGACAAATCCTGGTGCGAAGCGCGCCAGGCGTTCGCCGAGAGTTTTGGCGGCCATGAACTCGACGCGAGCGTGCTGCTGATGGCCGAGGTGGGCCTGATCGACCCCAAGGACCCACGCTTTGTGAGCACCGTGGAGGCCATGGAAAAGAGCCTGTGCGATGGCCCCTACATGCGCCGCTATGAGGCGGCCGACGACTTCGGCAAGCCCGAGACGGCCTTCAACATCTGCACCTTCTGGCGCATCGACGCGCTGGCGCGCATTGGCCGCAAGGCCGAGGCCCGCGCCATCTTCGAGACCATGCTGGCCGCCCGCAATCCGCTGGGCCTGCTTTCCGAAGACACGCACCCCGAGACCCAGGAAATGTGGGGCAACTTTCCGCAGACCTACTCCATGGTGGGCGTCATCAACGCCGCCGTGCGCCTGTCGGCCCCCTGGGACAGCGTGATTTGAGGCACTGTCCGACAGCGGCCCGGGGCGATCCACAACGATGATGAACCCATGAGCCGTCTTGTTGTCATCTCCAACCGCCTTGCAGACCCCCGAAAACCCGCCGCCGGCGGCCTGGCCGTCGCCCTGGGCGAAGCCCTGAACCAGACCGGGGGCCTCTGGTTCGGCTGGAGCGGCACTGTGGTCGAAGGCGGCACACCCGGCGAGGGCGAACTGCACACCCGGCAGGCAGGTGCCGTCACCCTGGCCACCGTGGACCTGTGCCGCGAAGACCACGACAGCTACTACCATGGCTACAGCAACAGCGTGCTGTGGCCGGTGTTCCATTACCGCCTGGACCTGGCCGACTTCAACGCCAGCTACATCGCGGGCTACCGCCGCGTGAACCAGATGTTTGCGCGCAAGCTGCTGCCACTGCTGCGCGACGACGACGTGATCTGGGTGCACGACTACCACCTGATCCCGCTGGCGGCCGAGCTGCGGGCCATGGGCTGCAAGCAGCGCATCGGGTTCTTTCTGCACATTCCTATGCCGCCGCCGCTCATCATGGCGGCCATCCCGCAGCACGAATGGCTGATGCGCTCGCTGTTTGCCTACGACCTGGTGGGTCTGCAGAGCGAGGCCGACGTGTCGCATTTCACGCGCTATGTGCGCAACGAAGGCAGCGCGGAAGAGGTGGACGAAAAGCGCGTGCGCGCCTTTGGAGCCACCGTGGTGGTGCAGTCCTTTCCCATCGGCATCGACGTGGACGAATTCACACGCCTCACGCACGCGCCCGACGCGGTGGAAACCTACGAGAACATGCGCGACGAGTATTCACGCAGGCGCCTGCTGCTGGGCATTGACCGGCTCGACTACTCCAAGGGCATTCCGCAACGTGTGCGGGCCTTTCGCGAACTGCTGGACCGCTACCCGGAAAACCGCGACAGCGCCACGCTCATCATGATCGCCTCGCCCACGCGCGACGACGTCAACGCCTATGCCGACCTGCGCCAGGAGCTGGAAGGTCTGTGTGGCGCTGTCAACGGCGACTATGGCGAACTGGACTGGATGCCCGTGCGCTACATCCACCGCATGGTGGCCCGCAAGCGGGTTCCGGGCCTGTGCCGCGCCGCCGCCGTGGGGCTGGTCACGCCACTGCGCGACGGCATGAACTTGGTGGCCAAGGAGTACGTGGTGGCGCAAGACCCGGACGACCCGGGCGTGCTGGTGTTGTCACGCTTTGCCGGTGCGGCCGAGCAGCTGAAAGAAGCGCTGCTGGTGAACCCCTACGACACCCAAGGCATGGCCGACAGCATCCAGCAGGCATTGCAGATGCCGCTGGTGGAGCGGCAGGCGCGCCATCAAAAGCTGATGGCCCGTATACGCCAGCACGACGTGCACTGGTGGCGCAAGGCGTTTCTGGACGCATTGCAGGCGGCGGGGTAGCCGCCCAGCTGCGGCCCGTTACAACAGCTTGGTGATCAGGCTGACCACGAAGCTCAGCAGCAGCGTGGACGCCAGCGGCACATCCCAGTCGCGCCCCAGCCAGCGGAACCGGAAGTCCCCCGGCAGGCGCCCAAAGCCCAGGCGGCGCAGCAGCGGTGTGAGCCAGCTGATGAACATCAGGGCCAGGAGAATGACGAGGAGCCAGCGGAACATGGTGCGCCGAGTGTAGGCGCCACCGCATTCGGCTACGCCGTGGCCCGGTCGACCCGGTCAGCCAGCAGGGCCAGCGCCTGGGTATGCAACTGCGGCGTGGCAGCCGCCACCACGCGCCCATCCGATGCCACCGTGAGCGCGCGGCCCTGCCAGTCGGTAATGCGCCCGCCCGCGCCCTCCACCAGGCAGACCAGCGAGAGGTAGTCGTACGGCTGCAGCCCCGCCTCCACCACCAGGTCCACATGCCCGCCCGCCAGTTGGGCATAGGCATAGCAGTCGCCACCAAACCGCCGCAGCGCGCACTGGCGGCTCAGCGCATCAAAACACTGCCAGTCGGCCGCACCAAAGGCATCCGGCGATGTGGTGTAGATGCGGGCCTGCGCCAGTTGTTCACACCCGCTGGCCCGCACAGGCTGGCCATTGCACTGCGTCAGCTGGCCTGCCAGCCCCGTCCAGCGCTCACCCAGCACCGGCAAATCCATGAGCCCCAGCACGGGCTGGCCCTGGTGCAGCAGGGCCACCAGCGTGCCCCACAGCGGCGATCCGGTGATGAAGCTCTTGGTGCCGTCGATGGGGTCGATCACCCACACGTACTCGGCGTCCAGCCGCTCGCGGCCATGCTCCTCGCCCAGGATGCCGTGCGTGGGCGCCTGCGCCTGCAGCACCGCGCGCATCGCGGCCTCGGCCTCGCGGTCGGCAATAGTGACCGGGCTCTCGTCCGATTTGGTCAGCACATCCAGCGGGGTGCGGAAGTACCGCAGCGAGTGGACACGGGCCGCATCGGCCAGGGCGTGCGCCAGGGCCAGGAAGGGGGAAACGGGGGTTGGCAAAGTGTTCATGGGAAGGGTCAAGGGAAGAGGTCCGGGCAGAGGTTGGGCAATGAAGAAGGGCCTACCGCTCGGCATGAGCGGGTTGGCATATTTAGTGCTTGTGCATTTTCGTGCAAAAACAATAATTTGCACAAGTGCAATAAAACGCACAACTTTGGTGAACAAACCCCCTGGCCTGCGGTGACCCCGCACTGTTTTTTGGCAACGCACCGTTCTGGAGAAATTCATGCGCACTCGCTCCTCCCTCTTTGCCGCCCTGCGCCTGCTGCCCGTGCTGGGCGCCTTGGCCTGCGGGCTGACCGCCGCCCAGGCGGGCACCGTCACGGCCTACACCGCGCTCGAAGAAGACGAGATCAAGGAATACCTGGCCGCCGCCAAAAAGGACCTTCCCGATGTGGACGTGAAGGTGCTGCGCCTGTCCACCGGCGACCTGGGTGCGCGCATCCTGGCCGAAGCTGCCAACCCGCAGCACGACGTGATCTGGGGCTGGGCGCTGACCAACACGCTGGACCCGCGCATCACCGCCCTGCTGGAGCCCTACACCCCCAAGGGCAGCGACAAGCTGGCCGCCAAGGACAAGGCCGCCGACGGCAAATGGTTCACCACCACCGGCTACATGGCCGCGTTCTGTGTGAACACCGAGGTGCTCAAGGCCAAGAAGCTGCCCATGCCCACGTCGTGGAAGGACCTCACCAACCCCGTCTACAAGGGCGAGGTCGTCATGCCCAACCCGGTGTCCTCGGGCACAGGCTACCTGCAGATTGCCGCGCTGATCCAGTCGCGCGGCAATGACGAGGGCTGGAAGCTCATCAAGGCCATGGACGGCAACGTGGCGCAGTACATCAAGTCGGGCTCGCGCCCCTGCAAGGCCGCGCGGGCGGGTGAGTTTGCAATTGGCACCTCGCTGGCGTTTGCGGCCATGCAGTCGGTGGACGAGGGCTACCCGGTCAAGATGGTGATCCCCACCGACGGCGCGGGCTATGAGCTGGAAGCCTCGGGCCTGATGGCCAGCTCCAAGAACAAGGCCGACGCCAAGCGTTTTCTGGACTGGACGCTGTCTCCCGGCGCAGCGCAGCTCTACACCAAGTACAAGGAAATCGTCACCGTGCCCGGCGTGCCTCAATCCAAGGCCGCTGCGGCGGCAGGCCTGCCCGCCGACCTCTCCAAGGTGCTCTACCCCATGGACTTTGCCAAGTCCGCCAAGGAACGCGACGCGATCCTGGGCACCTGGCAAAAGACCATCGGCCGCTGAGCCGCTGTACCGAACCGCTGCACTGAACCGCACTCCCCGAGGACCACACACCATGTCCCTGCAGATCACCGACCTGCACAAGAGCTTTGACGGCCAGGTCGCGCTCGAACGCATCCACCTCGCCGTGGGCGCCTCGGAGTTCGTGTGCCTGCTGGGCCCCAGCGGCTGCGGCAAGACCACGCTGCTGCGCATCATCGCGGGGCTGCTGCCTGCCGATGGCGGCCGCATCACGCTGGGCGGGCGCGACCTGGCCACGCTGCCGGCGCGCGACCGGGGCTTTGGCATCGTGTTCCAGTCGTACTCGCTGTTCCCGCACATGACGGTGGCGCAGAACGTGGGCTACGGCCTGGCCATCCGCCGCACACCGCCCGACGTGGTGCAGGCGCGCACGGCCGAGCTGCTGGACATGGTGAAGCTGGCCGACTATGGCGGGCGCTACCCGGCGCAACTGTCGGGCGGCCAGCAGCAGCGCGTGGCCATAGCGCGGGCCCTGGCGGTGAACCCTTCGCTGCTGCTGCTCGACGAACCCCTGTCGGCCCTGGACGCCCGCGTGCGCGCCGACCTGCGCCATGAGCTGCGCGAGGTGCAGCGCCGCCTGGGCATTCCCACCATCATGGTCACGCACGACCAGGAAGAAGCCCTGGCCATGGCCGACCGCATCGTCTGCATGCAGGGTGGGCGCATTGCACAGGCGGGCTCGCCGCGCGAGCTGTACCTGGCACCGCGCACCCGCTTCGTGGCCAACTTCATGGGACACAGCAACCTGCTGCCGCCCGCCCAGGCACGGCTGCTGCAGCCCGCGCTGGGCGGGGCCCCCGAAGGCATGGCGCCCGAATCGGCCCTGCTGTGCATCCGCCCCGAACGCCTGCAGCTGCAAGCCAGCGCGCAGGGTGCGGGCCGCGTCACCGGCACCACCTTCCTGGGCAGCATCCAGCGGGTGCAGCTGCGCTGGAACGACCTGGACCTGCTGGCCGAATCCAGCAGCGCCAGCACCTGGGAGGCGGGCCAGAACGTGGACATCTCGGTGAGCGCACAGGACTGCGCCTGGGTGCACGCATGAGCACCACTGCCGCCCCCCACCTGCCACCCATGCACGCCAGCGAACGCTGGCTGCTGCGCGCCTGCCTGCTGCTGCCGCTGGCCGCGCTGGTGCTGTTCTTTGGCGTGCCCATGCTGGCCATTGCCTGGCGCAGCCTGGTGCAGGACACGGGCGGCATCGGCTGGGGCAACTACGCCGCGCTGCTCGACACCCCGGGCGTGTGGCGGGCCCTGGCCAACAGTCTGCTGCTGGGCGCCGTAACCACGGCCGTCACGCTGGTGCTGGCCTTTGTGGTGGCGTTTGGGCTGGAGCGCACCGGCATGCCGGGCCGCCGCTTTGTGGCCGGGGCACTGGCCCTGCCCATGCTGGCGCCCTCGCTGGTGCTGGGGCTGGGCCTGATCTTCCTGCTGGGGCGCAACGGCATCGTGGGCAAGATGCTGGGTGTGCGGCCCGAGATTTATGGCTTTTGGGGTCTGCTGATTGCGGACGTGCTCTATGCGCTGCCGCAGGCCGTGCTCATCGTGCGAACCGCGTTGCGCCAGGGCGATGCCCGGCAGTACGACGCCGCCGAGGTGCTGGGCGCCACGCCGTGGCGGCAGTTTTGCGACATCACGCTGCCGCAGGCCCGCTACGGCCTGCTGAGCGCGGGGTTTGTGGTGTTCACCATCACCATCACCGACTTTGGCAACGCCGTGGTCATTGGCGGCAACTTTGCCGTGCTGGCCACCGAGATCTACAACCAGGTCAGCGGGCAGATGAAGTTCGGCATGGGCGCGGTGGTGGGCATGCTGCTGCTGGCGCCCGCCGCGGTGTCGGTGTTCATCGAACGCATGGCCGCACAGCGCGCCGGTGCGGGGGCCGAATCGGCCCTGCCGCCCACGCCCACCCGCCGCCCGGGGCGCGATACCGCATTCTTCATCGCCTGCATGGGCATTGCGTGCAGCATCGTGGCCCTGGTGCTCACGGTGGTGGTGGCCAGCTTCATCCGGCTGTGGCCCTACCGGCTGGACCTCACGCTCAAGCACTACGACATCACCATTGCGGGCGGCTATGCGCCGCTGTGGACCTCCGTCTGGGTGTCGGCCCTGGCCGCCAGCGTGGGCACGGCGATGCTGTTTGTGCTGTGTTTTGGCATCCGCCGCCTGCCGGGGCGGCTGGCGCAGGCAGCCACGGCACTGTCGGCCTTGCCGGTGGGCGTGCCTGGGCTGGTGCTGGGGCTGGCCTATGTGTTCACCTTCAACACCGCTACCTGGCCCTGGGGCATGCTGTATGGCACGGCCATCTTGCTGGCGCTGTGCAACTACTACCACTACCACACGCAGGGCTTCATGACCATGATGACCGGCATGCGCAACGTGCCCACCACGCTGGAAGACGCCACCACCGTGCTGGGCGGTAGCACCGCCCGCGTGCTGCGCGATGTGTACCTGCCCGCGCTGCTGCCTACGCTGCTGGCGGTGCTGGTGTTCTTGTTCATGCGCTCCATGGTCACGCTGTCGGCGGTTATCTTCCTCATCACGCCCTCGCTGCCCATGGGGGCGGTGACGGTGATGCGTCTGGATGAAGCGGGGCTGACCTCGCAGGCGGCAGCGTTCTCTACCTGCATCATGGCGGTGGTGGGGTCGCTGGCGTTGCTGCTGCACTTTGGCACGCAGCGCCGAAAACCTGGTTCCAAGCCCGCCTAACATCGCCACCATGCTGCAAGAAGAACGTTTCCTCCGCATCCGCACCCTGCTGTCCACGCTCTCGCGGGTGAGCACGGAGCGCATTGCGCAAGACCTGGATGTGTCCCGCGAAACCGTGCGCCGCGACATCCTCGCGCTGGAGTCGCAGGGCATTCTGCGGCGCGTGCACGGGGGCGTGGTGGCACAGGGGCCAGAGCCCGAACCCCCGCTGGCCGTGCGCCAGGCGGTGCGCGAGCGCGAAAAACGCGCCATCGCCCGCGCCGCCCTGCAGCTGCTGCAGCCGGGGCAAACGCTGTTCATTGATGCGGGCAGCACCACTACCCTGCTGGCCGAAGCGTTGTCCAGCCTGTCGGGCCTGACCATCATTACTAACGGGCTGAACGTGGCGCTCAAGCTGGCGGCAGCCGACGCCGGGCGCAGCGCGCGCAACGACGTGATCCTGCTCGGAGGCCGCACCGACCCTGCCGTGCAGGCCACGCACGGCGACACCACCGTGGCCGAAATCCACCGCTACCGCGCCGATGTGGCGCTGCTCTCGCCCGTGGGCATCAGCGTGCACAGCGGCGCCACCAGCTTTGAACACCATGAGGCCGCCGTGGCCCGCGCCATGGCTGCGCAGGCCAAGGAGCTGATCTTGCTGGCCGACCACAGCAAGGTGGGACAAGCCAGCCGCGTGACCTATGCCAGCCTGGCCGACGTGGGCACGCTGGTCACCGACGCAGGTGCCCGGTCCTTGCCCGCCTTCTCGGCACTGCAGGCAGCGGGCTGTCACATCGTAGTGGCCTGAGGCATTCACAGGGGGCAGAACGCACCATGGCCTACCAGCACACCATTGGCGGCGAGCGCTGGCAGTTCAGCGACTTGCGGGAGGTGATGGCCAAGGCCACGCCGCTGCGCTCGGGCGACGCCCTGGCAGGTGTGGCAGCCACATCGGCTGTGGAGCGCATGGCCGCGCGCCTGTGCCTGGCCGACATTCCCCTGTCGCGCTTTCTGAGCGAGGCGCTCATCCCCTACGAAAGCGACGAGGTCACGCGCCTCATCCTCGACACCCACAACGCCGCCGCGTTCGCGCCCCTCGCCCACCTCACCGTGGGGGACTTCCGCAACTGGCTGCTGGCCCACGGCACCGACAGCGCCATGCTCGCCGCCGTGGCACCCGGCATCACGCCCGAGATGGCGGCGGCCGTGAGCAAGCTCATGCGCAACCAGGACTTGATCGCCGTGGCGCGCAAATGCCGCGTGGTCACGCGGTTTCGCAACACCATCGGCCTGCCCGGCCACCTGGCCGTTCGGCTGCAGCCCAACCACCCCACGGACGACCTGCGCGGCATTGCGGCGTCGATGATCGACGGCCTGCTGTACGGCGCGGGCGACGCGGTGATTGGCGTGAACCCGGCCACCGACAGCATCGCCGCCCTGACCGGACTGGTGCACATGCTGGGAGACGTGATCGAGCGGCTGCAGATCCCCACGCAGTCGTGTGTGCTCACGCATGTGACCAACACGATTCAGATGGTGGAGCAAGGCGCACCGGTGGACCTGGTGTTCCAGTCCATCGCGGGCACGGAGGCGGCCAATGCAAGCTTTGGCATTTCGCTCGCGCTGCTGAAGGAGGCGCGCGATGCGGCGCTTTCACTGCAGCGTGGAACCCTGGGCGACAACGTGATGTATTTCGAGACCGGCCAGGGCAGTGCCCTGTCGGCCAACGCGCACCACGGCGTGGACCAGCAGACCTGCGAGGCGCGGGCGTATGGCGTCGCCCGCGCGTTTGCGCCACTGCTGACCAACACGGTGGTCGGCTTCATCGGTCCCGAGTACCTGTACGACGGCAAGCAGATCATCCGCGCGGGCCTGGAAGACCACTTCTGCGGCAAGCTGCTGGGCGTGCCGCTGGGCTGTGATGTCTGCTACACCAACCATGCCGAGGCCGACTCGGACGACATGGACACACTGATGACGCTGCTGGGCACGGCGGGCCTGACTTTCATCATGGGCGTGCCGGGGGCGGACGACATCATGCTCAACTACCAGAGTACTTCGTTCCACGACGCGCTGTATCTGCGCGAGGTGCTGGGCCTGCAGTGCGCACCCGAGTTTGGCGCCTGGCTGCAGCGCATGCACATCACCGATGCAGGCGGACGCCTGCTGCCTGCCCACGATCAACACCCGGCGCTGGCACAGATGCGGCAATTGAAATGCTCCCCCTGAGTCGCCTTCGGCGCCCTCCCCCAGGGGACGACGCCCTCACTGCGGGGCGGCCCTTGCTCGGCGTCCCTGGCGTTCGCCGTGCCAGTTTTGCGCATCGCGGACCCAATGCAGCGCAATGGATCACGCAACCGAGAGGCTCCCAATGAACGCGACACTTGGTATTCCTCCCGACCCCTGGGAGGACCTGCGCGCCCACACCCAGGCGCGCCTGGCCCTGGGGCGTGCGGGCGCAGCCCTGCCCACGGCCGAGCTGCTGCGTTTTGGCCTGGCCCATGCGCAGGCGCGCGATGCCGTACACATCCCGCTGGACGCCGAAGCGCTGGCCACCCAGCTGCAGGCCCAGGGCTGCGCAATGCTCCCCGTGCACAGCGCCGCCCCCGACCGCGCTACGTACCTGCTGCGCCCCGACCTGGGCCGGCGCCTGTGCGACGCCGATGCACAAGCGCTGCGCGCCCTGGGCGATCAGCACGGCGGCGGCCGTCCCGTGGACCTGCTGCTGGTGGTGGCCGACGGCCTCTCGTCCCTGGCTGTGGCCCGGCAGGCGCCGCCGCTCATCGACGCGATTCGCCAACAGGCGCCCGCCGGCTGGCAGCTGGGCCCCGTGGTGATTGCCCAGCAGGCCCGCGTGGCGCTGGGTGACGAGGTGGGCGCACTGCTGGGCGCGCGCCTGGTGGCGGTGCTGATCGGCGAGCGGCCGGGCCTCAGCTCGCCCGACAGCCTGGGCATCTACCTGACCTGGCACCCGCAGGTGGGCCGCAACGATGCGCAGCGCAACTGCATCTCCAACGTGCGGCCCGAGGGACTGCCCCCCGCCGCTGCCGCTGCGCGCCTGTGGTGGCTGTGCCAGGAGGCGCGGCAACTGGGGCTGACGGGGGTGGGGCTGAAGGACCGCAGCGATGGGATGACGCTGGTGGCGGGGAGCTCCCACCAGATCTCCGACCGTTCAGGCTGAACCGGTCGAAGCCAAGAAAACTTCAAGCCAAATTCGGCTCTAGCGCTTGCCCACCAAGCGCCTGCAGCTATCTTTCTCGAAGCACACAAATAACCTGGATCACAACCGGTGCGACCGGTCCCCGTGCGCAAACCCCACGGGTTCCCAGGGCTCGCCTGCCCCCACGGCCAGCACCTTGAACAGCTCGCCCATCTCGTGTTCCATGATCAATTTGGCCGCTGTCGCCCGTCCCGCTTGTGGTAGCAGCTCCATTTTGGGGAGCAAGCCACAGTTGATGAGGAAATGCGCCTGCGTGGTGTAACCCAGCACATTGAGGCCCGCCTCTTGCGCGGCCAGCGCCATGGCGGTGAAGTTGACGTGGGCGGTGATGTCCTTGAGCCCCACCGCCACCAGCGGGTCGCCATCGGCCAGGTGGCCCTGGTGGCACATCACGGTGCCCATGTGGCGCTGGGGGTGGTAGTACTCGTCTTCGCCAAATCCATAGTCCAGCAAGAAGGCTGCACCGCGCGTGAGCCGGTCGGCCAGCATGCGCATGAAGCCTTCGCCCTGGGCGTGGATCTCGGTCAGGTAATCCTGCGGGCCTTCGATGTCGATGGGCGGGCGCAGGTCGGTGGGGCGGTCGGCCCAGGCAAAGTGGCCGTCTTCGGCCACCACCACGCCGCGTTCGTGCCACACACCGCCCTGCTGGCCGCCGTGGCGGGCGAGCAGCTGCACGGGCATGGCATCGAGCACCTCGTTGCCCACCACCACGCCGCTGAATTTCTCAGGCAAGGCATCCACCCAGCGCAGCTTGTGGGCGTGCGCCACCAGCTTGGCCTGCTGGCGCGCGCGCAGGCTGCCCGACAGGTCGACGATGGTGTAGCGCTGCACCTGATCGCCCAACGCATCCAGCAGCTGCAGGGCCAGCGCGCCCGAGCCAGCGCCGAACTCCCAGACCTCGTCGGTGCCGGTTTGGGCCAGGGCTTCACCCACCTGCACGGCCAGCGTCTGGCCGAACAGTGGGGTCATCTCGGGCGCGGTCACAAAGTCGCTGCCGGACTCGGGCATGGCGCCGAACTTGGTGGAACCGTTGGCGTAGTAGCCCAGGCCGGGCGTGTACAAGGCCAAGGCCATGAAGCGGTCAAAACCCAGCCATCCGCCCTCGGCGGCAATGGCCTGGGTGATGTGCTGGTGCAGGGGGGTCGTTAAACTGTCGGGTCTTTGGGTCACGGCCCGCATTGTCTCCCAGCCCACATGCCTACTCCCTCCCACCCACGCACCGTTCTGGTCACAGGCGCCGCCAAGCGCCTGGGCCGCAGCATTGCGCTGGCTCTGGCGGCGGGTGGCTGGCAGGTGGCGGTGCACTACCGATCGTCCGAGCAGGATGCTATCGATACGGTAGCTGCTTGCGCACAACTGACAAGCGCCAGCGCCCATTTTGATGCTGATTTTGAGGATGAGGCTGCGGTGCGCGGCTTGTTGCCCCGCGTGGTGGCGCACTTTGGCCGTGTGGATGCGGTGGTCAACAGCGCCTCGTTGTTCGAGCATGACAACGCCGCCACCTTTGGTTTTGCCGCGCTCGAAAAACACCTGCGCAGCAACACCGCCGCCCCCGTGCTGCTGGCCCAGGCCCTGCACCAGCATGTGGCCGACCGCGTGGCCCAGGGCGAGGCCGACGCGCAGGGCGCCGTGGTCAACCTGCTGGACCAGAAGCTCTGGAACCAGAACCCCGATTTTGTGAGCTACACGCTCTCCAAGGCTGCACTCGAAGCTGCGGGCACCATGCTGGCCATCGCCCTGGCGCCGCGCGTGCGCGTGGTGGGCGTGGCGCCGGGCCTCACGCTGACCAGCCACATGCTCAGCGACGAAAAGTTTGCCCAGTTGCATGCCCTCTCCCCGCTGGGCCGCTCATCCACCGCCGAGGACGTGGCGAGTGCGGTGAAGTTTGCGCTGGAGAACCGGTCGATGACCGGCACCACGCTGCTGGTCGACGGTGGCCAGCATCTGATGAAGTTTGACCGCGATTTCTCTTTGATGTGAGCGCCCGCTCACTCCAGGACCTATTCATGACCACCGCTGCAGGCACCCAGATCCTCACGCTCACCGGTTTGCGCTTTGACGCCAACCTGGGCATCCTCGACCATGAAAAGACCGACCCGCAGCCCATCCAGGTCGATGCCGAACTGAGCCTGGGCGTGCAGCCGCTGGCCCCGCGCGACGACGACATCGGCCATGTGCTGGACTACCGCCGTGTGCGCCAGATCATCATCGACGAGTGCACCGCAGAGCATGTGAACCTGCTGGAGAGCCTGATCGGCAAGCTGGCCAACCGCCTCATGCAGCTGCCCGGCGTGCTGGGGGTGCGGGTGAAGATTGCCAAACTCGAAATTTTTGACGACTGCGAAGTGGCCATTCGCATCGAGACAGGACAGTGGTGACCCCATGAGCGCAGTATTGAATGAAGCCCCAGCCTCCGCCCAATCCACTGGCTGGACGGAGGAAAGCACCGAAGCCACCAGCGGCGCCGCCCGCATGAAGATCGAGCGCGAAACCCACAAGCTGGAAAAGCGCCTGTGCCGCGAGGTCGGCAAGGCCATCGTCGACTTCAACATGATCGAAGAAGGCGACAAGGTGATGGTGTGCATGTCCGGCGGCAAGGACAGCTATGCGCTGCTCGACATCCTGCTCAAGCTCAAGGCCCGCGCCCCCATCCACTTTGACCTGGTGGCGGTGAACCTGGACCAGAAGCAGCCGGGCTTCCCCGAGCATGTGCTGCCCGAATACCTGGCCAGCACCGGCGTGCCCTTCCATATCGAGAACGAAGACACCTACAGCATCGTCAAGAAGCTGATCCCCGAGGGCAAGACCACCTGCAGCCTGTGCAGCCGCCTGCGCCGGGGCATTCTGTACCGCGTGGCCGATGAGCTGGGCTGCACCAAGATCGCGCTGGGCCACCACCGCGACGACATCCTGCAGACGCTGCTGCTCAACATGTTCTTTGGCGGCAAGATGAAGAGCATGCCCCCCAAGCTGGTCAGCGACGACGGCAAGCATGTGGTGATCCGCCCGCTGGCCTACGTGGCCGAGAAGGACACCACCCGCTGGGCTGCGCACCGCAACTTCCCCATCATCCCGTGCAACCTGTGCGGCAGCCAGGAGAACCTGCAGCGCAAGCAGGTGGGCGAGATGCTGCGCGAATGGGAAAAGCGCTTCCCGGGCCGGGTGGAGAACATGTTCAATGCGCTGCAGAACGTGGTGCCATCGCACCTGCTGGACGGCAGCCTGTACGACTTCAAGAACGCGAAGGCCACGGGCATCGCCAGCGAAGACGGCGACAAGGCGTTTGACAAGGAAGAGTTTGTGGCGCCCTCGCCCACGCTGCCCGGCGTGCAGGTGGTGCAACTGTCGTGAACCCTGGCAAGCTGGGGCACTCTCATGGAGACTTCTTTTTCTGGAGCGTCTGACCATGACAACGCAACGCCGATGGATTCCCCTTCTTATACTGGGCTTGGCAACCGCCTTGCTCGCGGGCTGCAGCACCACCCGCGTGGTCGACGGGCAAGTACAGAGCTTCTCAACCCTGGCGGCCGCGCCTGCACCCGCCACCTACCGCATCGAACGCCTGCCTTCGCAGCAAACCCCATCGTTTGACGCTATCGCCGCACTGGCAGAACAGTCCCTGGCACGCGCCGGCCTGCAACGCGACGATGCCGCGCCCCGCCTGCGGGTCCAACTGGGCGTGCAGGCTGACACGGTGCCGCGCAACGATCCTTTCAGCCCCTACGGGCCCTACGGTGCGTATGGCCCCGGCCCTTGGGGCGTGGGTGGTTGGTATGGCCGAGGCTGGGGCGTGCATGGCATGTGGCGCTTTGGCGAGCCAACGCCCCTGCACCGCCGCGCTGTCAGCATCGTGATGCGCGACGCCAACACCCAGGCGGTGGTGTACGAAACCTCGGCCGTGCACGAAGATGTGTGGGTGAGTGACCCGGCAGTCTATGGTGTGCTGTTTGACGCCGCACTCGATGGCTTTCCAAAGCCACCCCCGGGCCCTCGACAGGTGCGCCTGCCCCTGGCGCAAAAATGAGACATTCCCCTGAGCGGCTGCGAGCTACATCCAACGCCATCGAAAACTGACATGCACGCCACCCGCATCATTGCCATCCGCCACGGCGAAACCGCCTGGAACGTGGACACCCGCATCCAGGGCCACCTGGATATTCCGCTCAACAACACCGGGCTGTGGCAGGCCGATCAGGTCGCCCAGGCACTGGTGGGTGAACCGATTGCCGCCATCTACACCAGCGACCTGCAGCGCGCGCACGCCACGGCCCAGGCCGTGGCCCGCACCACGGGCGCGCCTTTGGTGGCCGATCCCGGCCTGCGCGAACGTAGTTTTGGCCACTTTCAGGGCCGCACGTTTGCCGAGATCGAGGCCGAGCTGCCCGAAGACGCGCTGCGCTGGCGCAAGCGCGATCCGCACTACACCCCCGAAGGTGGCGAGTCGCTCGTCGCGCTGCGCGAGCGCATCGAACACACCGTGACCGTCCTGGCGCAGCAGCATGTGGGCGAGCAGGTGGTGATGGTGGCGCACGGTGGCGTGCTCGATGTGTTGTACCGCCTGGCCACGCGCCAGGACATCCAGGCGCCGCGCACCTGGCAACTGTCCAACGCCGCCATCAACCGCCTGCTGTGGACGCCCGACGGCCTCACCCTCGTCGGCTGGGCAGACACCCAACACCTTGACCAGATCGTCCTGCGCGATGAAAACCACGCCTGAATTGCAATCCACCATCGGCCAGCGGGTGGACGCTATCGACACCCCTGCCCTGGTGGTGGACCTGGACGCCATGGACCGCAACATCCAGCGCATGGCCGACTTTGCGCGTAAGCACCAGGTGCGCTGGCGCCCCCACGCCAAGCTGCACAAGAGTGCAGAAATCGCGCTGCTGCAGCAACGCGCGGGCGCCCAGGGTGTGTGCGTGCAGAAGGTGGCCGAGGCGGAGGCGCTGGCCGCCGGTGGGGTCGATGACATCACCATCACCAACCAGGTCATCGCCATGCCCAAGCTGCACCGCGTGGCGCGGCTGGCCGCCCAGCTGGCGGCGCGTGGCGGGCGCCTGGGCGTGGCCGTGGACCACATCGACGGCATTGAGCGCCTGGCCGAAGCCATGGCGCAATCTGGCAGCGATGCGGGCATCGACGTGCTGGTGGAGATCGACGTGGGCCAGGGCCGCTGCGGCGTGCCACCGGGCGAAGCCGCCGTGCCACTGGCGCTGGCCGTGTCGCGCAGCCCCCGCCTGCGTTTCGCGGGCCTGCAGGCCTACCATGGCCGCGCGCAGCACCTGGCCAGCAGCGTGGGTCGGCGCGAGACCATCGCCGCCGTGGTGCGCGCGGCGGATCACACGCGCCAGCTCATCGAAGCCGCCGGGCTGCCCGTGCCGCTGGTCACCGGATCAGGCACCGGCACCCTGGTGCACGAGGCTGCCAGCGGCGTGTTTGGCGAGCTGCAGGCGGGCTCTTTCTTGTTCATGGATGCCGACTACGCCCGCAACGAGCGTGAACCGGCACAACCCGCGTTTGAACACGCGCTGTACGTCAAGACCCAGGTGGTGTCGGTGCGCGACACCCACGCCGTGTGCGACGCAGGCCACAAGAGCCACGCCATAGACTCTGGTCTGCCCACCGTGGCCCTGCTGCCGGCCGACCGCACCCTGCGTTACGCCAACGGTGGTGATGAACACGGCCTGCTGTATGCCGACGCGCCCGACGCCCGCCTGCCCAGCCTGGGCCATATGCTCTGGCTCATCCCGGGCCATTGCGACCCGACGGTGAACCTGCACGACTTTTTGATCGGCGTGCGCGGCGGTTTGGCGACGGGTACTGTGGAGCGCATCATCAGGGTTGATGCCAGAGGCGCGCTGACCTGATTGCGGCAAGAATCGGCGGACATTTTGGTGTCCCCCATGAGCCCCAGCCAGATCATTGTCATTGCGACCCCCGTCTTCTTTTTGCTGATCGCCATCGAACTGGCGGTGGGCTACAGAAGGCAGCGCAACACCTACCGCCTGGCCGATGCCGTCAGCAGCATCAGTCTGGGCATGCTGAGCCAGACCAGCGCAGTGTTCACCCGGCTGCTGCGCATCGGCATCTACACGGCCCTGTTCGAGCACGTGGCGCTGTGGCGCAACGATGCATTCTGGACCAGCCTGCCCGGCTGGCTGCTGGCACTGGTGTTCTACGACCTGTGCTACTACTGGCTGCACCGCATGGGGCATGAATCGGCCGTGTTGTGGGCCGCGCACGCGGTGCACCACCAGAGCCAGGACTACAACCTCTCCACCGCGCTGCGCCAGACCAGCTCGGGCGCGCTGCTGGGCTGGATCTTTTATGTGCCCATGGCACTGGCGGGCGTGCCGCCGCTGGTGTTTGGCGTGGTGGCGCTCATCGATCTGCTTTACCAGTTCTGGGTGCACACCGAGCAGGTGGGCAAGCTCGGCTGGTTTGACCGCTGGTTCTGCAGCCCCAGCAACCACCGGGTGCACCACGCGGTGAACGACGCTTATCTGGACAAGAACTATGGCGGCATCCTGATCCTGTGGGACCGGGTCTTTGGCACCTTCAAGGACGAAGACGACCAGGAGAAGTGTGTGTACGGCACGCGCGGCCTGCTGAACAGCTGGGACCCGCTCTGGGCCAACGCGCAGGTGTACGTCGGGCTGGCACATGACAGCTGGCACGCGCGCAGCTGGCTCGACAAGCTCAAGGTCTGGGTCAAGCCGCCGGGCTGGCGGCCTGCCGATGTGGCAGAGCGCTTTCCCAAGCCCGCCTTCAGCATGACGCAGATGCAGCTGTACCACCCGCCGATGTCGCGCGCCGCGCAGTGGTTTGCGCTGGTACAGTTTGCAGTGCTGCTGGCGGGCGTGGCGGCTTTTCTCTGGCAGGCCGATGCGGCGCCGCTGGCGCGCAACGCCATCTGGTTTGCGGTGCTGCTGACGGTGCAATGGTCGCTGGGCGCAGTGATGCAGGGACGTATCACCGTGCTGATGGCGCTGATGCTGCAAAGCGGCGCGCTGGCCACCGCCACCAGCGCGCTGGGGTTCATGGAATGGCACTGGCTGTTCAAGCCGCTGACGATGGTTTTTGCTCTTGTTTTGGTAGCTGCTAGCGCTTATTCGCCAAGCGCTAGAGGCCAATTTAACCCAAAGACCCTGCGTCTCCTCGCGGCCGCGCTGGCCGGATCGCTGGCCGGGGATGTGTTCCTCATGTTCCAGGGCTTCTTCATCCCGGGCCTGGTGAGTTTTCTGGTGGCGCATCTGTTCTATGTGGCGCTGTTCAAAAGCGGGCAGGCGTGGTTTCCGCACCGGGGGGCGCTGGCCGCCACACTGGGCATTGGCGTGGCCATGTACGCCTTTCTGTGGGCGGGTGGCCTGCCGCCTGCACTGCGCGCGCCGGTGGCGACCTATGTGCTGGTGATCGCGCTGATGGCGGCCCAGGCCATCGGCCGGGCGACGGTGTTGCGCGATGCGCCGTCGCTGCTCGTAGCGGTCGGCGCCGGGTTTTTCATGCTCAGCGACTCGCTGCTGGCCACCAACCGGTTTGTGATGCCGCTGCCGATGGCGCAGGTCTGGGTGCTGGCCACGTACTATGCGGCGCAGGCGCTGATCGTCAGCGGATGGCTGGCCAGCAAGGCCTCGGTGCCTGCCGCCGCAGTGCAGCGAACGGGCGCGGCCGGAGAAGAGGGCCGCACGCACATGGCTCGGGACAGGGCTCCGAACGTCGCCCCAGGGACGGCACCACGCTCCTCCTGAGCACCTGTGTGTTCTGTGCGATGGTTTTTTAGCCAGAATGGCCGCCAGCGCTTCAGCATCAAGCGCAAATAGCTATTTATTTGATAGCAAATCACCTGCCTGCAGCTCACCCACTGGGCGCAGGCTCCACGCCCACAGTGATGGCCTCGTCGCGGGCAATCCGGCCGTCGATCAGCTCCACCAGCCGGTCGCAGCGCGCGGCCAGCCGGGGGTCGTGCGTGACCACGACAAAACTCGTGCCCCGCTCGGCATGGATACGGCGCAGCAGGGCGAACACTTCGGCAGAGGACGCGGTGTCCAGGTTGCCCGTGGGCTCATCGGCCAGCACCAGCGGCGGGTTCATGACCAGCGCGCGCGCAATGGCCACGCGCTGCTGCATGCCGCCTGAAAGCTCTGCGGGGCGCTTGTCCATGGCCTGGGCCAGGCCCACCGCGTCGAGCAGGCTGCGCGCGTGATCTCGATGGGCGGGGCTGACGCGGCCTTCGGCCATGAGGGCCGGCAGCGTCACGTTCTCCAGCGCGGAAAAAGCAGGCAGCAGGTGGTGGAATTGAAAGACAAAGCCCAGGGTGCTGCGCCGGCGCAGGGTCAGGGCCGCATCGTCCAGACCCTGCACCGCCTCGCCGTCCAGCAGATAGCTGCCCGTCGTCATGCGTTCGAGCAGGCCCAGGATGTTGAGCAGCGTGCTCTTGCCCGAGCCCGAAGGCCCCATCAGCGCGATGAACTCGCCCCAGCGCACCTGCAGGTCGATGCCGTGCAGCACCTCGGCCTCGCTGGGGCGGCCCAGGTTGTAGCTCTTGCGCACGGCGTCGAGCACGATCAGTTCGGGGGCGGCGCTCATCACATCCTGATGGCCTGCGCCGGATCCAGCGCGGCTGCGCGCCGCGCGGGCGCCACCGCCGCGAGCACGCCGCACACCGACGCCAGTAACGCAATTTGCAGCGCCATGGCAGGCGGCAGCGCGATCGAAAACAACGGCAAGCCATCCGAGCCCCGCACAAAATGCGTGAACACCCAGATCAGCCCCACCGCCAGCAGCAGGCCCAGCACCGAGCCCAGCGCACCCACCACGGCGCCCTGCACCAGAAACACGCGCAGCACCTGGCCCCGCGTGGCGCCCATGGCGCGCAGGATGCCGATCTCCCGGCCCTTTTGCACCACCGAGACTACCAGCACGCTGGCAATGCCCAGCACCACCACCGCCAGCACCACGCCCCGGATGATGGAGGTGCTGATGGACTGCGCATTGAGTGCTGACACCAGCTGGGCATTGCTCTCTTGCCAGCTCTCGATCTTGTAGGGGAACTGCGTTTGCAACGCACGCGCCAGGGTCTGTGCCACCCACACGTCTTTCAAGGTCAGGTCGAGCTGGCTGGCGCCCCCCGGCAGCGCCAGCAGGCTTTGCGCCGCGCGCAGCGGCACGATCACGGTGCGCCGGTTCAGGTCTTTCACCCCCAGGTCCACCAGCGCGGTGACGCGCACCGAATCACTCACCGTACCGCCCGCGCCGCTCGTCTGCACGGTGAGGCGGTCTCCCACGCGCACACCCAGGTCGGAGGCCAGCTCGCGCCCCACGATGGCCTCGCCCGGTGACAGCCGCGCCGTGCCACTGACCACCTTGGAGCGCAGCCCCACCACGCGGTCATAGCGGTCCAGGTCCACGCCCATCAGGGCAATGGCCTGCGATGCCTCGCCGCGCAGCGCCAGGCCTGAGCCGGACACCATGGGCGACACCCCGGCGACTTCGGGCAAGCGCTCCAGCAGCGGGACCAGCGCCTGCCAATTGGCCACGGACCGCAGGCGCTGGGCACGCGGTTGGGTTTCGGTCAGCGCAGCGGTGCCAGGCAAGGCAGGGGCTGCCGGTATGACCAGGTCGTCCGGCGCCCGCAGGGTGATGTGCGCCTGGGCGCCCAGTGTTTTGGCCAGGGTGTTCGACTGCAAGCCGCTGATCAGCGCCGAGATGTAGGCAATGACTGCCACACCTGCCGCCACGCCCACGATGATGAGCACGGTCTGCATGCGCCCCTCGCGCAGAAACCGCAGCGCCACGCGCAACTCGAAGCCGGGCCAGACCCACATGGCGACTCAGCGGCCCATGGCGTTGGTGAGGGCAGCACCGGCGTCAGCACCTTGCGCTTGACCTTGGGCTGCACCGGCTGCGGCGGAGCCCGCACTCCACTCCACCGTGCGGGCACGTACGCGGTCGCCCGCCTGCACGGCGCCGCCCCGCAGCACGGTGTCGCCTTCGGCCAGGCCGTCCAGCACCTCGACCGCGTCCAGTGTGCGCAGCCCCAGCCGCACGGGGCGGGCCTGGGCGCGCCCCCCCTGCAACACCAGCACCGTCGCCTGGTCGCCCTCCACCGGGCCGCGCAGGGCAGCCTGGGGCAGTACCAGGGTCCGCTCGCGCCGCGCAGTCTCTACCTCGACCGATAAGGTCATGTCCTCGCGCAGAAAGGCGGGGGCCTGCTGCTCCAGCGCAAACTTCACCTCGATGGCACCACGCTGGGCATCCACCGAGGGTGCGATGGTGAGCACACGTGCTGCAAAACGCTGGCCCGCAAAGGCATCGGCCACCACCGAGGCCTTTTGGCCCGGCAGCAACTGGTCCAGAAAACGTTCGTCCACCTGGGCCACCAGCTGGGTGGGCCCGGCCAGCGCCAGGCTGAGCAAGGCCTTGCCAGGCTGCACGATCTGCCCGGGCTCGACGTCGCGCACCAGCACGCGGGCATCGGCCGGGGCTACCAGCGTGGTCTGCGCCAGGCGGGCCTGGGCCGCCACGGTGGCCGCTTGGGCCAGCGCCAGCTGCGCCTGCGCCTGGACCACATCGGTGCCTGCATCGGCGTTGGCCTGGACCTGTGCCTGCGCGCTCAACTGCTGCGCCTGGGCCACATCGACGGCGCGCTGCGCCTCATCGAGCTGCGCGGCGCTGTAGAACCCCTGGGCCACCAGCTGCTGCACCCGCGCCAGACTGGCGCTGGCCGCTTGCAGGGTGGCATTGGCCTGCGCGCGCGCTGCCTGTGCAGCGCTGCGGCCGCTACTGCGCAGGCCTACCAAGCGGGACTGCGCCTGACGCTCTGCCGCCACGGCCTGCGCCAGCGCCGCCGCGAGCTCGTCGGACTCCAGCTGCACCAGCACCTCGCCCTGGCGCACCTGCGCGCCTTCTGTCACTTGCACTTGCGCCACGCGGCCTGTGACGGTGCTGCCCACATCCACCCGCGACAACGTGGCCACGCGCGCCGAAAACTGCAGCGTGCGCACCAGCGGCGCCGACTGCACCAACAGGGCATCGACCTGCGGACCACGCAGCGCCATCACACCGATGAAGGCAGCCACCACCAGCACGACAGCGCCCAACGCAACAGCAAACCAGCGCCTATTCACAGATCTGCCCTGGTTGCCATGCGCTGTGCCTTCCGTCATTCAGAAAACAGCCCTCCAGCCGCCTTGGGCGGCGCCACCCCCAGGTGTCGGAACGCCGCCAGCGTGGCAATGCGCCCACGCGGCGTACGCTGCAAAAAGCCTTGCTGGATGAGGTAGGGCTCGATCACGTCTTCTATGGTGCCCGCCTCTTCCCCGATGCTGGCGGCAATGTTGTCCAGCCCCACGGGGCCGCCATCAAAGCGGTGGATGACCGCCTCCAGCAGCTTGCGGTCCATCACGTCAAAACCCTGCGGGTCCACATCCAGCATGGCCAGCGCCTTGTCGGCAATGGGTTTGGTGATGCGCCCGTCGCCCTTGACCTCGGCGTAGTCGCGCACGCGGCGCAGCAGCCGGTTGGCGATGCGGGGCGTGCCGCGCGAGCGGCGGGCAATTTCAAAGCCGCCTTCTTCATCCATGGGCGCATTGAGCAGCCCCGCGCTGCGCTTGACGATGCGGGCCAGCTCTTCGGCTGTGTAGAACTCCAGCCGCGCCACGATGCCAAAGCGGTCGCGCAGCGGGTTGGTCAACATGCCCGCACGTGTGGTGGCGCCCACCAGCGTGAAGGGCTGCAGGTCGAGCTTGATGCTGCGCGCCGCAGGCCCCTCGCCGATCATGATGTCGATCTGGTAGTCCTCCAGCGCGGGGTAGAGAATTTCCTCCACCACAGGCGACAGGCGGTGGATCTCGTCAATGAAAAGAACGTCGTTCTTTTCGAGGTTGGTCAGCAGCGCTGCCAGGTCCTTGGGCTTTTCGAGCACAGGGCCACTGGTCTGGCGCAGGTTGACCCCCAGCTCAGCCGCAATGATGTGACTGAGCGTGGTCTTGCCCAGACCGGGCGGGCCAAACAGCAGCACATGGTCCAGCGCCTCGCCCCGCTTCCTCGCCGCGCCGATGAAGATCTCCAGCTGCTCGCGCGCCTTCGCCTGGCCCACGTACTCCTGCAGGAGCTTGGGGCGCAGCGCGCGCTCGATCGCCTCCTCCTGGGGCGATGCGGGCACGGCCGAAATGACGCGTTTTGCGGGGGCGGGGGCGAAGTCGTCGGTCTGGATCGTCATGCAGTCCTGTTATTTCTCGGGCCAGACGTAGAACCCGATGCCTTCTTCAACGTACTGCTGGCTCATGTTGGCGTTGAGGTAGCTGCGTTCTGCAGGGCTGGCAGTATAGAAATAGGTTCCCACGGTGCGGTTGCGGAAGCGGTAGACAGGCACGGCACCATTGCCCGGAGCAGCCTGTCCCCACCATGCAGTGGCTTCAAGCTGCACGGACGGGAATGCCTGGCGCAGACCGTCTCGCTCCGCAGGGTTTGCCGTGTAAATGTGCATATTGCGCGCCAAATCAACCAGGCGGTACACCGGGAACAGGTTGGACCCCTCAATGGGATACGCATAGAAGATCGTGCCTTCGTAGATGAAGTTCGATCCAAACTGTTTGATCAGAAGATCCCGCTCACCGACGTTGCTGGTGTAGAAATGCTCCAGGCCAGCAATGTTGTAGAAGCGATAGACAGGCACCCGCCCCGTGGGGCCAGTGGGTGGCGTGGCAGACGACAGCCAGTTCTTGAGCGCTGCGTTGAACGCCACGTCAAAACGACCATAGTAATCGGGGACCGTGGTGGCCGTGCAGCTGGAACCGCCGCCGTAGAGCGTACCGATCACATGGGTGCCACCCTTGAACAAGGCCGAGCCACTGCTGCCACCTTCGGTGGTGCCCTGGGTCCAGTTCACCTGGTAGTAGTTGCCCGTTGTACCGCTGCATTGGAACTGGGTTTCACTGGTGGGAGTGCAGGAAATCAGGCTGTTCAACGTACCCAGGCTGACCTTGAGCAGGTCGCCCCGGGGATGGTGCAGACCCACCACAGATGTACTCAAAGCCTGGGTGCCCGCATCCCAACCGGCAAAGACGGCCCCTGCAGGAGGTGTGTCGTTCAGCTGCAGCAGGGCCATGTCCATGGCACCCGAGGCGTAGAGCAGCGATGCGCCGTTGACGCGCTGGATGGTGGCACTGGACAGGGTGCGGCTGTTACACGTTGGCGAACGGAAGAACCAGTCGGTCTGCAGCGAGGCGGCTTCGGACTGCTTGGAGATGCAGTGGTTGGCCGTCAGGAAATACGGCGTGCCCGAAGACCGGCTGTCATTGAGCAATGTGCCCGTGCACAGATAGGTGTTGGCACCGGACGTGAACAACATGCGCGCCACGGCATTGCGCTCGGTCGCATAGGTATCGTAGCAAGTGGCATCCAGGTGGCACGAAGCCGATTCGTTGATCTTGGTGGAGAGTTCTGCCTCCGTAGGGATCGACAGGTTCTCGAAGATGTGCGACACGCGCGGCACCGAGATGTCCACCGTGCTGGCATCCGCACCGACGGGCAGCTCCAGCTCCAGCGTGGCCTCGTCCGATCCGGTATCGGGCGTCCACCAGGTCTGACCGTCCAGGGTGGTGTCGCCCGCCTGCGCATTGCGGTCAATGCGCTGCAGCACTTCCTGGCCGGAAATCTGGAACACCTTGGAGGCGTTGGCCTGGCTGTACACACGCAGCACTGTGCCTTGTGGCAGCGCCTTGACCACTACGCCCAGGCGCAATCCGTACGCACCTTCGGCCGAAAAACTGATAGCAGCCACCTTACCGCCAGTGGCGGTGGGCTTCCACTGCAACTGCTGCTGTGTCTGGGCTGCGGCGCGGGTGGCCACCACATCGCGCGCTGTACCCACCTGGCGTGGGCCGATACCGCCACCCAGCGAAGCCGTCTTGGAGGCATCCAAGGCTCCCAGGCTCACCCGGGAAGGCGTGGGCGCTGTGACAAGCGCGCTGCGGGATTTGATGTTCGAGACACCCTGGTCCACGCTGGCGGGCTGCACCCAGCCATCCACCATCAGCACAGAGGCCGCCTTTTGCGCGCTGGCCTCGGTACCGCTTCCGCCGCATCCGGCCAACAAGGCAAGCGCCGCACCCCAGGCAACGCCCATCCGCCACATCATTCCATTTTTCATTTCTTTCCCTCGCTCCGGTCAAAACCGCCATTGAACACGAAAACAACTGCCGCAACAAACCCGCAAGTGCACTACCTGGCCAACGCCTTCAGCGCCAGTTTGATGCCATCGCTCACACCCACCTCTGGTGGCAGGGCCTTGAGGGCCGCCGCAGCCTCTTTGTCGTTGTAGCCCAAAGCCAACAGTGCCTGCAGAATGTCGGCCTGTGCGTCACTGGCAGCGGGCCCGTGGGCAGCGCCCATGTCGGCCCCCAGCTTGCCCTTGAGCTCCAGCAGCAGCCGCTCGGCCGTCTTCTTGCCAATGCCCGGCACCTTGACCAGGCGGCCTGCCTCCTGCAGCGTGATGGCCTGGGCGAGATCCGCCACGCCCATGCCGCTCAGGATGGACAGCGCAGTGCGCGGCCCCACGCCCGATATCTTGATCAGCTCACGGAACGCCTGGCGCTCGGGCGCCGTGGCAAAGCCATACAGCAGCTGCGCGTCTTCGCGCACAATGAACTGGGTCAGCAGGCTCACCTTTTCGCCCACAGCGGGCAGGTTGTAGAACGTGCTCATGGGCACATTCACCTCATAGCCCACGCCATGGCAGTCCAACAGCACCTCGGGGGGATTCTTCTCCAGCAGGGTGCCGGTCAATTTGCCTATCATTGATGTCCTTTGCCGCGCACTGCGGCGATCCAACGGGAATTATCCGCGTGATCCTGCGCCACACCTTCACCCCCCACAACAACACCCGGCTCACGCACCTGTGTGGCCCGGCCGACGCGCACCTGCGCACCATCGAAGTGGCCCTCTCGGTGAGCATTGCGCACCGGCACGAGCAGTTCAAGGTGGACGGCCCCAAAGCGAAGGCCACGCAGGCGATGGAGCTTTTGCAGGCGCTGTACGAGATGGCCGAACGCCCGATCACCGAGGACCACCTGCAGCTCATGCTGGCCGGAGACAGCGCCCTGGTGGAGGCGCCCGAGGGCGCCATCGTGCTCAACACCCGCCGGGCCGACCTGCGCGGCCGCACGCCCACACAGAACCTGTACCTCGAAAACATCGCCAGCCACGACATCACCTTTGGCATCGGCCCTGCAGGCACCGGCAAAACCTATCTCGCCGTGGCCTGCGCCGTGGATGCGCTGGAGCGCAGCGCCGTGCAGCGCATCGTGCTGACCCGCCCAGCGGTCGAGGCGGGCGAGCGCCTGGGTTTTCTGCCCGGCGATCTGGCGCAAAAGGTGGACCCCTACCTGCGCCCGCTGTACGACGCGCTGTACGAACTGATGGGCTACGACAAGGTGATGAAAGCCTTCGAGCGCAACGCGCTGGAAATCGCCCCGCTCGCATTCATGCGCGGGCGCACGCTGAACAACGCCTTCGTGATCCTGGACGAAGCGCAGAACACCACGCCCGAGCAGATGAAGATGTTCCTCACCCGCATCGGCTTTGGCGCCAAGGCCGTGGTCACGGGCGACGTGAGCCAGATCGACCTGCCCAAGGGGGCCATGAGCGGCCTGATCGATGCCGAGCGGGTGCTCAAGCGGGTCAAGGGCATCTCCGTCACCCGCTTCACGACGGCCGACGTGGTGCGCCACCCGCTGGTCGCGCGCATCGTGGATGCGTACGACGCACCGCGCCGCGCCCCGGCTTCTCGCAGCCGGGACTAGCACTATCATTTTGATAGCTTTCAGCGCTTATCCATCAAGCTCTGACGGCCAAAAACAGCAAAAATGTCTTTAAACCAACTCTCCTTGTCGCTGCAGTTCGGCCCGTTCGACGGAGCTGCCGCCCACCGCGCCGTGCTGCCACGCCACAAGGTCACCCGCTGGATTCGCCACGCGCTGGCCACCGATGCCGAGATCACCGTACGCATCGTAGGGGCCGAAGAAGGCCAGCAGCTCAACCGCGAGTACCGCAAGAAGGACTACGCCACCAACGTGCTCACCTTTGACTACACCCAGGAGCCCTTGGTAACGGCCGACCTGGTGCTGTGCGCCCCCGTGATTGAGCGCGAGGCCAAAGAGCAGAACAAAAGCCTGGAAGAACACTACGCCCACATGCTGGTGCATGGCACGCTGCATGCCCAGGGGTGGGATCACGAGACCAGCGAGGCAGATGCCGAGGAGATGGAGGAGTATGAAACCGCCATCCTGCAGGAGTTGGGCTTTGCCGACCCGTACGCGACTTCCTGAACGCTATCCCTGCTGCCGAGGGCAGCGGCGCACTTTTTACCATTTGGTACAAAGTGCTCGCATCTGCCGGGGCTCGGCGTTGTCTTGATAAGCGACGATTGACTCCTCCAGTGCGCGTCTCGCAGACCTGTTGTCACTCCCGCCGCGCGCCCTGCCTGTCTTCCCCCTTTTTTCAGGAGTCTTCTCTGTGATCAATTTCCAGCGACACCCTGCGCCCGTGGCGAATTCGGGCCTGCCATGCTTGTATCGCGCCTTGCTGCTGGCGGCGCCACTCGTTCTGGCGGCCTGCGGGGGCGGCAGTGGCGAATCGGAGCCCGCTGGACTCCCGGCCCCTTCCGGCTTCAGCGTGGCGAGCTACGGCCCCAAGACCTACAACTTGGGCTGGACCGTCACCCCGGGTGCGATGCGCTACGAACTGTTCGAGGACCCTGATGGCGCAGCAGGCCCCCAACCTGAATCGCTATTCGGCGTCGGCGCCGCCAACAACGTCACCAGCTTCCCCATACAGCTTGGGGGGCTGCTGCACGAGCGTGTGAACGCGAGTTACCGGCTGCGCGCCTGCGACACGAGCGGCTGCGGCCCGTTCACGAGCGCGGTAACACCCGACCTCACCCAGGCCATAGGGCGCTTCGACCTGCCTGCCGGCGATCCGACGCAGCGATTTGGCGCCTACACGAACGCAATTGCCCTGTCGGCCGACGGTTTAACGCTGGCTGTCGGGTCGCCCCGCGAGGGCAGTTCAGACGGCCTGGCAGGGGCGGGCGCGGTGTACATCTTCAGCCGCAGCATGCCAGGCGTTGGCATGCCAGCCCCTGCCTGGGGTCTGCGGGCGCGGCTGGAAGGCAGCAGTCCGGCCGCAAAGATGGCCTTTGGCGCCAGCCTCGCACTATCGGCCAACGGTCGCACGCTGGCAGTGGGTGCACCAGAGGAAAGAAGCAATGCACGCGGCATCAACGGCGATGCGGCCAACCGCGACGCGTATGGCGCGGGGGCTGCTTATATCTTCATGGACAACGGCAGCACCTGGAGCCAGCAGGCCTACATCAAGTCCCGCAACACGCCTGCGAAAGTCGAGACCTGCAGCCGCCTGGACATCTCTGGCACGGCTGTATTTCCATGCACCCCCCAACACTTTGGCTTCAGCGTGGCTCTGTCAGCCGACGGGAACCTGCTGGCGGTAGGAGCGCCCGAAGAAGGTGCTAACTTCACCCCGGGGTCTGCCGCCGTGTTGAGTGGACTCTCCTTCACCGGTGAAACCATTTTTGGGGGCGGCGTCGGAGCCGTTCACACCTTTGCCCGCAACAACGGCGGCTGGGCCGAGCAGGCGCACCTGCCAGGCAGCAGCGCCGACCCGACAATGGCCCGCTTTGGGGCGGTTGTAGCCCTGTCCAGCGACGGCACCGTGCTTGCGGCAAACACCGACAAGGACATCTCGGTCCTGACCCATCTCGGAGGTGTCTGGAGTGCACATACGCAGGTGTGGCGCGTTCCTGCCGCAGGTGCGCTGACGGGTTCGCACAATCCCTTTGCAATGTCCAGGGACGGAAGCACACTGGCCGTCTTGGACCGCTCTGGAGGTACTGACGTTCAGCTGCGAACATTCACACGCACGGGGGACGCCTGGACGCAGCAGCCCGCATTGCCGGTCAAGGCTGCCGACGGGTTCTTTACAAACAGTGTCATGTTGTCGCTTTCTGCGGACGGCCGCATGCTTGCCGTGGGCAACCTCGACGATGCAAGCAACGCCTCTGGCATCAATGGCAACCCCAACAACCAGGCCTTATATTCAGCCGGAGCCGTCAATGTCTACCGCCGTGACGGCACCACCTGGGCGCACAGGGCCTACCTCAAGGCCCCCCAGCCGCGCGCACTTGCACGCTTCGGTGCCAGCGTCGCCCTATCCGGTGATGCCAGCACCCTGGCCGTGGGCACCAGCAGTGCCACGGATGGCGTAACACCCGCCGCAGCCGACGCCGCCTATCTGTACTGATTGCATCGGCAGCCGGGACCCCACTGGCGACAGCGCTGAACACCCGACGAGGCTCACGGCAGGCAAAAGTGTTGCACCCGCGCCGTCGCCAATGGTGGCGACGCCACCCCCTACCATCGGTGCATGCTCGACACGCCTTTGCTGCTCACCGCCGCCTTCGTTGCCGGCGCCCTCAACGCCGTCGCCGGAGGCGGCAGTTTTCTGACCCTGCCCGCCCTCGTCTTCACCGGCGTGCCGCCTGTGGTGGCCAATGCCACGGGCACGGTGGCCCTGCTGCCCGGCTACTTGGCCGGCGCATGGGGGTTCCGCGAAGACACGGCCCCGCCGCCGGGGCTGTCGATGCGCCTGTTGGTGGTGCTCTCGCTCATCGGGGGCGCAGCCGGGGCCGCGCTGCTGCTGGTCACGCCCGACGCCACCTTCCGCCGCGTGGTTCCCTGGCTGCTGCTGGCGGCCACGGCGCTGTTCGCATTCGGGCCGCAGCTGCGCCGGATGCTGGCGGGCGGCAAACCCTCCACCGCCAGGGCCACGGTGGGCGTGCTGGCGGTGGCTGCCTATGGCGGCTATTTCAACGGCGGGCTGGGCATCCTTCTGCTGGCGCTGTTCGGCCTGCTGGGGCAGACGAACCTGAACGCTATGAACGGCCTCAAGAACTGGGTGTCGGCCCTGCTTACCGCCATTGCCGTGCTCATCTATGCGGCAGGCGGCGTGGTGCTGTGGCCGCAGGCGCTGATGATGATGGTGGCCGCCACCGCAGGGGGCTACGGAGGGGCACGCTTGGCCCGCAAGCTGCCCCCGGCGGTGTTACGCTTGGGAGTCGTAGCCACCGGCCTGGCGATGTCGCTGGTTTTTTTTGCGCGGCAGTAAAAGTCGGACGTCCGCGCGGCAACGTGGTTGCTGCTGCCTCTACCGAGGCGCGAGCGGGGGCTCGTCAACACGGGCTTGCGCCGCACCGCCCCTTCAACGATGCATCCATCCGCCCAGGCAGTTATCCGCCCACTGAGGAGATCTCATGTCTAACGTCACACCTTTGCTCAGTTCCGTCACCGCCAACGCGGCCCTGCGCAGCCTCGGTGGCCTTGCCACGCCACGCTGGCGCGCGGCAGGCATCAGCACCAGCCTGATGTTGTCGCTGCTTCTTTCCGCCTGTGGCGGCGGCAGTGGAGACAACGCCAGCGAACCACCACCGCCTGCCCCTACACCTACCTCCGTGCCGGTTCCCGGGACGCCCAACGGAGCATTCGACACCATCGGCACAGCGGAATTCAGCCTGCGCTACGGGGTGGAGCGCTACGACTTCGTCTGGAGCCCCTCGGCCCCAGCCACGCACTACGAGCTCTGGGAGGACCCGGACGGCCTGGGTCCGCTGCCCGAGGCGCAGGCCGGCTCCGCGATCACCGGCACACGGCACACCTTTGAAATCAAGCAGCTGCACCAACGGGTAAACGCCACCTACCGGCTGCGCGAGTGCAATGGCACCAGCTGCTCCTTCCGGGCCACCACGCTCGCACCGGACGCGCTGCGCGCGCACTTCCTCTTTGACCGCCAAGGCAGCAGCGTGCTGGCGCCGTTCAACGCCACCGCTGGCACTCCGGTACTCGTCTCGGCGGACCTCAAGACGCTGGTGATCGGAGCGCCCGACCCGGTGAGCACCACCACCTTGCCCCGGCCAACGCCCGCCGTTGACGACAGCGCCGTTCACATCCTCGTGCGCAGCGCCGTGGGCGTGGCCTGGCAGCCGCAGGCCCGACTGCAGGCGAGCAATCGGCGTGCGCCAGCCTGCAACAACGCAGCCCAGGATTACTGCCACTCTTCGTCCTTCGGAGCGGGGCTGGCGCTGTCCGCCGATGGGAACACGCTGGCGGTCAGCGCTACCGGAGAGACCAGCAACGCCCGGGGCGTCAACGGCGATCAGGCCAACACCGACAGCCTGGCCGCGGGCGCGGTGTATGTCTTCGCCCGCACTGGCGGCAGCTGGAGCCAGCAGGCCTATGTCAAGGCCAGCAACACGCCGGCACGCAACAACACCTGGTGCAACCTTTCTTATTGGGCCACACAGCCCTGCGACGGGCAGAACTTCGGCGCCAGCGTGGCCCTATCCGCCGACGGCAGCCTGCTGGCTGTGGGTGCCACCGGTGACGACAGCAAGTCCACCGGCGTCAACGGCGATGCGAACGACACCTTGGCGGTCTTTGCGGGCGCCGTTCACACCTATGCCCGCACCGGCTCCACCTGGGCGCCGCAGGCTTACCTCAAGGCCAGCAACACGGATGCTGGCGACGGGTTCGGTACGTCGGTGTCCCTGTCGGCCGATGGCTCGACCCTGGCCGTCGGCGCCATCTTCGAGCGCAGCAGCGCCACCGGCGTCGGTGGCAATCAATCAGACAACGCGCAATCGCCCTTTGGAGCCGTCTATGTCTTCAGCCAGGACCGCGGCAGCTGGAGCCAGCAGGCCTATGTGAAGGCCCCCGTGAACACGGTCTTCGGCGGCACCGAGCCAATGAGCTACTTCGGCGGACGCACAGCCCTGTCCGCCCATGGCGAAACCCTGGCGGTGGGCTCTGTGCGGGGCATGGCTTTCGTTTATGCACGAACCCAGAACACATGGCAAGCCCAGGCCCACATGTTCCCGGCCGGGCCCAACGTCATTCGATTCGGAGAGGCGGTGGGTGTGTCGGCGGACGGAAACAGCGTGGTCACTGCGGCGCAGGATGTGGGGAGCGAAGCCTCCGCATTTACGCTTTACTTCTTCAGCCGCACCGCCGGCACCTGGAGCCAGTAGGCACCACGGAGTCAGGCGGCACCACGCCCCAGCAACGGCGACCGCGGCAAGAAGCGAAACGCGGTCGAGGCCGCTGCCAGCATGCACGCGATACTGACCATGACCGCCTGGTAGGGCTCGTGGCCATGGCGCTGCGCCCACGCGGCCAACAGCCCCGTGAGCGATTGCATCAGCGCCACGCCCAGGAACATGGACATGGTGTACAGCGACAGCGCGCGGCCCGTCATTTCAGCGGGGTAGGACGAACGCACGTCCGCGTACTGCAGCACGCCGTAGCCCGACAGCAGGCCCATGAGGAAGATCAGCGCCACGTTGGCAGTGGCGTGATGCCAGAAGGCCAGCAGGAGGAACAGGCTGCCCATGAGCAGGGAAAAGTGGGTGATCCAGCGCCGCCGCCGTGTGGGCCCGGGGTCCATGCGGCCAAACGCGGCGGGCACGAACAGCGCGAGCATCGACAGCACCAGGGCCACGTTGCCGCTGTCGATGAGCGAAAACCCATACCGCCCCATCAGCAGGGGCCCCAGCCACAAGCCGCGCAGAGTCAGGAAGGCGGCGTAGCAGGTCATGCCCAGGATCAGGATGCCCCAGGTGTGCGGCACCTTGAGCAAGCTGCCAAACCGCCCCGCCGCCTGCGCCCACGACTCGCGCGGACCCTGGGGTGCTTGCGCCAGTGCGGGCTCGTGCACACGCAGAAAGATCAGCAGCCACGACAGAAGCGAAAACACCGCCAGCACCGCGAACCCCGCGCGCCAGCCCCCGTGCTGCACCATCCAGGCCAGCGGTGTGCCGGTGAACAACAGCCCCAGCCCGCCCACCCCCATGCCCACGCCCGAGAAGAAGGCGAAGCGCTGCGCAGGAAAGTGGCGCGAAACGAAGACGGTACAAGCCAGGAAGGCGGGAGAGCAGCCCACACCGATCAGCAGCTGGCCCACCATCAGCCAGCCATAGCCGGGCGCGAGGGCTGATACCGCGGCCCCCAGCCCCGCCAACGGGAAAGCCACCAGCACCGTGCGGCGCAGGCCGTACAGGTCCATGCCGATGCCCATGAGGAGCTGGGTCACGCCAAACGACAGGCCAAACAGGCCGGCAAACGCGCCCAGCGAGTCCGGCGAAATGCCAAAGTCCGCCTGCAGCCCTGCGGCGATGATGCTCGTCACGGTGCGGTAAGCCTGACTCAGCGCAAAGGCCGACAACAGGCACAGGTACATCACCCAAAGGGCGCGGCGTGGCGAGGGCGGATCAGGCAGGACAGCGGGGGCGGCTTGGGTCACGGGTGAAGCAGGGCTGGCAGTGGGCGCGCGGCGGGTATACGGCGGAGTGCGCACCGCATCACAAGAACAGAAGAACGGAACGCACGTGCCCGAGCCTACAGAATTTGCCACCCGCGCGTCGTCGCCGTGCGGACAACCCCACGGCCAGCTGCGGGCCGAGGCCAGCCCACGCGTTCAGCCAGCCGCCGCTGTCGCCAGCGAAGGCGCCATCCGCAGCGGGATGGTCACCGGGCCGTCATTGATGAGGTGCACCTGCATATCGGCGGCAAACTGGCCCGTGGCCACCTTGGGGTGCACCTTGCGCGCCTGGGCAACCACATAGTCGTACAGCCGCCGCCCCTCATCGGGTGCAGCCGCCTGGGTGAAGCTGGGGCGGTTGCCGCCGGTGGTGTCTGCCGCCAGCGTGAACTGGCTGACCAGCAGCAGGCCGCCACCGGTGTCCTGCACGCTCTGGTTCATCTTGCCTGCGGCGTCCGAAAAAATGCGCAGCTTGAGGATCTTGGCCAGCAGTTTGTCGGCCTCCATCTCCGTGTCACCGCGTTCGGCACACACCAGCACCAGCAGGCCTGCGCCGATGGCGCCCACGGTCTGCCCGTCCACCTCCACGCGCGCTTCGCGCACCCGTTGCAATACGCTGATCACTTCACGGCATCCTTCAAATCGTCACGGGGATCATCGAAATGCGCCTCCACATCCGTAGGCAGCAACTCGATGGTGGCGCGCAGGCCGGGTACGGCGGTCATCAGCGCGCGCTCGACCTGGCCGCGCAGTTCGGCGGCGTGGCGCAGGGTCCAGTCGGCGGGCATGTGCAGGTGCATGTCCACAAACTGGCGCTGGCCCGCACGGCGGGTGGAGACATGGTCAAACCGCACGGCACCGGGCGCCTGCGATAGCACAAACTGCTGCAAGGTGGCGTCGATGGTGGCCTGCACCTCGGGCTCTACCGCTGAATCCATGAGGCCCTGGGAGGATCGCCACACCAGCTCCACGCCCTCTTTCAGGATATTCAGCGCCACGGCAATCGCCGCCAGCGCATCCAGCCACAGCCAGCCCGTGAGGGCCGCGCCCGCAATGCCCACCAGCACACCGGCCGAGGTCCACACATCGGTGACGAGATGGCGCGCATCGGCCTCCAGCGCGATGGAACGGTACTCGCGGGCCGAGCGGAACATGAGCCACGCGAGAAAGCCATTGAGCGCCGAGCTGAGCACCGACAGGCCCAAGCCCCAGCCCAGCTGTTCGATGGGCTGCGGGTCCATCAGCCGGTGCCCGGCCGCCCATAGGATGCCCGCCGACACCCCCACGATGAGGATGCCTTCGAACCCTGACGAAAAATACTCAGCCTTGTGGTGGCCGTAGGGGTGGTCGTCATCCGCAGGCCGCGCCGCCACGGTCACCATGGCCAGCGCAAACATGGCGCTGGCCAGGTTGACAAACGACTCCATCGCATCCGACAGCAGGCCCACCGAGCCAGTGACCACCCAGGCCAGCGTCTTGAGCGCGATGGTGATCCCCGCCACCGCAATAGACGCCCACAGCAGGTTGCGGGGTGTGAGCCATTGGTGAGGCTTTGGAGCAGGGTTGGACATGGGTGGAGGTATTGGAGGAGCAGCGCTGAAGAACCGAGCCGGAATTACACCAGAGCGGCCTTAAGACCCGCTTTACGCCGTTTGCTCAGGCAGCGCTACCTTGGGCGAAGCGCGTCCCGCGCAAGCCCCCATGCCAGAATCCGCGCATGACCCCGGCATGGCGCCGCCGCCTTCCCTCGTACCGCACCCTGCATCTCCCCAGCCTGCTGCTCTGGGCCGTGGTCGCATGCGCGGGCGCCAGCTGGCTGGCCGTCGCGCGTTTGCAGCAGCTGCACGCAGCGTTCGAGACCGACGCGCGCATCGTGCACCGGCTACTGAGCCAGCGTGTGGTGCAGCACGATGCCATCATGGCCACGCTGGCGTTGCTGCAGCCCACCGCTGCAGCGAGCAACAGCACCGATGCCGCATCCCCCCTGCCCCGCCTGCCTTCGGTCTACCCGCAAATTCTGGCGGTGCTGCAGCGCACAGCGCAGAGTGATTGGCCCCCCGCACTGCAGGCAGAACTGGCGGCCGCTGAAGCCTCCTCACGCCGCACCGGCCATGCGGCCATGGCAGGGCTGAACCTGCCCGCAGGCCGCTATCACCTCGTGCTGGCAGGCACGCCCGCCAGCTACGCACTGCACATCGACCTGCGCAGCACCATTCCCATGGACGAGTGGCCCATGGACAGGTCCACCAGCCCCGTGCGTGTGACGCTGGAGCGCGATGGCGAGGCTTTCGTCGTACAGCCGGGCCGATCCGACGTGGGCGCCTGGAGCCGCACCTACGAGTTTCACAAGCTGTTGGCGGCACAAAGCCAGCCGCTGGACGTGGTGGCGCGCCGCAGCGTGGGCCTGCACGAGCTGCCGTGGTGGGGCATGCTGGGCTGGTGCGTGCTGACCGCTGCGCTGTGGGCTGCAGGCCGCGCACTGTGGCGCCAGCGCGTGGCCCGCCAGCGGGCCGAAGAGCTGCTGCGCCTGGGCCAGGTGGCACGCCTGAACACACTGGGCGAGCTGGCCGCCGGCATGGCGCACGAGTTGAACCAGCCGCTGACGGCCCTGCTGTCCAGCACCCAGGCCGCCCAGCGCCTGCTGGCCGATGAACCGCCCGACCTCGACACCGCCCAGACGGCCATGGCCCGTGCGGTGGAGCAGGCACGCCGCGCCTCCACCGTGGTGGGTCGCCTGCGCCGCCTGGTGGAGCGCCCCGACCTGGCAGGCCAGGCCCAGCCGCTGGCGCTGCCCACGGCCGTGCACGACGCGCTGCACCTGCTGGAGCCCGAGCTGGCCCAGCGGGGTGTGGTGCCCAGCGTGACCGCCGCCCCCGACCTGCCCACGGTGCTGGCCGAGCCTGTGGCCCTGCAGCAGATCATCCACAACCTGCTGATGAATGCATTGCAGGCGCTGGAACAGGTGCCAGCCACCGAACGCCAGCTGCACATTGCCCTGGCGCGCACCGATACCGGGCACGTGGCCCTGTCGGTGCGCGACCACGGCCCGGGCATACCACCCGAGGCACGCCAGCGCCTGTTCGAACCGTTCTACACCATGCGCACGGGCGGGCTGGGACTGGGCCTGACACTGTGCGACAGCCTGGCGCAGGCCATGGGCGCGCAGCTGGCCCTGGCGCCTGAGGCCACTGCGCCAGCCCAAGACCTACGGGGCGCAGAGTTTGTGCTGACCCTGCCCACCGCACCGCCCGCCCATGACCGATAACGCGCAATCCCTCTCGCCCCTGATCCACCTGGTGGACGACGATGCCGCCGTGCGCGACAGCCTCTCCCTGCTCATCAGCACCGTGGGCCTGCGCGTGCAGACCTGGGCCGACCCGCAGTCCTTCATGGCCGGGTTTGACCGCGCCAGCATCGGCGCCATCGTGCTCGATGTGCGCATGCCCGGCATCAGCGGCCTCACGGTGCTGGAGCAGCTGCTGGCGCAAGGTGTGGACCAGCCCGTGATCCTGCTCACCGGCCACGGCACGGTGGAGATGTGCCGCCGCGCGTTCAAGACCGGTGCGGCCGAGTTTCTGGAAAAGCCGGTGGACGACGAAGTGCTGATCGAAGCCCTGCAGAACGCCGTGCGCCAGCATGTGCGGTCCCGCGAGCGCCACCAGGCCGACCAGCAGGCGCGCGAGCGCTTCGCGCAACTGTCGGCCCGCGAGCGCGAGGTGCTGGGCTTGATCGTGGAGGGCCTGACCAACAAGGAGATCGGGCGCGCGCTGGCACTGTCGCCCCGCACGGTGGAAACGCACCGCGCCAACCTGTTTGGCAAGCTGGGGGCGGAATCGCTGGCGCAGCTGATACGGCGGTATGCGGCGCTGGTGGATGCGGCATCCTGAGCAGCTTTGCAAAGGCCTTCCGTAGTTCTACGGAGGCCCGCGCGTAGCCGCCCGAATGGCTGAAAACCGCAGCGTTTTCTACGGTTCTCCCACGGCGCCACAACGGGTGGTGCCGACGTCAAAAACACCGGAGAACACCATGCAAAACCGCCTCGCCACCATCGCCGCCCTCACCCTGTCCCTGATCGCCACCGCCGCCAGCGCCGAAGGCGTACGCACCGAAAAGAACATCTCACTGGACCTGGCCACGCAGATCGCCGCGCAAACCGTCGCCACCTGCAGCGCCAACGGCTACAACGTGACCGCCACCGTGGTGGACCGCGCAGGCACCGTGCGCGCCGTGCACCGCGCCGACAACGCAGGCCCCCACACGCTGGAAGCCAGCCGCCTGAAGGCCTACACCTCGGCATCGGCCAAGAACACCACGCTGGCCATGATGGAAGGCGCGCAGAAAAACCCCGCTGCTGCCAACCTGGTGAACATCCCTGGCTACCTGCTGCTGGGCGGCGGCGTGCCGGTGAAGGTGGGTAACGAAGTCATCGGCGCCGTGGGCGTGGGCGGCGCGCCTGGCGGCCACCTGGACGAGCAATGCGCCGTGGCCGGCATCGCCAAGGTGCAGGATCTGCTGAAGTAACCCCCCACCCACACCTGCAACGCACGCCATCGGAGACACCCGTGAAGCACAGGAACCTTGTATTCACACTGGCCGCTGCACTGGCCTGTGCCACCACGGCCCAGGCCCAGGTGCCTCCCACGGCGGCCGAAACAGCGGCCTACCAGGGCCTGCATGCCGCTGCGGCGCGCGGCGACATGCCTGCGCTTACCAAGCTGATCGCGGCACGGGCCGATCTGAACGCCCGCGACGCTTACGGCCGCACACCGCTGCATGTGGCCACCTACGCGCGGCAGGCCGAAGCGATCCGCGCCCTTGCCAAAGCGGGCGCTGGCCTGGATCTGCTGGAGAACGACCGTTACGACGCCGTGACCATTGCCGCCGTGGCCGACGACGAGGCCACGCTGCGCGTGCTGCTGCAACTGGGCGCCAGCGCCAAACAGGTGACCAGCCGCTACGACGGCACGGCACTCATCGCCGCTGCGCACCTGGGGCACGACGGCGTGGTGCGGCAGCTGATCGCCGCTGGCGCGCCGCTCGACCATGTGAACAACCTGCACTGGACGGCGCTCATCGAGTCCATCGTGCTGGGCAACGGCGGCCCGCGCCACCAAGCCACCCTGCAAGCCCTGTTGCGGGCGGGTGCGAGCCAAACGCTGACCGACCGCCAGGGCAACACGCCGCTGCAACTTGCACGGCAGCGCGGCTTCAGCGAAATGGTGCGGATGCTGGAAGAGGCAGGCGCCAGGTAAAGAGACGGCGGGTGCGGCAAGCACCCATGCCAATGCCCTCTACACGCACTTCGCTTCAGCGGTACAGCTCAGCGCCCGCCATGCGCACCTTGTCGGCGCGCGCCGCGCCCAGAGCATTCACCACCGGCTCCCACACACCCGCGTAGGCGGGCATGGCGTGCGGAGCAAACGCCGTATGGGGCCAGTCCGAACCCCACACCAGCCGCTCACCCATCAGACCGGCCACGCGGCGGATCGCGCCGTGCAGTTCGGCGTAGGGGGCCCCGGCCTGAAGGCGGTACCAGCCCGACAGCTTGACCCATGCCCCCAGGTCGGCCAGCCTTGCCAGCGCCTGCCAGGCCGCATCGTCCTGCGCCAAGGCGGCGTGCATCCCCGCCAGATGGTCCAGCACACAGGGCAGCCCCGTTTGCGCATGCAGCTGGGCAATCTGCGCGAGTTGTGCGGGTGCTGCATACCACTGCACATGCCAGCCCAGCGCCTTCAGGCGGGGCGCCAGCGCCTGCATGGCCTGCGCCCCGTTGCCCACGGGAGACACCAGATTGAAACGCACGCCGCGCACGCCCAGTGCGTGCATGGTGTGCAGTTCGCTGTCGGCAATGTCGGTATCCACCACCACCACCGCGCGGTGCCGACCCGGTTCGCGGGCCAGGGCGTCGAGCACCAGCCGGTTGTCGGTGCCGTACACGCTGGGCTGCACCAACACGAGGTGGCCCACGCCCAGCTTCGCGGCTTCTGCCTCAATGCGTTCGAGAGGCTGGTGCGCAGGCTGGTAGTGCCCGGCCTGGACCGGGGCGGCGGCATCAAACACATGGATGTGCGTATCCCATCCCTCCAGGGCATCCCGCAACGGTGTGGATGTGGCCAGCGCACCCATGGGTCAGCCCACCACGATCTTGCGCTCACGGATGACCTTGCCCCACTGCGCTTGCTGGGCCTGGATGAACTTGCCCGCACTGGCCTGGGTGGCATCGGGAAAGGCATCGCCGCCCAGCGCGCGGATGCGGCCCAGCACCTCAGGGTCTGCCAGCGCCTTGCGGATGGCGTTGACCAGCTGCGTGCGCACCTCGGGCGCCATGCCCGCCGGAGCCAGCACGGGGTTCCACTCCAGCACTTCGTAGTCGGCCACGCCGGCCTGCGCCATGGTGGGCACATCGGGCAGCGAGCGAGCGCGCACGGCGCTGGTCACTGCCAGCGGCCGCAGCTTGCCCGCCTGGATGTGGCCCAGGGACGAGGCCACATTGGCAAAAAACAGCGGCACCTGGCCGCCCATCACGTCGTTCATGGCAGGGCCGCCCCCACGGTAGGGAATGTGGGACAGCCGCACGCCAGTGCGCTCTTCAAACAACGCACCCGCCAGATGCTGGGCCGAACCATTGCCGGACGACGCATAGGCCACGTCCTCGGGCTTGGCCTTGGCGCGTGCGATGACCTCCTTGACGGAATTGACACCGAAGCCCGGGTGGCACACCAGCACGTTCGGAAAGGTCGCCAACACGGCCAGTGGCACAAAGGCCGTGTTGCTGTCGTAGGGCAGCTTGGGGTAGAGCGATGGATTGACAGCGAACGACGATGCATCGAGCAGCAGTGTGGTGCCATCCGGCGTGGCGCGGGCCACCGCCGATGCGGCCAGTTGGCCGCTGGCGCCGGGCTTGTTGTCCACCACCACGCCTTGCCCCAGCGCCTCGGCCATGCGGGGCGCGATGATGCGGGCCATCAGGTCGGCACCGCCGCCTGCCGGGTAAGAGACAACCAGGGTCACGGTGCGTCCACCGCCCACGCCCGCTGCGCGGGTGTGCACCCAGGGGGCGGCCAAGGTGGCGCCCACGGCAGCCAGCGCCGCGCGGCGCGACAGACCAGGGGGGTTCAGAGGATCGGACAGATGGTGCATACAGGTCTCCTTGGTTGAGTTTTCAGGCGTTCAGGGGGACACGCAGGAAGCTGGCACCCCAAGTCCTGCAGGGGGGTGTGGAACTGGCTTGCCAGGCCACGGCCCCCTCCCCTGCGGTTGTCGTTCATGTAATGGTCACGGTGTAGTGAAAGGCATGGGCATCGCCGCGCGTGGTGCGCCATTCGACGCAGCGCCCGCCCAGGTCGTAGGCGGCCCGTTGCACCACCACGCCCGGATGGCCTGCGGCCAGCCCCAGGGGGATGGCCTGAGCGGCCGTCAGCACGGCAAAGCCAATGTCGTCCACGGCACGGTGCACATGCACGCCGCAGCGCCGCGCGAACATGGGGTACAGCAGGTCGTCCCATTCGGCGGTGCTGCCTTCGGCCAGGGGAGCAAACACATCCAGCGGCAACCACAGCTCTTCCAGCAGACAGGGCTGGTCGGCCAGCAGGCGCAAACGCTGCAGCCGCAGCACCATCTCGCCCGTGGCCAAGCCCAGCCTGCGGGCCACGACGGCCGGGGCCGCCACGCGCTGGCGTGACAGGATGCGCGAGCGTGGCATTTCGCCACTGCCGCTGTCAAACCTAAAAAAACGCAGCATCGACGCACCGGCAATCCCCTGGCGCACAAAGGTGCCCCGGCCGTGTATGCGTTCCACCAGGCCTTGCGCCACCAGGAGTTCCAGCGCACGGCGCATGGTGCCCAGCGCCACCTGGTGCTCGGTGGCCAGCAGGCTTTCTGCCGGCAGGGCCGAGCCGGGTGGCCACTCCCCTGCCACCACGCGGGCACGCAGGGCGGCGGCCAGGGCGGCGTAGCGGCTCAGTCCCGGGGCACTGTCAAAGGCAACAACTTTGTGGGATGTGGTCATACCAAGAACTATAGTCCTCTATAGGTCTTGGTGCAATGCGCAGATGCCACAGGCGGCGTGAAAAAAACAGCTGCGGAAATGATCCGCCGCCGGGCAGAACCTGACAACTATCAAATAGATAGCAACAAATGACACCCATCAAGCGCTGGCGGCATTTTTCACCCAAACTTTCACCTGCCACCAGCGCAGCCAGCCTCCGCGCAGCGGCGCTGGCCCCACGTGAGCGCCTCAGATCTGAGGGTTTTTTAGCCGAGCCCGAAAAGCGCGCGAAAACGCCTCGGATCTAGGCGCAAAGCACAGCCATAGCTCGGGCTATGGCGAGCATTTCCAACGACGAGCCGGGGCGGTTTCGCGTGCAAGGCGGGCATGGATAAAAGACTCTCAGCCTCTCAGTCCGTGACGAGCCGCGCCTTCACGGTCTTGCCCTTCACGCGGCCCTGGTTCAGGCGCTGCGCGGCCTGCGCGCCAATGGCGCGGTCCACCGCCACGTAGGTGGAGAAGTCGTTCACATTGATCTTGCCGATCTGCTCGCGGGTGTAGCCCATCTCGCCCGTGAGCGCGCCCAGTACGTCGCCCGCACGGATCTTTTCCTTGCGGCCACCGATGATCTGGATGGTGACCATGGGCGGCACCAGCGGGCCGCTGCCCGTGGGCGTGAGGTCCGCCACCGGGAACCAGCGCGACTCGCGGCCCTGCAGTTGCTCAATCTTGCCCACATAGCCCATCTCGTCCAGGCTGGCCAGGTTCAGCGCCAGGCCGTCGGCATCGCCCCGGCCGGTGCGGCCGATGCGATGGATGTGCACCTCGGGGTCGGGCGTCACATCCACGTTGATCACGGCGGCCAGGTTGGCAATGTCAAGGCCCCGCGCGGCCACGTCGGTGGCCACCAGCACCGAGCAACTGCGGTTGGCAAACTGCACCAGCACCTGATCACGCTCACGTTGCTCCAGCTCGCCAAACAGCGCCAGCGCGCTGAAGCCCTGGGCCTGCAGCACACCCACCAGGTCGCGGCACTGCTGCTTGGTGTTGCAGAACGCGATGGACGATTCTGGACGGAAGTGGTTGAGCAGCTGCGACACCGTGTGCAGGCGCTCGCTGTTTTTCACCTCGTACCAGCGCTGCTCGATCTTGCCTTCGGCATGCTGCGCCTGCACCGTGATCTGCTCGGGCGACTTCATGAACTGGGCGCTGAGCTTGGCGATGCCATCGGGGTACGTGGCCGAAAACAGCAGCGTCTGGCGCTCCTTGGGGCACTGCTTGGCCACCACGACGATGTCGTCGAAGAAGCCCATGTCGAGCATGCGGTCGGCCTCATCGAGCACCAGGGTGTTGAGCGCTTCCAGCGACAGGTGCTGGCGCTCCAGGTGGTCCATCACGCGGCCGGGCGTGCCCACCACGATGTGCGCGCCATGCTCCAGGCTCAGTGTCTGTGCGCGCAGCGGCACGCCGCCACACAGGGTCACGACCTTGATGTTTTCTTCGGCCCGCGCCAGGCGGCGGATCTCGGTGGTCACCTGGTCGGCCAGCTCGCGCGTGGGGCACAGCACCAGCGCCTGCACCGCAAAACGGCGGGGGTTGAGGTTGGCCAGCAGGGCCAGGGCAAACGCGGCGGTCTTGCCGCTGCCGGTGCTGGCCTGGGCGATCAGGTCCTTGCCCAGCAACGCGGGCGGCAGGCTGGCCGCCTGGATGGGGGTCATGGTGGTGTAGCCCAGCTGCTGCAGGTTGGCCAGCGTGGCGGGGCTCAGGGCCAGCGTGCTGAAATCAGTGCGGGCTTGGTTTTCTTTGGAGGTCATTGGCCGATTATCCGGCCCCGCCTTCACCAGCCGCTATGCCTGCAGGGCCAACACCCCCACAAAAGCCAGGGTGTGCGCCAGCACGCCCGGTGCCACAGCCAGCGCGTAGCGCCAGCCACCACTGGCCAGGGCAACCGCGCACTTGCTGCCTGCATGCACCAGCAGCGCGGCCATCAGGGCCTGTGCGATGGCGGGTGCGGCCGCGCTGTGCGGGCCGCCGCGCACCAGCACGGCCGCCGTGGCGGCATGCACGTCGGCCAGGGCCGCCAGCAGCGCGCCCGCCAGCATGCCCGCGTCGCCTTGCCACGCCGTGAGCCCCTGCACACCGGCCTGAATGCCCGTGAGCAGAGCCGCAATCAGCAAGGCATCGCGCAGCTTGAACATAGGGGTGTCAGGGGGTACAGCAACCGCCACGTCCACGCCGGCGTCCGTAGCCTTCGCAGACAGGCGCGCCGCACCGCGCCCGCCCCACCATCCCACGGCGGCCGCCACACACCCGCCCGCCAGCGCGGGCAGCCACAGCCGCGCCAGCCACTGCGGCTGCACGGTGGCGGCCACCACCACGATCTGGGCCATGGTGGCCACACACGACAGCACCGCTGCGCCTGCGTTGGTGCGCGCTGTGGCCCGGCCCGCTCGCACCTCCATACCCAGGCTGCCGATGGTGGCGGTGCTCGACACAAACCCGGAGGCCAGCGCCGACAGCGCCACGGCATGGCGCGCCTGCATCAGTCGCTTGGCCAGGTGCGCCAGCGACTGGATCACCAGCAACACGATGACCAGGCGCACCACCACCTGCGGGTTCAGCACGTCTTGCCACAGGGGGGTGTTGGGGGCCAGTGGATACACCAGCAAAGCCAAGGCGGCCAGAATGAGCCCGCTGCGCACCTCGCCGGGCTGCAGCCACTGGTTGGAAAACTGGTGCAACACGTCCCGCAACGCCAGCAGCCCCGTCACCACCACCGCCAGGGCGGCGGCCAGCAACTGGTCGCGCGCGCAGGTCACCCCGATCAGATAGGCCAGAAACAAGGCGATCTCGGTGGTGACGCCAGGGTCGCCGGAGCGGTCGCGCGCATAGGCCACCACCGTGAGGGCCGCTACCAACACGGCCCCCACCACCACCAGCACAGGAACCGCCGTGAGCGCAGCTGCCGCGCCCCCCAGGGAAGCCAGGGTGAACGACCGCACCCCGGCCAGCGCCCGGTCGGGCCCCGCCCCTTTGCGACGCTCGCGCTCAATACCCATCAGCAAACCGCACCCCGCTGCGCTCGCCAGCACGGCCACCGCTGAGGAAAAACCTCCGAACTCCTGCATGGAACTCCCGCACCTTTCCTGTCTTTTGTTCTTCTGGCAATGCCCCATGGTGACAGAAAGACCCACCGCAACCCACCCACCCGCGCAGCAAACTTGCATGGGGAGTTGCCCCAAGCCTTGCTGTCAGGTCTATCGGCTATAACAAAACCCATCAGCGCCTGCCCATGCAAGACCTTACCAACGCAGCCCCCACCCCTGGCCCCCGTGGCTCCAGCGATGCTTTGCTGCGGCTGATTGCAGATTCCGTGCCCGCGCTGATGGCCTACTACAACCTGCCCGGCCTGTGCTGCCAGTTCGCCAACCAAGGCTATGCCGCCTACAACGGCCACACGACCGAGTCCATCCTGGGCCTCACGGTGCAGGAGGCCATCGGCGACAAGGCCTGGCTGGCCATCCAGCCGCATGTGGAACGGTCCGCATGCGGCGAACATGTGAAGTACACACGTGAGCAGACCTTGCCCAATGGCGAGGCCCGCATGATCGAGGTCAACCTGATCCCGCACTTTGACGCCAGCGCGCAGCAGCTGGGCTCGTTCGTTCTGATCACCGACATCACTGAGCGCTGGCGCGCGGAGCGCCAAGTGCGCCAGAGCGAAGAGCGCATGCGCAAGTTCACCGAGGCCACGGACGAGGCCATCGTGTTCCACCGCGACGGCATCATCACCGACGGCAATGAGGCACTCACCCGCCTGACGGGTTATGCGCTGCAGGAGGTGGTGGGGTTTTCCATCTTCCACTTCATCAGTCCGGAATGGAGGGCCGTGGCGCTGGACTACACGCGCACCGGGCGCGAAGACCCCTACGAAGTGACCATCCGCCACAAGGACGGTCATGTCATTCCCGTGGAGGTGGTGGGAAAGACCATGCCACTGCACCATGCCGACTACCGCATCGTGGTGGTGCGTGACATCACGGCCCGCAAGCAGGCCCAGGAACGCGAGGCCTTCATTGCGCTGCACGACACGCTTACACAGTTGCCCAACCGCCACTTCCTGATGGAGCAGCTGTCGCAGGTGCTGTCGCTGGCCCGCAGGCGCCACGGCCGTGCGGCCGTGCTTTTTGTGAACCTGGACCATTTCAAGACGGTGAACGACTCGCTGGGCCACCATGCAGGCGACCAGCTGCTGTGCAACGTGGCCGAACGCCTGCGCCAGGGCGTGCGCGACGCTGACGTGGTGGCGCGGCTGGGCGGCGATGAGTTTGTGGTGGTGCTGACCGATGTGCAGGGCCCCGACGATGCCGCCCGGGTGGCCGACAAGCTGCTGGCGTCCATGCACGGCGTGTTCACCCTGGGCCAGGTGCCGCTGACGGTGTCCCCCTCCATCGGTATCAGCCTGTTCCCCGAACACGCCACCACCGGCGATGCACTGCTGCGCTGCGCCGATGCAGCCATGCACCACGCCAAGGAAAGTGGCCGCGGCAACCGCCAGTTCTACACCCCGAGCATGGAAGCCAGCGCCATCGACGTGCTGCAGCACGAGCGCCTTCTGCGCGAGGCCATTGTGGACAACGCCTTTGCGCTGCACTACCAGCCCCAAATCAGCCTGGAAGACGGCTCCCTGCAGGGGCTGGAGGCTCTGGTGCGCTGGCGCCACCCGCAGCGCGGCCTGGTGGGGCCGGACGAGTTCATCACCTTTTCGGAATCGCGCGGCCTCATCACCCCCATCGGCCGCTGGGTGATGCGCGAGGCCTGCCGCCAGCTCAAGGAATGGCAGGACGAAGGCCTGGCCCTGGTGCCCGTGGCGGTGAACCTGTCGGCCCTCGAATTTCGCCAGCGCGATGTCGCTGGCGAAATCGCCGCGGCGCTGCGCGATACCGGCCTGGCGCCGCAGTACCTGGGGATTGAGCTGACCGAATCCGTGCTCATGCACCAGACCGGCCAGGTGCTGGACACCCTCAATGCCCTCAAAGCGCTGGGCGTGGGCATCTCGATCGACGACTTTGGCACGGGGTATTCGTCGCTGGCCTACCTCAAGCGCTACCCCATCGACAGCCTCAAGATCGACCGGTCTTTTGTGGTGGACACGCCCGGCAACCCCGACGACGTGGCCATCGTCACGGCCGTCATTCAGATGGCCCGCAGCCTGCAGCTCAAAACCGTGGCCGAAGGGGTGGAAACCCCGGCGCAGGTGCAATTGCTCAAGGGCCTGGGGTGTGACCTGATCCAGGGGCATGTGGTGTCGGTGCCGCTGGATGCCGTGGCGCTCCAGCGCTGGATGCGCGATTTGCCGGTTTAAGAACCTGTTTCCGATCCCTTCCCGGTGCCGTCACACAGACACGTTCCCGGCTTGTGGACAATAGGGGCATGCCCCTCATCCCCGACTTCATCGCCCCCACCCGCCACACCGACCCGGCCGACGCACTGGCCCAGGTGCAGCGCATTTACCAGCAACAGATTGGCCACCTGCGCGACGCCATGCAGCGTTTTGTGGCGGGCGAAACGCCCGAAGGCGCCGTGCGCGCGTTCTACCCCTTTGTACGGGTGCACACCACCACCGTGGCGCGGGCCGACACCAAGCTGGCCTATGGTTTTGTGGAAGGCCCTGGGCGCTACGAAACCACCCTCACCCGGCCCGACCTGTTCGCTCACTACTACGCCGAGCAGTTTCGCCTGCTGCGCGCCAGCCACAACGTGGAGCTGGAAGTGGGCACCAGCGCCCACCCCATTCCGATCCATTTTTCGTTTGCCGAGCACGACCACATCGAGGGCACGCTGACGCCCGAGCGCCGCATGCTGATGCGCGACGTGTTCGACCTGCCCGACCTGGCTGCCATGGACGACGGCATCGCCAACGGCACCTGGCAGGCCCGCCCAGGCGAGGCGCAGCCGCTGTCGCTGTTCACCGCGCCGCGCGTGGACTACTCGCTGCACCGCCTGCGCCACTACACGGGAACGGCGCCCGAGTGGTTCCAGAACTTCGTGCTGTTCACGAATTACCAGTTCTACATCGACGAATTTGTGCGCCTGGGCCACGCCGAGATGGCCAAGCCCGACAGTGAATACATCGCCTTCATCGAGCCGGGCAACGTGGTCACCCGCCGCGTGGGATTGAGTGCCCAGCCCGGCGACGAACTGGGCGTAGCCCCGCCGCGCTTGCCGCAAATGCCCGGCTACCACCTCGTGCGCGCAGACAGCAGCGGCATCACCATGGTCAACATCGGCGTAGGCCCCGCCAACGCCAAGACCATCACCGACCACATCGCCGTGTTGCGCCCCCACGCCTGGATGATGCTGGGCCACTGCGCGGGCCTGCGCAACAGCCAACAGCTGGGCGACTACGTGCTGGCCCACGCCTATGTGCGTGAGGACCATGTGCTGGACGAAGACCTGCCGCTGTGGGTGCCCATCCCGGCGCTGGCCGAGATCCAGCTCGCATTGCAGCAGGCCGTGGCCGATGTCACACAGATCAGCGGCGCCGACCTGAAGCGCGTGATGCGCACCGGCACCGTGGCCAGCACCGACAACCGCAACTGGGAGCTGCTGCCCGACAACACGCCCCAGCGCCGTTTCAGCCAGAGCCGCGCCGTGGCGCTGGACATGGAAAGTGCCACCATCGCCGCCAATGGCTTTCGCTTTCGCGTGCCCTACGGCACCCTGCTGTGCGTGAGCGACAAGCCCCTGCACGGCGAAATCAAGCTGCCCGGCATGGCCAACCACTTCTACCGCGAGCGGGTGGACCAGCACCTGCGCATCGGCATGCGCGCCATCGAGATCCTGCGCAACGGCGGCGTGGACCGCCTGCACAGCCGCAAGCTGCGCAGCTTTGCCGAGGTCGCTTTTCAGTAAACACAGGCCCCGGGGCCGCTGCGTATGCCACTGGATTTCCTCACGCTGATGACGGTCATGGCGGCCAACCTGTTCATGATCTCGGCCGCGCTGCCGCTGATCATGGGCCGGGACGTGAGCCGCGCGGCCCGCCATGTGCAGGCCAGCATGCTGCTGCAGGCCGTGGCCTGGGCGGCCATCATTGCCTCATCCACCCTGTGGGACCAGGCCCTTTCCACCGTGTCGATTGCCTGCAACGCGGCCGCACAGTGGATGCTGTACCGGGCGCTCGAAGAATGGCTGGGCCCCCGTCCCTTGCGCCGCCTGCTGCTGGTGCTGGTGATAGCCGCCCCGCTGGGCTACACCCTGGGCTTTGGTCACTACGCCTGGCGCGTGGGCTGGGCCAACTTTGTATTGGCCACCATCCTGTGCATCGTTGCGCGCGCCACCCTGGCGCCTGTGGTCGAGGCCAACCTGCGCTGGCGCAGCCTGCTGTTGGGCTGCCTGCTGACGTCGGCCGCGTTCACGTTGGCGCGGGGCATGCTGGGCGCCTTCACCGACCAGTACCCCAGCTTTCGCACGCCCCATCCCGTCAACCTGGCAGCTGCTGTGGCCACCAATGTGAGCCTGGTGCTGGGCACGGTCGCCCTGCTGGTGGCCTGGCGGTCGGAGGCTGAACACAAGCTGCGCACGCTGGCGATGACCGACGGCCTCACCGGCGTGCTCAACCGGCGCGGCTTCACCACCCAAGGCAGCAGCCTGCTGGCCCACGCCGCACGCCACCAGTTGCCCATGACGGCAATGATGCTGGACCTGGACCACTTCAAGCAGGTCAACGACACCCACGGCCACGAGGCCGGAGACCGCGCCCTGCAACTGTTTGCCCGCCTGCTGGGTGACACCTGCCGCAGCGGCGACCTGGTTGGCCGCCTGGGTGGCGAGGAGTTTGGTGTGCTGCTGTTGCACAACAGCGAGCCCGCCGGACTGGCCTTGGACCGGCGACTGCGCCGGCGCCTGCACGCAGCCAGTGTGGCCGAGCTGGGCTTTGCGCTGGACTACAGCGCCGGGATGGCCGTCCTGCAGCCCTGTGAGGCCGCACTGGCGGAACTGATGGCCCGTGCCGACGGCGCGTTGTATGAGGCAAAAACCGCAGGTCGTGGCCGGTTGATGTCCGCCTCCTGATGCGTTCCATTTCGCGAAATGCTATTTTTGGGATAGCAACGAGTGCTTAAAAAAAAAGCGCTCACAGCTTTTTTTGAACATTTCCATCAGGAAGCCATGAGCCGTGCCACATCGCGCGCGGCGCCAGAGCGCTCCTTGGACAGGTGCTCGATCAGGCTACACCGGTCCGCTTCGGTGCGTTGCTGCGACAGGAAACGTTTGCCGGTCAGGTGATCGATATCTATTTCAAAACCCCGCAAACGCCGGGCGGCCTCTTCCACAAAACCGGAGTCGGCATGCTCCAGCAGCCACGGCGCATCGCGCCAGACCTCCTGCGATAGCGTGAGCGCCTTCAGGTGGGCCTGCAGCCAGTCGCGGCAATCGATGCAACGCAGACGCCCCCGGGCCTCGACCGCTGCGTAGTTCCAGCTGGGTGCCAAGCGTCCGCTGCGCTGGCCATTCACATACCAGCGCGGTGAAATGTAGGCGTTGGGGCTCTGAAAAACGACCAGCACCTCGATGCCATCCCTGCCCGGCTGCACCAGCGGATGCTCCCGGCCCACATGTCCCCGCAGGCGAGTGGCTCCACCCGCTTCGGTACAAAGTTCCAGGGGCAGCAGATTCGCCTCCAGCCCCTCGCGCGTCACAGCCACCAAAGTGGCCAATGGATAAGCGCGCATGAGGTGGTGCATGGCATGGGGGTCTTCCAACTGGAACAGGGATTGACTGTGCATGGCATTTGGGCAATCAGAAACCGACAGTCTGGCCCCACGCAAGGTTCGCGTCTTGAACGTTTCGGCCACGCTCCAATTGCAGCCCAAGGACCTTCCCACAGATCCGGATCCGTTTTTATACGAACAAGCGGACCAGCGGAGCTGGCGCTGGCGCTGCGGGCGTAAAGCCGCCAAACCGGCGGAACTCACGGGTCATGTGAGCCTGGTCGGCGTAACCGGCCGCCATGGCCACGTCACTGAGCGTGCCAACGCCGGTATCCAGCAGCTCCATAGCGCGCTGGAAGCGCAAGACCCCCGACAGGGTCCGCAGCGGGTACCCCGCAGCCTCCACCATGTCCCGGCGCAGCGTACGCGACGGACTTTCTGCGCCCGGCGCGTCGCCAACGTCCCCCGCCTGAATGCGCTGTTTCATCTGCGCGATGGCCTGGAGTGCGCGGCCGTGCGCAGCCGTTACCACCGCCCGAGCAGCCAGCGTACTAGCCACGGCACACAAGGCGGCCTGCACACGGGGCAAGGAGTCTGCGCGCACAACCGCATCGGCCAGCGGCCCCAGCAGCGCCAAGGCACATGGCCCCGTGAGGGCTTGGTTGCGCAGCGTACGCGGTACAACCCCCAGACACACGCCCCCCCAGCCAATGTGAAAGCGCACGCCTACCAGCACGGTGTTGGACCGCAAAACCACCTGCGTGGGTGTGTCGGCGGGGCCCGCCACTACCGGCCGGACCGACGCCACAGAGCCGTCTGGCTGCAGCACACAATGCGCGACCAGATCCATCCGGCCGTCTGGCAGCACCCGCTGCGGCTGCCCTGCAGCAACGCCACAGCGCCACACCGCTTCGATACGGGTGGCATCGAGTGTGCCCAAAGGCAGTTCTACGTAGCCGGTATCCAGCGCTGCAATTCCCATATCCCCTTTCGCTCTGTCACGCCATCTGGGCAACAAATGCCGGCCCCCGCAGTGACCACACGCCTTGGCGCGAAAGCCGATCGATGGACACCCGGCACGCGGCCCTCGTGGGCAGCGCCAGCATCGCACACAATCGCCCCATGACTGCACTTTTTGAAGCTCTGCATCTGCGCAAACGTTATGGCGAGACCACCGTGGTGGACGACGTGTCCTTCGCGATTGCTCCCGGCGAATGCCTGGGCGTCATCGGCCCCAACGGTGCTGGAAAGACCACTACCATTCGCATGTGCCTGGGCCTGGCGTCACCGGATGGCGGCGAAGTGCATTTCACCTCCAAGCCCGGCACCGCACCGCTGCACATGCCACGCGATGCGCTAGGCATCAAGGCGCAACTGGGCGTGGTCACGCAGTTTGACACCCTCGACCCAGACTTCACCTGCGCCGAGAACCTGCGCGTATTCGGCCGCTACTTTGGGCTGAAGGGCGCAGTGATGGACGAGCGTGTACCCCAGTTGCTGGAGTTCGCAGCCCTCACCCACAAGGCCGACGCCAAGCCGGGCGAGCTGTCGGGCGGCATGAAGCGGCGCCTGTCGCTGGCGCGCGCGCTGGTCAACAACCCGCGCCTGCTGCTGCTGGACGAGCCCACCACAGGCCTGGACCCGCAAGCCCGCCACCTGATGTGGGAGCGCCTGCAACTGCTGCTGCAGCAAGGCAAGTCGATCCTGCTGACCACCCACTTCATGGACGAGGCCGAGCGCCTGTGCTCGCGCCTGCTGGTGCTGGACCACGGCCGCAAGATTGCGGAAGGCCGCCCGCGCGAGCTGATCGCCCAGCACCTGGAGCCGGATGTGGTGGAGGTGTTCGGCGTGGGGGCCGTGCAGATGTCCGAAGACGCCGCGCTGCGTGCCCTGGCCGCGCGCGTGGAGATCAGCGGCGAGACGGTGTTTTTCTACACCCAGAACGCCCAGCCGCTGTTGCAGGCGCTGGGGCAGCATGGCCACCTGCGCACGCTGCACCGGCCTGCGAATCTGGAGGATTTGTTCCTCAAGCTCACGGGGCGGCAGATCCGGGAATAGGGCCGGCGGGAGGGCCTGCCACCCGGCCCTGCCACCAGTTTTCAAGGTCTTGTGGCGCGCAAGGCTGGGAAAAGAGGTAACCCTGTAGTTCGTCGCAGCCCAGCCGGGCCAGCCACTGGGCTTGGTGGTCGGTTTCCACGCCCTCGGCCACCGTGCGCAGGCCCAGCCTTTGCGCCAGGGCCACGATGGCGTCCACCAGCATTTCGCCCCGGTCGTTGCTCCCCAGGTCGTTGACGAAAGAGCGGTCGATCTTGAGCTTGCGCACCGGAAACCGCTTGAGCTGGCTCAGTGAAGAATAGCCGGTGCCGAAGTCGTCGATGGCCAGCTGCACACCCAGAGCGGTGAGGCGCTGCATGGTCTGCAGGGCCTCCTCCACGGGCTCCATGATCGAGCTTTCAGTGATTTCCAATTGCAGCAACCGGGGTGGGCACCCGGTGCTTTGCAAGGCGCGGGCCACCACCTGGTCCAGCTCGGGCTCCTGGAACTGACGGGCCGAGAGGTTCACCGCCACCGGGATCTCCCCCCACCCGGCATCCAGCCACCGCCGTGCCTGCGCGCAGGCCTCGTTCAGCACCCATTCGCCCAGTGGCACGATCAGCCCCGTTTCTTCCGCAATGCCGATGAACTGCAGCGGAGACACCAGCCCACGCTCCGGGTCCGCCCACCGCACCAGCGCCTCCACCGACGACACCCGACCCGTCCGCGCATCCATGATGGGCTGATAGTGCAGGCGCAGCCCGTCGTGCTCGATGGCATGGCGCAGGCCCGCCTCCACCCGCAGGCGCTCCGTCAACACCTCCGTCATGTGCGGGCTGAAGAAAGCCAGTCGATTCCCCCCCAGGTCCTTGGCGTCGTACATGGCCACGTCTGCATTGCGCAACAACAGGTCGCCAGAGTCCCCATCCTGCGGGAAGACCGCAATGCCCAGGCTGGTGCCCAGCAACCAGCTGGACGTGCCGGTCTCCACAGGCAGGGTCAGCGCCCGCACAATGCGCCGCGCCATGGGCTCCACCACCGCCGGGTCCGGCAGGTCGGGCAGCACCACCACAAACTCATCCCCACCCGGCCGGGCCACCACATCGCCAGGACGCACACAACCCTGCAACCGGACCGCCACCTCCTTGAGCAAGGCATCGCCCCGGGCATGTCCCAGGCTGTCATTCACCCCTTTGAACCGGTCCAGGTCCATGGCCAGAACGGCCACGCAGTGGCCCTGCTCCCGCGCCCGGTCCAACGCCGCGTCCAGCCGCTCCGTGAGGCTGTAGCGGTTGGCCAAGTCGGTCAGGGGGTCTCGCCGCGCCTGGCGCTCCAGCGTCTCCGTGTGTTGCGCGATGGACTGCTGCTGGCGCAGCAGGGACTCCGCCATCCGGTCCAGTGCCCGGGCCACCTGCCCCAGCTCTCCCGGTGGATAGGGTGTACCAATGGGTTCGGCGTAGTTGCCAGCATCCATGCGGCCAATGGCACGTATGGCGCGCATGGCATGGCGGCGCACCGCAAATTCCACCAACAGAAAAGCCGCAACGAACACGATGACCGCCAGCGCCAGCACCCCCAGCAGTGCGCGCCGGAACTGGCGCTCCACCGGGCCACGCAGGTCGTCCTCGGGCACGGCCAGGGCCAGACGCAGATCCGAGCCCTGTGCGCGCGGCAACTGGGCGCGCACCCAGACGCGACGCACGCGATCGGCCCCCTCCATCACGGCATGCCCTTCGACTGCTTGCAACATGAAAGTGCGTTCGGCGTCCCCCAGGGTCAGCGGCGCCACCTCCGGCCGCCGGAAGTCCATGACCACCGAACCGTCGGCATTCCATACCTGCAGATGCATGCGCTCATAGCGCTGTGCATGCACCGTGGCCTGCCCGTAGTCCTGCATGTCGAGCGAGGCCAGCAGGATGAAGCGCAACGCGCCTCCCGCATCGCGCACCGGGTAGGCCACCTGCAGCACCCCCTTGCCCGTCAGGCGGCCTATGACCGCTTCCAGCACCGGCCCGGAGGCCGTCAGCGCACGCTGAAAGTAACTGCGGTCCCGGAGGTCCAGGGTACGGCCACTGCGCAGCGAATCACAGAACAGGGAGCCATCGGGCTGGATGGTGAGGATGCCGGTGTACTGAGGATGTTCCTTGAGGACATCTGCCAGGAAATCAGAGCAGGCGGCCTTATCGCCCGCCGCCAGCAGGGGTACGCGCCCAAGGCCAAACAGGAGTTGCCCGGTACCAGCGATCTTGTCGTCCAGGTCGCTGGCAATGATGCCTGCCCGGGCCACCAGTCGGTCGCGCGCCTGTCCGGTGGTGGCCACCCGGAACTCCAAAAGCAGCCACACCAGGGCCGGCACAGGCAACAAAGAGGCTGCCAGCACCAGCCACAGGATCCGCGCACTCAGGCTCACAGGGGTTCTCCTTCACAGAAGCGCCGTCGTCGCACCGGCCCGCCGCAACTGCGGCCGCAGGCTATCAGGCCACGCGGGGCCTGACCTTGCTCGCCGCCAGCTTGGCGTTCGCGCGCGCCGTGTCCACATTCTGAGCCCGAGCCAGCGCCACGCCCATGCGGCGCTTCACAAAACTCTCGGGCTTGCCGAACAGGCGCAGATCGGTGCCCGGCACGCGCAGGGCTTCTTCCACACCATCGAACACGATGCCCTGGGCTTCCACGCCGCCGTAGATGACGGCGCTGGCGCCGGGGTTGCGCAGGCTGGTGTCCACGGGCAGGCCCAGGATGGCGCGGGCGTGCAGCTCGAACTCGCTCTGGTGCTGGGTGCACAGCGTGACCAGGCCCGTGTCGTGCGGGCGGGGGCTCACTTCGCTGAACCACACGTTCTCGCCCTTCACGAACAGCTCCACGCCAAACAATCCCTGGCCGCCCAGGTTGTCGGTGACGGCCTTGGCGATCTGGCGCGACTTTTCGAGTGCGGTCGGGTGCATGGGGTGGGGCTGCCAGCTTTCCACATAGTCGCCACTCACCTGCACATGGCCGATGGGGTCGCAGAAGCTGGTGGTGATTTGGCCATCTGTGCCCACCGACCGCACGGTGAGCTGGGTGATCTCGTAGTCAAAGTCGATGAAGCCCTCGACGATCACGCGGCCGTGGCTCACGCGGCCACCGGCCATGGCGTAGTCCCAGGCCTTTTGCACGTCGGCGGGGCCGTCGATCTTGCTCTGGCCCTTGCCGGAGCTGCTCATCACGGGCTTGACGATGCAGGGGTAGCCGATACCTGCGTCAATCGCAGCCTGCAGTTCTTCCAGCGAATTGCAGAACTTGTAGGGGCTGGTGGGCAGGCCCAGCGTTTCGGCGGCCAGCACGCGGATGCCTTCACGGTCCATGGTCAGGCGCGCTGCGCGGGCCGTGGGGATCACGCGCACGGTGCCCGCGGCTTCCAGCTCTTCGAGCATGGGGGTGGCGATGGCTTCGATCTCGGGCACCACCAGGTGGGGCCGTTCGGCTTCGATCAGCGCCTTGAGCTGGGCCGGGTCGCTCATGGTGATGGTGCGCGCGTGGTGGGCCACCTGCTGGCCGGGCGCGTTCTCATAGCGGTCCACGGCAATGGTTTCCACCCCCAGGCGTTGCAGCGCGATCAGCACCTCTTTGCCCAGCTCGCCCGAGCCCAGCAGCATGACTTTGGTGGCATGGGGGGACAGAGGGGTTCCGAGGGTGGTCATGGTGGGGGTTGCTTTCAAGAAAGGTGAAAAGTGGGTGAAGAGGCAGAACGCAGGGGACTGTAATTCAACCGGGCGCAGAACTTGCAATCGCGCTGGGCATGCCCCCACCCTCCCCGCCCTCCTCCTCCAGCGCGGCCCGCTCACACAGCCCCACTGACTGGCACGCCCAGGAGCTGCTGCTGATGCGCGAGGTGATGCGCCTCATCGGCCGCAGCCTGGCGCCGGGCCTGGTGCTGCGCGAGATGCTGCACCTGATGAGCGAACTGCTGGGCCTGAACCGGGGGCGCATCGTGCTGGTGGACAACACACCCCCCTCCCCAGCCGGAGCGCCGCGCACCGCCTCCATCCAGCACGCCTACGGCCTCACCCAGGCCGAGGTGCAGCGCGGGCGGTACGCCTGGGGCGAGGGCATTACAGGCCGCGTGCTGGCCACGGGGCAGCCGGCCATCGTGCAGGACATTGATGCCGAACCGCTGTTTCTGGTCCGCGCGGTGGAGCGCAGCCAGCTGCCGCCCGAGACGGTGGCCTTCATCGCCCTGCCCATCGAGGTCAACAACGCGCCCATCGGCGTGCTGGCCTGTCACCGCATCCGCAGCCGCCAGCGCCACCTGAACGACGACCTGGCGGTGCTGCGCGTGCTGGCCACGCTGGTCGGGCAGCTGCTGCAGCTGGAAGCCCTGGTCGCCGAGCAGACGCGGCAGCTGCAGGCGCGCAACGCCGTGCTGGCCAATGCGCTCAACACCAAAAGCGCGCGCTACGGGCTCATTGGCAGCTCGCCACCGCTGCTGCAGGCCTTGAGCGAGCTCGAGCGTGTGTCGCAAACCCAGGCCACCGTGCTGCTGCTGGGCCAGTCGGGCACGGGCAAGGAGCTGTTTGCGCGCGCCGTGCACCTGGCCAGCGGGCGGCGCGACCGGCCTTTCATCAAGGTCAACTGCTCAGCCATTCCGGACGCGCTGTTCGAATCTGAACTGTTTGGCTACGAAAAAGGGGCGTTCACGGGCGCCAGCACAGCCCGCGCGGGCTGGTTCGAGCAGGCCGACAGCGGCACCATCTTTCTGGATGAGATTGGCGAGCTGCCGCTGGCCATGCAGTCCAAACTGCTGCGCACGCTGCAGGAGGGCACGCTGGTGCGCCTGGGTGGGCAGCGCGAGGTCAAGGTCAACGTGCGCCTGGTGGCGGCCACCCACCGCGACCTGGCGGCCGATGTGGAGGCCGGGCGCTTTCGGCAGGACCTGTACTACCGCCTGCACGTGATTCCGATCCATCTGCCCTCGCTGGCCGAGCGGCGTGAAGACATCCGCGCGCTGGCGCTGCACTTTGTGAGCCGCGCCAACCAGGCGCACCAGCGCAACGTGAACCTCTCGCCCGACGCGCTGGCGCGGCTGGAAGAACACCCCTGGCCCGGCAACATCCGCGAGCTGGGCAATGTGATCGAACGCCTGGTGCTGCTGACCAATGACACGCTGGTAACGCGTGGCGAGCTGGACCGGTTTCTGCCCGCTGCGGCTGTGGTTTTGCCACCCGCACCGGCGCCCATTCAGCAGATTCAGGCCGAGATGCCGTCTACCCCTATCGCCGCAGCACCGCTGGTGCGCGACTACGCCTCGGCCCAGTCCCACAGCGTTCAGGTGCTGCAGGCTGCGCTGGTCGAACACCACGGCAACCAATCGCGCGCGGCGCAGAGCCTGGGGTTGACGCTCCGGCAGTTCGCTTACCGGCTGCGCAAAGCAGGCTTGAAGTGACGCCCAACACTGTGTCAACAATTTGTAGACACAGTGTTCAGCGTCCGCGTTGGACAGGCTGCGCTCTGGTGATAGTCGGCACAAAATACTATTAAATCAGTAGCTGCCAGCGCTTTACCAATAAGCGCTAGCAGCCTATTTCATTCAAATTTCTTTGCATTCACAAGCTCTGGCACACCTGTTGCGATAAGGAGGGCAGGCATCCCGCCCACCACCGCACCGAAAGGTTTTCCATGAGCACCGTGACCGCCACCGCCTCCGACGCCGTCCTCATCTCACCCACCCAGCTGTTGGCCCTGCAAGCCGCAGAACCTGTGGTGCTGATCGACACCCGCGACGCCGACACCTACGCCCTGGGGCACATCCCCGGCGCGGTGAACCTGCGCGAAACCTTCACGTACCTGGCCACCTCCACGCCCCAAGGCCTGCAGGAGCTGAAAGACACCTTTGCCGCGCACCTGGGCGCCATCGGCCTGTCGGGCGCCGAGACGGCCGTGTTCTATGAAGATGCGCTCAACAGCGGCTACGGCCAGTCCTGCCGGGGCTACTACCTGCTGACCTGGCTGGGCTACCCCAAGGTCAAGGTATTGAATGGCGGCTACTCGGCCTGGAAGGCGGCAGAGCTGCCCGTCTCCACCGAGGCGGTGGTGCCCACGCCCGCCATCTTCCCCACCCAGCTGGCCACCACCGATGTGATGCTGACCAAGGAGGATGTGATCGAGGCCCTGGGCACCGACACCGTGCTGCTGGACGTGCGCGATGTGGACGAGTGGATTGGCGACAGCTCCAGCCCCTATGGCAAGGACTTTGCGCCCCGCAAGGGCCGCCTGCCGGGCGCCAAGTGGCTGGAGTGGTACCGCTTCATGAAGCCCTCGCCCCAGGGTCCGGTGTTCAAGTCGCCCGATGAAGTGCGCGCCGAATGCGCCACGGCGGGCATCAGCCCGGCGGACACGGTGTACCTGTATTGCTTCAAGGGCGCACGCGCGTCCAACACCTTCCTGGCGCTCAAGCAGGCGGGCTTTGCCGATGTGCGCATGTACTTCGGCTCGTGGAACGAATGGTCGCGCGACGACAAGCTGCCGATCGAAAGCGGGCTGCCGCTGGTCAAGTTCCCCAAAAAGCCTGCGCTGGCGCTGGCGGCCTGAGCCCCGTGCGTTGTTGCAGCGGGCATGGCCCGCGGCGAACCCTGTCCTTCTTTTTTTGCATTCCCTTCTCTTTCTCCAAGGAACACCATGTCCACCGATCTGCTGGAACCCTCTGCCCCTGTCACCACCGTGCACACACACCTGCGCCCCATCGACCGCGACGGGCTGATGGCCTTTGCCGACAAGGGCCGCAACAACCCTGCCAGCCGCGGTACCAACAAGGTCCATACGCTGATGGAGGGGCAGTACCGCTCGCTGAGCTATGTGGGCAACCATGCGCCGGTGGTGGTGGACGAGCCCCTGCACCTGTTCGGGCAGGACACGGCGCCGGCTCCGGGCGAAATCGTGCTGTCGGGCCTGGGCGGCTGCCTGGCCGTGGGCATCACGGCCGTGGCCACCTGGAAGCAGGTCAAGCTCAGCAAGATCGAGGTCTTCATGGAAGGCGACATCGGTAACCCGGCCGCCTGGGGTGCGGGTGGTGCATTGCAGAAGACGCCGCCGGAGATGGGATTTCAGGCGATCCGCGTGAAGGTGCTGGTGGAGGGCGATGCACCGCGCGAGGTACTGGACGAGATCGTGCAGCACGCCAACTTCTACTCGCCCGTGGCCAACAGCATGCGCAACCCCATCCCCTTCGAGATCAGCCTCGCGGACTAAAGAGCCCCGCCACCGAGCCCGCCCTTCGCACCCAAGGAGCCCCATGAACCCCGCCGACCTCCCTCCCCAACTCCATCTGGACGGCGCCCTGCGGGGCGATGCGCTGCTGGCCGCCGTGCGCCAGATCGCCCAGGGCCCGCTGGCCGCGCAGGTGGAAGCGATTGACCGCACTGGCTACTACCCCTGCGCCGAGCTGCAGCAGCTGGCCGCCGTGGGCGCGATGAGCGCGCACCTGGACAGCACCGCAGGCCCGGCCGACTACGGCCTGGCCATCCGCGCCATGGCCGAAGCCTCGCGCGTGTGCGGCGCCACCGGCTTCATGATGTGGTGCCAGGCGGTGTGCGGGCTGTACCTGCAGCAGTCGGGCAACCCCGCGCTGATGGGCGATGTGCTGCAGCGCCACGCCAGCGGCACGGGTATGGGCGGCACGGCGCTGTCCAACCCCATGAAGAGCTACGCCCAGATCGAAAGCCTGCTGCTCAAGGCCACGCCAGTGGAGGGCGGCTACCTCATCAACGGCACCCTGCCCTGGGTGAGCAACCTGGGGCCTGACCACTACTGCGGCGCGATTGCAGCGGTGGTGGAGGCCGACGGTGCGGCCAGCCAGCGCGAGGTGATGTTTTTGCTGCGCTGCGACGCACCGGGCGTGGAGATGCGCGAATGCCCCAGCTTCTCGGCCATGGAGGGCACGGGCACCTATGCACTGCGGCTCAAGGACCATTTCATCGGCACGGCCGACACCATGGCCGACCCTACGCGTCCTTTCATCGCGCGCATCCGCGCGGCGTTTGTGATGCTGCAATGTGGCATGGCCGTGGGCATCACCCAGGGCGCCATCGACTCGATGTGGGCGGTAGAGGCGCAGCTGGGCCATGTCAATCAGTTCCTGGAAGACCGGCCCGACGCGCTGCAGGCCGAGCTGGATGCACTGACCGCACGCGTCATGCAACTGGCCCAGACGCCGTTCGACACCCGTACCGACTTCTTCATCGATGTGCTGGACGCCCGCGCCCACGGCGCGGAGCTGTGCCTGCGCGCCGCCCAGTCCGCCCTGATGCACCAGGGTGCACGCGGCTACCTCATGAGCTCGGACGTACAGCGGCGCGTGCGCGAGTCGCACTTTGTGGCCATCGTCACGCCCGCCATCAAGCACCTGCGCAAGGAGATCGCCCGGCTCAGCACCGAGGAGATGCCTGCATGACGCCCGCCCTCCCCACCGCCACCACGCCGTCGGTTGCCTCCGAGTTCGTGTTGAGCGCGGCATCGCAGGCGCTGTGCGATGCGTTTGCCGACGCGGCCGCCCAGGCGCCCTGGCAAAGCTACATCTGCAACGCCTGCGGCTACGTCTACCGCGAGGCCGACGGCGACCCGGATGGCGGCCTGCCGCCGGGCACGCGGCTGGCGGACATACCCGACGACTGGGCCTGCCCGCTGTGTGGAGTGACCAAGGCCGATTTTTCTCCGTACGAAGCCCCCACGCTGGAGGCGCTGCGGGCGCAGGCCAGCGCAGCGCCAGCCGCCTCCCTGCGCGTGCGTGGCGAGCCGGGCGTGGTCATCGTCGGCGCGGGCCGTGCAGGCTGGCAACTGGCCGAAACCCTGCGCCAACACAGCGCCACGCTGCCCATCACCCTGGTGACGGCCTGCGCGGGCGACCGGTACGACAAGCCTTTGCTGTCGGTGGCCATGGCGCGCCAGCTGGACCCGCTGGCCCTGGTGTCCGAAACCGGTCGCGATGCGGCGCACCGCCTGGGCGTCACCCTGCTGGCCCACACCCATGCCGTGCGCATCTGCGCCGACACCCGCCAATTGCGCACCACGCGGGGCGTGCTGCGCTACGGCCACCTGGTGCTGGCCCACGGTGCGCAGGCCGCGTTGCCTCCGGGCTTGCCCGCCAGCCTGTGCTGGCGCATCAACCACCTGGACGCCTACCAGCGCCTGCGCCAGCACCTGGGCGACCAGCCCAAGGACGTGCTCATCATCGGCGCGGGCCTGGTCGGCAGTGAGCTGGCCAACGACCTGGCACTGGGCGGCCACCACATCACGCTGCTGGACACGGCCACCGAACCACTGGCGCGCTGGCACGACCAGCAGGCGGGCCCGCAGCTGCTGGACGCCTGGAGGGACCTGTCCATCCGCTTTGAAGGCGGTCTGCAAGTGGAGCAGGTGGAGCGTGTGGGCTCGCGCTACCGGGTCACCACCACCAGCGGGCAACGTTTTGCGGCCGACGAAGTGGTGGTGGCTGCGGGCCTTGTGCCCCCCCAGCGCCTGGCGCAAAGTGCAGGGCTCGATTGGGCCCAGGGCATTGCGGTGGACGCAGGCACGCTGCAAACCAGCGTCCCCCGCATCCACGCACTGGGCGATTGCATCAGCATCAACGGGCAGTGCAGCCGCTATATCGAACCGATTGCCCGGCAGGCGCGCACGCTGGCGGCCGCCATCCTGGGCCAGCCGTCGGCCCCCTATGAGCACCGGGCAGCCGTGGTGCGCGTCAAGACCACCACCCGGCCGTTGACCCTGCATTGACACTGCCCCCGGCACAGGCCGCCGCGCTGCCCGGGCAGGCATCGGAAAAAAATTTTTGCATCTCCTGCATCCAAACGGCGTTTTCGTGGGTAGTACCTCCAGCAGCGCAACTTGCTGCTGTCCTATCAACCCATAGACCAGAGAGAAACGCCATGACCATCCACACGTCTCCCATCTCCCGCCTGCTGCCCCTGACGGGTGCCATTGCCGCCGCCGTGCTGCTGAGCGCCTGCGGTTCGATGATGTCGTCGCCTTCCAAATCCATGTACTCGCAGGACAGCCTGCCCGACAGCATCAAGGTTCCTGCGGGCAACAAGGTGGCGATGGAAACCGTGGGCGTGGGCGAGATTACCTACGAATGCCGCGACAAGGCCAACATGCCCGGCCAGACCGAATGGGTGTTCGTGGGCCCCAAGGCCGTGCTGAATGACCGCAGCGGCAAACAAGTGGGCACCTACTACGGTCCACCGGCGACCTGGGAGTCGAACGACGGCTCCAAGCTCACGGCCACCCAGCTGGCCGTGGCACCATCGGGCACGGGCAACCTGCCCTACCAGCTCGTCAAAGCCAACCCCGCCATGGGCTCCGGCGCCATGACCGGCGTGACCTTCATCCAGCGCGTGGCCTTGAAGGGCGGCGTGGCACCTGCTGCCGCCTGCACCACCGCCAACAAGGGCGAGCGCCAGATCGTGAAGTACCAGGCCGACTACATCTTCTGGAAGGCCGCGTAAACCACGCGCACACAATCCCCTGCGCAGCGGGGGCTACCACCGGGGCGGTGACGGGTTTGCGGCTACGATGCGCCCACCTTTCAGCCACTGCCCCGCTGCCTGCACACCGTGCCCGACACCCCTGGCGATTTTGACTACGAAGCCGCTCTGGCCGCCTGCGCAGCCGGCGACAGGCAGGCCATGCACCGCCTGTACGAGCAGGAGGGCGCACGGCTATTGGGTGTGGCGCTGCGCATCGTGCGCCAGCGCGCGCTGGCCGAGGACATCGTGCACGATGCCTGCGTCAATATCTGGACGCGCGCCGCCAGCTACGACGCGAGCCGGGGCAGCGCACGCGGCTGGATCTACAGCGTGGTACGCAATCTGGCCCTGAACGCCGTGCGCGACGGCAGCCGCCACGTGGATGTGGACGACACCACCCAACAAGCCCTGGAGGCCGACATGTCTGTGCAGGCCCACCACGAGGTCGAGGAAACCTTTGCGCTGAACGCCAGCCTGGGGCGCCTGCAGCATTGCCTGGAGGCCCTGGACCCGGCCCGGCGCAACTGCGTGCTGCACGCTTATGTGGACGGCTGCTCGCACGGCGAAATTGCCGAACGTCTGGGAGCCCCGCTGGGCACCGTGAAAGCATGGATACGGCGCAGCCTGGTATCGCTACGGGAGTGCATGGCATGACCGATGTGCGAACCCCACCGCCTACCCCCTCGCCGGAAGACCTGCATGTGCTGGCTGGCGAGTACGTGCTGGGCACCCTGCCCGCTGCCGACCGCAAGGCCGTCCAGCAACGCCTGCCCGGTGACCGAGCACTGCAGCAGGCGGTGGCCGAATGGGAAGCCCGCCTGCTGCCGCTGACCCAGCTGGCCGAGCCCATCGCGCCGCCCGCCGCCTTGTGGGCGCGCATCGATCAATCGCTGCAAGCAGCCAGCGCACAGCAGGCCGCGCCCCCCGTTACCACGCCACCCCGCGCCGACACCGAGCGCAAGCCGTCCGTCCGCTGGTGGGACCACCTGGGCCTGTGGCGGGCCCTCGCCGGCTCGGGCTTTGCCATGGCGGCGGTGCTCGCGGCAGTGCTCGTCACGCGCACCGCGCCCGTGGCCGCGCCGCCGCAGTTCATGGTGGTGCTGGTCGCGCCGCAAGACAAGGCGCCCGGCTGGGTGGTGCAGGCCAGCTCCCCCCGGCAGATCAGCCTGATTCCGCTGGGCGTGGCCGAAGTGCCCGCCGACAAGGCCCTGGAGTTCTGGACCAAGGCCGATGGCTGGAGCGGCCCCGTGTCGCTGGGCCTGGTGCAGCCCGGTCAGCCCCTGCAGATCCCGCTGGACAAGCTTCCGCCGCTGCAGCCCAACCAGTTGTTCGAGCTGACGCTGGAACCGCCGACAGGCTCGCCGATTGGCAAACCCACGGGTCCCATCCAGTTCATCGGCCGCGCCGTCAAAGTACTCTGACCGCGCCGAGAGGGGGAGCGGCCCATACCAGCGACCGCCGCGCAAGGGCCGCCCCGCCGCGCTGGCGGTGTCCCCCTTCCCGAATTGCGCAGCAATTCGAGAGAAAGGGGGAAGGCGCGAAGCGACTCAGGGGGTTAGTACTGTTTATACGGCAGGAACTTGCCCGACAGGACCACATTCACGCGGTCGCCGTTGGGATTGGCTTCGCGCTGAATGTCCATGCTGAAGTCGATGGCGCTCATGATGCCGTCGCCAAACTCTTCGTGGATCAGCTCCTTGATGGTGGTGCCGTACACGCTCACCACCTCGTACCAGCGGTAGATAAGCGGGTCTGTGGGTACGGGCGTGGGCAGAGAGCCCTTGTAGGGCACCACCTGCAGCCACTTCTGCTCCTCGGCCGTGAGGCCGAAGATCTTGCCGACGATCTTGGCCTGCTCGGGGGTGGCGGTCATCTGGCCCAGGCACAGGGCGGTGGTCCATTCCTTGGACTGGCCGACCTTCTTGGCAATGGCCTCCCATTGCAGGCCCTTGGCGACCTTGGTGCTGATGATCTTTTCGGTAACGTCGTTGCGGTTCATGGTGATGGCTCCTTCGGTTGGATGGGTTTTGGAACGGGGAACAAAAACTTCAGGGTGCAGCCCTCCCTGCCACCCACAAGGGGCAACACGACAGGGCTTGGTTGCTCAGGAATTCAGTGGGCTTTGGCGCGCGTCACCAGGAAGTCCACAATGTGGTTGCGCAGCGCGTAGTAGCCGTCCAGGTGGTGCAGGCTGGTGCGCGTGCGTTCGCGCGGTAGCGGGTTGACCACCACCTCGGCGATGCCACCGGGGCGATAGCCCTCGGGCGTCTCGTTGCCGTTGCTCATCAGCAGGATGCGGTCGGCCAGCAAAATGGCTTCGTCCACATCGTGCGTGATCATGAACACCGTCTGCTGCGTCTGGCGCACGATGGTCATCAGCTCGTCCTGGATGGTGCCGCGCGTGAGCGCATCCAGCGCGCCAAAGGGCTCATCCAACAGCAGCATCTTGGGCTGGATGGAAAACGCGCGCGCAATGCCCACGCGCTGCTTCATGCCGCCCGAGAGCTGCGAAGGCTTCTTGTCGATGGCAGGGCTCAGGCCTACCAGCGCCACGAACTTCTCCACATGCGCATCGACTTGGCTCTTCTTCCAGTCCGGCCAGCGCGACTTCACGGCGAACGCGATGTTCTGGCGCACCGTGAGCCAGGGCATGAGCGCATGGCTCTGAAACACCACGCCCCGGTCCAGGCTGGGCCCGGCCACTTCGCGTCCGTCCATGATGACGGTTCCCGAGGTGGCAGTGTCCAGCCCCGCCAGCACGTTCAGGATGGTGGTCTTGCCGCAGCCCGAGTGGCCGATGATGCAGACGAACTCGCCCTTGTCGAGCGTGAACGACACGTCGGCAAACACGGGTTTGGCGGGTACAAAGGCTTTGCTCAGCCGGTCGATCTGGAGGAAGCCTTGGGTCACGGCAGAGGCCTTTCGTTGCGGTGCGTCAGTGGCAAGAGGGGCTGGAACAGCCGGGCGCTGGGCAACATCACTCCACATAGGTCACCACCTTCTGCAGCTGGCCAAACGCCAGGTCGAGCAACATGCCCACCACGCCGATCACCAGGATGGCGAAGATCACGTTGGTGAGCGACAGGTTGTTCCACTCGTTCCACACGAAGTAGCCGATGCCGGTGCCGCCCACCAGCATCTCGGCGGCCACGATCACCAGCCACGCAATGCCCATGCTGATGCGCATGCCCGTGAGGATGGTGGGCGCTGCGGCAGGCAGGATCACCAGGAACGCCTTGCGCAGCGGGTTCACTTCCAGCGTGGCCGACACGTTGAGCCAGTCGCGCTTGACCGAGGCCACACCAAACGCCGTGTTCACCAGCATGGGCCACACCGAGCAGATGAAGATCACAAAGATGCCCGAGATGGATGAGTCCTTGATGGTGTAGAGCGCGAGCGGCATCCACGCCAGCGGGCTGATGGGCTTGAGCACCTGGATGAACGGGTCGAACGCGCGGCGCAGCAGCGGCGACATGCCGATGATGAAGCCGAGCGGGATCGCCACCAGGCAGGCCAGGCCAAAGCCCAGCGCCACGCGGCCCAGCGAGTGCGCCAGCTGGATGGCGATGCCCTTGTCGTTGGGACCGTTGTCGTAGAACGGGTTGGACAGGTGGCCCCACACCGTGCTGCCCATCGCACCCAGCGTGGGAAAGCCACCGCTCTTGGATGCGCCCGGGTCCTTGCCCATCATCTTGGCGTACTCGATCTGCTCGGCCGTCATGCCCGCCGTGCCGCCACCGCCGCCGGAAGACGACGTGGCCACGTACCAGATGCCTAGCAGCGTGAGGAAGATGAGCACGGACAGCAGGCCCGCGCGCAGGTTGAGGTTTTTGGCGGCAGTCATGTCATGCCGCCTTGCGGATGGGGAAGCTCTTGGCGTACTCGGCCGCCTTCGCCGCATCGAACTCGCGCCCCATGATCTTGAACTTGGGGTACGCGCCGTCGGGCACCTTCTGGTCCAGCGCCTTCATCTGCTTTTTCGCGTCGGTGATGAGGAACACCTTCTCGGCGATCTGCTTGTAGTCCACATCACCCTTGATGTAGCCCCAGCGCTGCATCTGCGTGAGCATCCACACGGCCATGCTCTGCCAGGGCATGGGGTCGAAGTCTGCGCGATCGGGCACGTTCTGGATCTTGCCCAGCCCGTCGGCGAACTTGCCGGTGAGCACCTGGTTGATCACGGCCTCAGGCTGGTTCAGGTAGGCCTGTGGCGCAATCACCTTGGCGATCAGCTCGCGGTTCTTGGGGTCGCGCGCCATGGCGGCCGAGGTGAGCACCGCGCGGTACAGCGCGGCAAAGGTGTTGGGGTTCTTCTGGATGAACTCGGTGCTGGTGCCAAAGGCGCAACAGGGGTGGCCGTTCCACAGGTCCTTGGTGAGCAGGTGGATGAAGCCAACCTCCTCGAACACGGCGCGCTGGTTGAACGGATCGGGGCCCAGGAAGCCATCGATATTGCCCGCGCGCAGGTTGGCCACCATCTCGGCCGGTGGCACCACGCGCAGTTGCACGTCAGTGTCGGGGTTCAGGCCCGCCTCGGCCAGGTAGTAGCGCAGCAGGAAGTTGTGCATGCTGTACTCGAACGGAATCGCGAACTTGAAGCCCTTCCAGTTCTTGGGGTCGCGGTTGTCCTTGTGCTTGAGGGCGAGCGTGATGGCCTGGCCGTTCACGTTCTGGATGGTGGCCACGTTCATCGGCGTGGCGTTGGAGCCCAGACCCATGGAGATCGCGAGCGGCATCGGGCTCAGGAAGTGCGTGGCGTCGTACTCCTTGTTGATCATCTTGTCGCGGATCAGCGCCCAGCCTGCTGTCTTGGTGACTTCGACATTCAGGCCCTGCTTGCTGTAGAAGCCCAGCGGGTGGGCCATGATCAGCGGCGTGGCGCAGGTGATCGGGATGAAGCCGATCTTGAGGTTGGTCTTCTCCAGCGCGCCCTGTTTCTCTTGCGCCATGGCCTGCAGGCTGGCCACCGGCAACACGCTGGCAATGGCCGCCATGGCTGTGCCCTTGCCCACGGCCTTGAGGAAACGGCGGCGCACCGCGTCTTGCGGAAACAGCGCCTTGACCAGCGTGGCTTCGATGAACTCGTTGCTGTAAAGCTCGAACTCGCGGGTCTCGCTGCGCTGGCGCAGGGTGGCTGCAGCGGCATCGGCAGAGACCTCGGCATGGTGGTCGGCCACCGTGTGGTCGCGGCCACAGCTGCATTTCAGCATCAACGGGCGGTCGGCATCGTAGGGCGAGAAGAATTCGGACATGGCACACCTCGAAGAAGTTGGTGCCAGGCGTTACGCAAAGCGCGGGCCAGTTTTTGCCGGTGCCGGCCCGCTGTCATGAATTCGTGGGTGTGGTGTCTACAGCGTGTAGGGCCAGCACTACAAATCGGGCATGTAGCGCCCGCAAATCACTCGGCAGGCGCGCCGCGCGCCAGCAGCGCCAGCTCCACGTCATTGCGCGCGCCGGTCTTTTCGAGGATGCGGGCGCGGTAGGTGCTCACCGTGTTGGGCGCGAGCTTGAGCTGCGCACCAATTTCGCTCACGCTCTGCCCGGCCGTGAGCAGACGGAACACCTGATGCTCTCGATAGGAGAGCGCGTCTACTCCAGCGGGCGCGCCCTGCTGGGCGGCGCGCACCACCCCGGTGCGCTCCACGGCGCCCGCCAGGGCTTGCGCCGTGGCCTCGGTCAGGTAGCGCCCGCCTGCCGCCACCTTGCGCACGGCGGCCACCATGTCGTCGGGGTCGGCGCTTTTGTGCAGGTAGCCCGCTGCGCCCATCTGGATGCAGCGCACCGCGTACTGCCGCTCGGGGTAGGTGCTGAGCATCAGCACCGGCAGCGCGGGCCAGGCCTTGCGCAGCGCCTGCAGCACTTCAAGGCCATCCATGCCCGGCATGGCGATGTCCAGCAGTACCAGGTCCAGCCCGGGTGCTCCCGTGCGCCCCTGCAGCGCAGTAACCTGCTCCAGCACCTCGCTGCCCTGGGTGGCTTCAGCCACCACGGTGATCTCGGGCGCACCGTTGGCGGGGTCGCCCAGCACCTGCTTGAGCCCCTCCCGCACGATGCGGTGGTCGTCTCCGATCAATACGCGAACCACGGAATTCATGACAGCTCCAGAGGAATCAGCAATTGCAGGCACGAGCCCTGCCCCGGCTCGCTGGTGATAGTCAGCTGGCCTCCCAGCTGCCGCGCCCGTTCGCGCATGCCCATCACCCCATAGGCGGTGGGCGCATCCAGGGCCTGGCGGGTGGCGCCTACGCCGTTGTCACGCACGCGCAGCTGCAGCACATCGTCCTGCACGTCGATGGCAATGTCGATGGCGCTGGCCTGCGCGTGGCGGCCCACATTGCTCAGCATCTCCTGGAAGATTCGGAACACGGCGATGGCTGCGGGCTCAGGCAAGTGCAGGGTGGCAGGCACCTCCATGTGCCACGCCAGCTCCAGCTCGGCCGACTGCACGAACTCCTGCGCCTGCCACTCCAGCGCCGCCCACAGGCCCTGGTGGTCCAGGATGCTGGGGCGCAGGTCGGTGATGATGCGGCCCACGTTGTCCACGGCGTTTTCGATCAGGCGGCTCATGTTCTGGCACTTGCAGCGCATCTGGGTGCGCATGTCGCCTGCGGCCTCGGGCGTGCGCTCGCCCTGCTCGCCCAGGCGCTTGTGCAGCCAGTTGACATCCATCTTCAGCGCCACCAGCAGGCTGCCCAGCTCGTCGTGCACCTCGCGGGCGATGCGGGTGCGTTCGTCTTCGCGCACCTGCTCTGAGTAGGCCGACAGCTCACGCAGCTGTGCCAGTGCCTGCGACAGCTCCTGGGTGCGCGCGGCCACGCGGCGCTCCAGCTCGTCATTGGCGCGGGCCAGGTCGTCGTGCGCGCGCTGCAGCTCGTCGGCGGCGCGTTTGCGGCTGGTGATGTCCACAAAGGCGATCACGGCGCCGTGCACCTGGTCGCCCTCCAGGATGGGGTGGCTGGAATACTCCACGGCAAACGCCGAGCCATCGCGGCGCCAGAACACCTCGGTGTCCACCCGGCAAGGCAGGCCCTGGCGGAACGCGTTGAAGATGGGGCAGTCGCTGTCGGCATACGGGCTGCCGTCGGGGTGGCTGTGGTGGGTGAGCGCGTGCATGTTGCGGCCCATCACCTCATCGGCCGCAAAGCCCAGCATCTGCGCGCCCGCCCGGTTGATGAACACGCAGTTGCCCGCCAGGTCGATGCCAAACACGCCCTCGCCCGTAGACTCCAGCAGCAGCCCCAGGCGGTTTTGCCAGAGGGCACTGGCACCGGCAGGCAGGTTCAGGACATGGGTGGGCATGGCAGCTCCCAAGCAATGGACGTGCCCAGTGGGCGGGCAGGAACACATCGGGGACTGTGCGCCCGACCGCCAACATCGCACAATAAGCGGATGCAAACCGTTACCCCGTCCTCCGTGGCCACCGTGGCCCCGCCTCCGCCGTCGGTGTGGCGCCCGCCCAGCCTGTCCGTGCGCTGGTGGCCCGTGTTCCTGCGCAACCTGCTGGTCTGGCGCAAGCTGGCGATCCCCAGCCTGGTAGGCAATATTGCCGAGCCGCTGATGTGGCTGGTGGCCTTTGGCTACGGCATGGGGGCCCTGGTGGGGCAGGTGAACGTGGGCGGCGCGGCGGGCGACACCAAGGTGCCCTACATCCTGTTCCTGGCCAGCGGCTCCATCTGCATGAGCGCCATGAACGCGGCCAGCTTCGAGGCGCTGTACTCGGCCTTCTCGCGCATGCATGTGCAAAAGACCTGGGACGGCATCATGAACGCGCCGGTGAGCCTCGACGATGTGGTGCTGGCCGAGATGCTGTGGGCCGCGTTCAAGGCGCTGTTCACCGTCACCGCCATCCTCGGCGTGATGCTGGCCCTCTCCATCAGCCACAGCCCCAAGCTGTTGGTGGCCTGGCCGGTGCTGCTGTTCGTGGGGGTGATGTTCTCCAGCATCGCGCTCATCTTCAATGCGCTGGCCAAGGGGTATGACTTTTTTACCTACTACTTCACGCTGGTGCTCACGCCCATGATGTTTCTCTCGGGCGTGTTCTTCCCGCGCGAGCAGCTGCCTCCCATCGTGCGCGCCATCTCCGACTGGCTGCCGCTGACCAACGCGGTCGAGCTGGTGCGCCCGCTGTTCATGGACCAGTGGCCTGCCCACCCGCTGCGCCATGGCCTGGTGCTGGTGGTGACCACCGTGGTGGCCTTCTGGGTGGCCCTGGCCCTGACCCGCAAGCGCTTCAAGGCATGACCGCACTGCTCGGCTCCAGCCATATCGCCATGGTGGCCAAAGGCGTGTCAGCCATCGTGGCGTCACGCGACGCGGCCCTGCGGCCGAGCATCATGCGGGCCGTGGGCAGCCACATCAGCGACGATGGGCAGGAGGTCACGGTGTACCTGCGGAGCAGCCAGTCTGAACAATTGCTGCAGGACATTGCGCACACTGGAGAGATTGCCGTGGTGTTCAGCGTGCCGTCCACCCACCAGACGCTGCAGCTCAAGGCCCGCCGGGCCACGCAGCGCCCGGCCCATGACGGTGACCTGCCGGTGTTGCAGGCCTACCTGCAGTCCATGGTGCAGGAGGTGGGCCAGGTCGGCTACGGGCCGCAGTATGTGGGCGCCATGCTGGCGGCACCGCTGCAGGATGTGGTGGCCGTGAGCTTCACGCCCACCAGCGCGTTCGACCAGACACCGGGCCCGCGCGCCGGCGCGGAGTTGTGTTCGCCACCCACATCACCCTCACCACCTACGCCGCAGCCCTCACCACCTACGCCGCAGCCATGAGCACCGCAGCGCCGTCCCTGCACAGCATCCGCCCCTGCCTGGAGGGTGCGATTCCCGCCATCATGGCCACCTGTGACCCCGACGGCACACCCAACGTGGCCTACATCTCGCAGGTGGTCTATGTGGATGCGGGGCATGTGGCGCTGTCGTTCCAGTTCTTCAACAAGACCCGCCAGAACATCCTGCGCAACCCGCGTGCGTCCGTGCTGGTGCTGGACCCGCTCACCGCCCACTTCTACCGCCTGCACCTGCTGTACGAACGCACCGAGGACAGTGGCCCGGTGTTCGAGAGCATGCGCGCGCAGCTGGCGGGTATTGCGTCGCATGCGGGCATGGCCGAGGTGTTTGAGCTCAAAGGGGCCGACATCTACGCTGTGGAGCGCATCGAATCGGTGGCCGGCGAAGGCCTGCCGGCACCGACGCCACGTTCTGGCTTGCTGCACACGCTGCGCCTGTGCAGCGAAAGCATCGCGCGCTGCTCGGGGCTGGACGAGTTGCTGCAAGGCGCGCTGCAGGGCCTGCAGGACAAGCTGGGCATCCAGCACGCCATGGTGCTGATGCTGGACGCCAGCGCCCAACAGCTCTACACGGTGGCCAGCTGCGGCTATGCCACATCGGGCGTGGGTTCAGAAATCCGGCTGGGGCAGGGAGTGATCGGCATGGCTGCGCGCGAGCGCACGCCGGTGCGCATCAGCCACATGACGCACGCCGCCCTGTACAGCCATGCCATCCGCGAAAGCATGGACGCGCATGCCGCACCCGATGCGCCCCCGTTGCGCGGCCTGGACATCCCTTACCCCGGCCTGCCAGAGCCGCACAGCCAGGTGGCGGTGCCGCTGCTGTCGGCCGGACGCCTGCTGGGAGTGCTGTTTGCCGAGAGCCCCGAGGACATGCGCTTTGGTTTCGAGGATGAAGACCTGCTGGTGGCCATTGCGGGCCAGCTGGCCGCCGCCATCGACCTGCTGCAGGCCGCGCCCGATACGCCCGAGCCGCTGCCTACTCCAACAGCGGCACCGCCGGTGAGCGGCAGCGCGCTGCGGGTGCGCCACTTTGCGGCCAACGACAGCGTGTTCATCAACGACGACTATTTGATCAAGGGCGTGGCGGGCGCCATTGTCTGGAAGCTGCTGCGCGACCACCAGCACACCGGGCGCGTGGACTTCACCAACCGCGAGCTGCGGCTGGACCCCGCCCTGCGCCTGCCCGATGTGGCCGACAACCTGGAGGCCCGCCTGCTATTGCTGCAGCGCCGCCTGCAGGAGAACTGCCCGCACATCCACATCGAAAAAACAGGGCGCGGGCGCTTTCGGCTGTGCGTGCTGCGCCCTGTGGTGCTGGAAGACGCCTGACGCCTTCACGCCACTGATTTCTCCAAGTCAGTGCACTAGACCCGGCACCACCGGCAGGCCCAGGCTGCGCATCAGCTTGGTCCACTCGGGCTGCGTGAGGTGCGGCTGCACTTGCGCCAACACCGCTGCCAGCACAGGGGCAGGCGCATGTTGCTTCATGTCCGACAGCATGGCCGTGCGCTCGGCGGGTGACATGTAGGGCACCATCCAGCGGGCCACCACCATCATTTCGTGCGGCGGGATCGAGGCCACCAGCGCATCGTGCACGCCCGCCAGTTCTGCGTCGGTGTAGCAGTGCCAGAGCACGCGGTTGTGCGCAGTCTCTTCCTCGTGCATGTGCTCAAAGTTGTGCGCCACAAACAGCGCCAGCTGGCGGTACAGGGCCAGGGTGGCGGCCGGGCGTGCGGGCTTGGCGCAGGCCATCAGGTGGTTCACCCCGTCGGCCAGGGCCGTGATGGCCTGTTCGTGCTCCACATGCTCACCGGCAATGCTCTGGCTGGAGCCGGGCTGGCGCGCCTCCATGGCGGCGTGCACGAACTGGTTCTCGTGGTGCAGGTGCGCGCGGCACAGGTCCAGCAGCTGCATCACACGGTCGCAGGTCTGGGCAAACTCCAGGTCGTCGTCCACATCCATGCGGCCCAGGCCCAGCAGCGTGTCGGCCATAAAGGCGCGCAGCGCCTTGTGGATGCTGGCGTACATGTCCATGCGGGGCGCAGCGGGTTGGGCTTGGGTCAGTGCGGCAATTTCGCGGGCATCAATCTTCATGTGCTTCTTTCACGGCCTCGTGGGGCCTCTCGACACCCTGCTTTGAGGGGTGCCGGGCCGGGTGCACCATGCACCCGCTTCCATGAAAAGAAGTCTAGGAACGCGCGGCCGTTTTGCCTGTTAAAAACTCCTTAAGCAGACCTTCTGCGAACCTTAAAAATCGCGTTCAGCGCCGCAAACGTGAATTCCTTCACACCCGCGCACGCAGCAGGTCCACCGCCTTCTCCGCAATCATCACCGTGGGCGCATTGGTGTTGCCGCTCACGATGCGCGGCATGATGGACGCGTCCACCACACGCAGGCCTGCGAGGCCATGCACGCGCAGTTCGGCATCCACCACGTCCATGGGCCCAGGCCCCATGCGGCAGGTGCCCACGGGGTGGTAGATGGTGTCGGCGTACTGGCGGATGAACTGCTCGATCTCCGCGTCGGTGCGCGCACTGGCCGAGGCCACCAGCTCCTTGGCGCCGAACTTCGCGAGCGCCGGTTGCATCAGGATCTCGCGCGTGCGCTTGAAGCCACGCACCATGCGCGCCATGTCGTCGGGGTCCGCCAGGAAGTTCGGGTCCACCAGTGGCAAGGCCATGGGGTCACGGCTGGCCAGCGTGACCGAGCCCCGGCTCTTGGGTTGCAGCAGGCACACGTGGGCCGAGTAGCCGTGGCCGAACACCGTTTTGCGCCCGTGGTCCACCAGCTTGCCAATCACGAAGTGCAGCTGCAGGTCGGGTGCTGGCTCGGACGGGTCGCTCTTGATGAAGCCCCCCGCCTCGGCAAAGTTGGTGGTCAACATGCCCGTGCGGTGCTTGCGCCATTCGACAATGCCGCGCAGCGTCTGCGCCATGCCCGACAGTGACAGGCCGAACAGGTCCTTCAGATCGGGAGCGTCCAGCACCTGCACTACGTCGGGATGGTCGTGCAAATGCTGGCCCACGCCCGGCAGGTCGTGCAGCACCGGGATGCCGTGTTGCTGCAAGTGTGCGGCAGGCCCCACGCCCGACAACATCAGCAACTGCGGCGACAGCAGTGCGCCCGCACTCAACAGCACTTCGCGCCCCGCACGCACCTGCTTCAAGGCACCGCCCTGGCGGTATTCCACACCCACGGCGCGCGTGCCCTCGAACAGGATGCGCGTGGCATGCGCACCGGTGATGACCTGCAGGTTGGGCCGCGCCAGGTGCGGCGTGAGGTAGCCCTTGGCTGCGCTGTGGCGCTCGCCGTTCTTGTGCGTGACCTGGTACAGGCCCACGCCTTCCTGCGTGGCGCCATTGAAGTCGGTGTTGTGCGGGTGCCCGGCCTGCACACCTGCGTCGGTGAAATATTGGCTGAACCGGTTGGGTGCACGCAGGTCTGCCACGTTGAAGGGGCCGCCCTGGCCATGCCAAGCGTTGGCGCCGCGTTCGTTGTTCTCGGCACGCACAAAGTAAGGCTTCACATCCTCCCAGCCCCAGCCCGGGTTGCCCTGCGCGGCCCAGTGGTCGTAGTCGGCATGCTGGCCCCGGATGTAGACCATGGCGTTGATGGAGCTGGAGCCACCCAGCACCTTGCCGCGTGGCTGGTAGCCGCGCCGGTTATTCAGCGTGGCCTGCGGCGTGGTGTTGAAGCCCCAGCCGTTCAGCTCGAACTTGGCCATCACGGCCAGCCCAGCCGGGCAGTGGATGAGCACGCTCTTGTCGGCAGGCCCGGCCTCCAGCAGGCAGACGCGCACGGCGGGGTTCTCAGTCAGACGGCCGGCCAGCACGGAACCCGCCGATCCGCCACCGATCACGATGTAGTCAAACATGTTTTGTGTCTCCTCCGCCATGCTGCGCAGCGGCTTGTTGGTTCAGGTTTGACGCACGATAACCGAACGGTCGTGCGATTCGCCTTACCATTCCATCCATCCGTTTCACTTTGAAGAGGGCTCTCTATATGACGATTCAGACCGTAGGCATCATCGGCGCAGGCACCATGGGCAACGGCATTGCACAGGCCTGTGCGGTGTCGGGCATCAACGTGGTGATGGTCGATATCTCGGATGCTGCAGTGCAAAAAGGCCTGGCCACCGTGGCCGGCAGCCTGGACCGCCTGATCAAAAAGGAAAAAATCACCGAGGCCGACAAGGCCGCCGCGCTGGGCCGCATCAAGACCTCCACCAGCTACGACGACCTGAAGGCCGCGCAGCTTGTGATCGAGGCCGCCACCGAAAACTACGAACTCAAGCTCAAGATCCTGAAGCAAGTGGACGCACTGGTGGGCCCCGAGGTGCTGATCGCATCCAACACCTCGTCCATCTCCATCACCAAGCTGGCCGCCGCCACCAGCCGCGCCGACCGCTTCATTGGCATGCACTTCTTCAACCCCGTGCCCATGATGGCGCTGGTGGAGATCATCCGCGGCCTGCAGACCAGCGATGCCACGCACGACGCCGTGAAGGCCCTGGCCGAGGCCCTGGGCAAGAGCCCCATCACCGTGAAGAACGCGCCCGGCTTTGTGGTCAACCGCATCCTGGTGCCCATGATCAACGAGGCCTTCTTCGTGCTGGCCGAAGGCCTGGCCACGCCCGAGGACATCGACGCGGGCATGAAGCTGGGTTGTAACCAGCCCATCGGCCCGCTGGCGCTGGCGGACATGATCGGCCTGGATGTGTGCCTGGCCGTGATGGATGTGTACCTCACCGAGTTTGGCGACAGCAAATACCGTCCCTGCCCGCTGCTCAAGGAAATGGTGGCTGCGGGCCGCCTGGGCCGCAAGACTGGGCAGGGCGTGTATACCTACTAACCCCCTGAGCCGCTTCGCGCCTTCCCCCTAGCAGGGGGACGCCCCCAGCGCGGCGAAGCGGCCCTTGCGCGGGGGCACTGGTAAGGCGCCGCGCCGGTTTTTGAAGCCGCGGCCGCATGGGAGCGCTGCGCACATGCGTTGTCCCCCAGGGGACGGCGCAGTCGGCGCGCCGGGTTTTGAATCGTGGAAACGAAAAGGAGACCCGGCCATGTCAGAAGCCAACACCACCACACCATCCAGCACCATGCCCCCGCCCGAGGGCTGCATAGACACCCTGGTGCTCGGCCACGTGCTGCTGATCGGCATCAACCGCCCGGCCAAGCGCAACGGCTGGACGCCGCCCATGTTCCGCCAGCTGGCCGAGGCTTACACCCGCCTCGACGATGACCCCGAGTTGCGCGTCGGTGTGCTGCATGCCATGGGCGACCACTTCACGGCCGGGCTGGACCTGCCCGCCGTGAGCGCCTACATGCAGCGCGGCGAAAAAGCCATCCCCGAAGGCCTGGTGGAGCCCCATGACTACGGCCTGCCCGGCTACCGGCGCCGCACCAAGCCCATGGTGGTGGCGGTCAAGGGCATCTGCTTCACCGTGGGCATCGAGCTCATGCTGGGCGCCGACATCGTGGTGGCGGCCGACAACTGCCGCTTCTCGCAGATGGAGGTGCAGCGCGGCATCATGGCCACAGGCGGCGCCACGCTGCGCATGGCCGAGCGCGCGGGCACGGGCAATGCGCTGCTGCACCTGCTGACGGCCGACGAGTTTGGCAGCGCTGAGGCGTACCGTTTGAACTTCGTGCAGAAGGTGGTGCCGGCTGGCCAGGAACTGGACGAGGCATTGGCGATTGCCCAGCGCATTGCCGCCCAGGCGCCCCGGGCGGTGGTGGCCACGCGCTTGAATGTGCTCAAGGCCATCGAGCAAGGGCAGGCGGCTGCGGTGGGGGACTTCATTCCGGTGCAGAAAGAGCTGGCCAACAGCGAGGACGCGGCCGAAGGCGTGCGCGCGTTTGTCGAGCGACGGCCCGCGCAGTTCAGCGGGCGATGAGGTCCTGGTGGTGCGTCGCCGCCAGAGCCACCACGCGCCAGATTTCAAGCCCAATTGACCGCCAGCGCAGATAAATCACGCGCTAGCAGCTTCACTATTGATAGCACCTCCTAAGGGCGACGTAGATGCGGCACCCCCGCATGCGCCAGCGGAGCGCGCGAATAGCACCGATGGCGCGGCGCCGCTCCCCCATCGGCACAATCCCATTCATTAACAAAGTTTTTCACAATTCAATTGCACACAATTGAATTCACACTCACAATTCACCCCATGCCCAGCCCCAGCACCCCCTCCACCCCCAGCCCCGCCATCCTGCGGCTGGACAACCAGGTCTGCTTTGCGCTGTATTCCGCCTCGCTGGCGATGACGAAGCTCTACAAGCCCCTGCTCGACCACATCGGCCTGACCTACCCGCAGTACCTCGTGATGCTGGTGCTGTGGGAGCAGGATGGCGTGACGGTGTCCGAGCTGGGCGAGCGCCTGTTTCTCGACTCCGGCACGCTCACGCCGCTGCTCAAGCGCCTGGAGGCGCAGGGCCACATTGCCCGGCTGCGCGATGTGCAGGACGAGCGCCGTGTGCGCATCACCCTCACGTCGCAAGGCCGCGCGCTGCGCGACCAGGCTGAGGCCATCCCGCCCTGTGTGCTGCAAAGCAGCCAGTGCTCGATTGCCGAGCTGACGGCCCTGACCACCGAACTCAAGCAACTGCGGGACCGGCTCAGCGAGCAACGCTGACGGCCTGCAGACAACACAAACACCGATTCCCTCCACCGCCCGCCAGTGGGCAACAACCGCAAGGAAGACACCATGACCAAGCTCGAAAAAGTCCTGTACACCGCCAAGTCGCACGTGACCGGTGGCCGCGATGGCGCCGCCAAGACCGATGACGGCCGCCTGGAAGTCAAGCTGTCCTCGCCCGGCACGGCCGGCACCGGCACCAACCCCGAACAGCTGTTTGCCTCCGGCTATGCAGCCTGCTTCATCGGCGCCATGAAGGCGGTGGGCGGCAAGATCGGCATCCCCGTGCCCCAGGACGTGTCCATCGACGCCGAAGTGGACCTGGGCCCCATCCCGAACGCCTACGGCATCGCCGCCCGCCTGGCCATCAGCCTGCCCGGCCTGGACAAGGAAACCGCCCAGAAGCTGGTGGACGCAGCCCACCAGGTCTGCCCCTACTCCAACGCCACGCGCGGCAACATCGACGTGACCATCACGATCGTCTAAGACCATGGGCCGCCTGCTGATTCCCCGCATCGCGGTGGCCCTGGTGGCCATCGAGCATGTGTACATCCTCGTGCTCGAAATGTTCTTCTGGAACAAGCCGCTGGGCATGAAGACCTTCAACCTGACCCAGGAGTTCGCCGACGCCACCACCACGCTGGCGGCCAACCAGGGGCTGTACAACGGTTTTCTGGCGGCGGGCCTGTTCTGGGGGCTGTTCACCGGCAACCGGGTGTTCAAGATCTTCTTCCTGGCCTGCGTGATCGTGGCCGGGGTGTTCGGCGCGGCCACCGCGGCGCCCAAGATCTTCTTCAGCCAGGCGCTGCCCGCGATCATTGCGCTGGGCCTGGTGTTGGCGCTGGACAAAAAACCCGCCGTACAGCGCAGCCTCTGAGCTACCAAAACCATAGCTGCCAGCGCTTGATCAACAAGCGCTGGCAGCTATTTTTTCTTTGAATCCACGCAGGTACTGCCGCCTGCAAGCTGCCATTCAGCCATGCGCGCGATGATGGGGTTGGAGACAACACCATGAAAATCGCCCTGCTGTCCGACATCCACGCCAACCGCCAGGCCCTGGACGCCTGCCTGCAACACGCCCGCGCCCAGGGCGCCGAACAATTTGCGCTGCTGGGCGACCTGGTGGGCTACGGCGGCGAGCCCGTGGCCGTGGTGGAGCAGCTGCGCGACCTGGCCCAGCAGGGCGCCCTGTGTGTGCTGGGCAACCACGACGCCATGGCCCTGGCGCCGCCCGCCAACCCCCGCAACCGCAGCGAGCTGGGAGCGCAATGGACACACGACCAGCTCGGCAACAGCCACATCGCCTTTTTGCAGTCGCTGCCGCTCACGGCGCGGCTGGGCAGCAGCGCCTTGCTGGTGCACGCCAGTGCCGACATGCCCGCGCAGTGGCGCTACGTGGAGGACTCCAACGCCGCCGAGCGCAGCATGACTGCGGCCCAGGCCCTCGACCCCGCCATCCGCTACGTGTTCAGCGGCCATGTGCACGAACAGGTGCTGTACTTCCTCACGCCCACCGCCAAGCTCATGCGTTTTGCGCCCGAACCCGGCGTGCCTGTGCCCGTGCCGCCGCACCGCCGGTGGCTGGGCATCGTGGGCTCGGTGGGCCAGCCGCGCGACGGCGATGCGCGCGCCATGTACGCACTGTTCGACGACACCGCCAGGCAGATCACCTTCTACCGCGTGCCGTATGACCACCTGGCCGCCGCCGCCGCCATCCGCGCGGCAGGACTGCCCGCGTTTTATGCCGACAGGTTGGAGCATGGTCAATGAAACTGCTCGAACCCGGCACCGAGATCGACGGCTTTCGCGTGGTGGACTGCATCCACACGGGTGGTATGGCCCACATCTACGCCGTGGAATACGCACAGCCCGACCGCAGCCCCGGCTTTCCCATGGCGATGAAGATCCCGCGCATGACGGCAGGCGACGGGGCCGAGAACATCGTGAGCTTCGAGGTCGAGCTGCAGATCCTGCCCGTGCTCAGCGGCCCGCATGTGCCGCGTTTTGTGGCGGCGGGTGACCTGGTGCGGCTGCCTTACCTGGTCATGGAATACATCCCCGGCCAGACGCTGCAGCACTGGCTGGATGCCCCTGGCCACTGCGACATCGAAACAATAGCCCGCCTGGGCGCGGCCACCGCGCGCGCGGCGCACAGCCTGCACCAGCAGAACGTGTGCCACCTCGACCTCAAACCGGCCAACGTGCTCATCAAAGAAGATGGCACGGCCGTGCTGCTGGACTTTGGCCTGTCGTGCCACGCGCACTACCCCGACCTGCTGGCCGAGGAAATGCGCCAGGCCGTGGGCTCGCCCGCCTGGATCGCCCCCGAGCAGGTGGTGGGCGTGCGCGGCGACCCGCGCAGCGACATCTTTGCCATCGGCGTGATGCTGTACGAGCTGGCCACGGGCGAGCTGCCCTTTGGCGCGCCCACCACCAGCGGCGGCATGCGACAGCGCCTGTGGATGACGCCTGCCCCGCCGCGCAAACACCGCGCCGACATCCCGCCCTGGCTGCAGGAAGTCATCCTGCGCTGCCTGGAGCCTGAGGCAGGGAGCCGCTACCCGTCGGCCGCGCACCTGGCCTTCGACCTGTCGAACCCCGAACAGGTGCTGGTTACCGAACGCGGCGAACGCACCGAGCGCACTCCACTGCGCACGCATGTGCGGCGCTGGTTGCGTGCTGCGGGCATGCACTACACGCCCAGCCCCCTGCCCTCGCAGCAGATCGAAGACACGCCCATCCTCATGGTGGCCGTGCCCCATGCCGATGTGAGTGACGCCACGCTGTACTCGCTGCGCCAGGCCGTGGCCCGCTCGCTGGGCATCCGCCCCGGCGCGCGGCTGGCCTGCGTGACGGTGATCTCGCCGGGCGCCAGCAGCACCAGCGACAGTGAGCGCAGTGAAACCACGCTGCACCGCCAGCACATGGCACGCCTGCGCCAGTGGGCCCAGGGTCTGGACCTGACCGGACATGCCGTGAGCTACCACGTGCTCGAAGCGGGCGACGTGGCCCAGGCGCTGGTGCGCTATGCGGCCAGCAACCACGTGAGCATGATGATCCTGGGCGCCGCCACGCACGGGCTGCAGATGCAGCGCTTCATCGACACCGTGCCCATCCGCGTGGCGCGTGATGCGCCCTGCACCGTCATCCTGGTCAAACAGGCGCTGCCGTTCGAGCAGCTGGGCCAGACGTTCCCGGGCTAAGCGCCCGTTCAAAGAGTGGGCCCCGCTGTCGCCGAGGTGGCGCGGCCCGCTTGAGCCGCGCCGGGCTTTCGTTTAGCGTGGCGGCATGAGCACCACCACCCTCCTCGTGCGCCAGGACAACCTGGCCAGCACCCGCCTGTTGACCGCCGACGACACCCCGCTGGAAGGCGGCCAGGTCCGCGTGCGGGTCGAGTCGTTTGCCCTCACGGCCAACAACATCACCTACGCCGCGCTGGGCGACATGCTGAACTACTGGCAGTTCTTCCCCACGGGCGAGGCAGGCTGGGGCATCGTGCCCGTGTGGGGCTTTGGCACGGTGACAGAGTCACAGCACCCCGAGGTGGCCGTGGGCGAGCGCCTCTATGGCTACTGGCCCATGGCCAGTCAGGCCGTGCTGTCGCCCCAGCGCGTCAACCCCACAGGCTTCAGTGACGGCGCCGCGCACCGCGCGGGCCTGCATGCGGTCTACAACCACTACCTGCGCACCGGCACCGACGGGCTGTACCGCGCCGACAACGAGGACGTGCAGGCACTGCTGCGGCCGCTGTTCATCACCTCGTGGGTTATCGACGATTTTCTGGCCGACCAGCAGTTCTTTGGCGCCAAGCGCATGCTGCTGTCCAGCGCGTCGAGCAAAACGGCCTACGGCACCGCCTTCCAGCTTGCACAGCGGGAGGGCATCGAGGTCATTGGCCTCACCTCGCCGGGCAATGTGGCGTTTTGCGAAAGCCTGGGCTGCTACAGCCGCGTGGTTACCTACGACGCACTGGACAGCATCGACAGTGCCACACCCAGCGTGTACATCGACTTTGCGGGCAGCGTGGGCCTGCGCCAGCGCATCCACGCCCACTTCACGGGCCTGGCCTACAGCTGCTCGGTGGGCGCCAGCCACGTGCAGGACCTGGGCGGCGCAGGCCAGCTGCCCGGCCCGCGCCCGGTGATGTTCTTCGCCCCCGCCCAGGTCAAGAAGCGCCACGCCGACTGGGGCGCTCAGGGCCTGAACGAGCGCCTGGTGGCGGCGTGGAACCAGTTCAGCACCGCCGTGTCGGCCGGGCCGCAGCCCTGGCTGGTGGTGCAGCACCATACAGGGCCCCAGGCCACGCAGGCGCTGTTTGCGGGCGTGCTGGCGGGCAGCGGCGACCCGCGCGCCGGGCATATCGCGACGATGCTGCCTGGCTGAAACGCTATGCCGGGCCGTCAAGGGCGCGGCGGCGACAATGGGGCATGACCCCATTGCCCCCCGATACCGCTGCCAACGCCTCGAACGACCAACACCCCTACGCCCGCCTCACGCCCGACCAGGTGCTGGACGCGCTGGCCAGCGTGGGCCTGTATGGCGATGGCCGCCTCATGGCCCTGTCGTCGTACGAAAACCGGGTGTACCAGGCCACGCTGGAAGACGGCGAACGCGTGGTGGCCAAGTTCTACCGCCCAGGCCGCTGGAGCGAGGCGCAGATCCTCGAAGAACACGCCTTTGCCGCCGAGCTGATGGCCGCCGAGGTCCCCGCCGTGGGCCCGCTGGTGCTGAAAGGCACCACCCTGCACCAGCACGATGGCTTTGCGTTTTCCGTCAGCCCCTGGCGCGGCGGGCGCCAGCCCGAGCTGGACGACTTCGAGGTGCTGGAATGGATCGGCCGCTTTCTGGCGCGCATCCACACCGTGGGTGCGGCCCAACCGTTTGTGCACCGGCCGCTGCTGGACCTGGAGACCTTTGGCACGGCATCGCGCGACTGGCTGCTCACGAACGAGATCATTCCGCTCGACATGCAGGCCACCTGGAAGGCCCAATGCGACAAAGCTCTTGAATTGATAGCTGCCAGCGCTTATCCATCAAGCGCTGGAGCCTCATTTGGCTTAGAAAATGCAACAGCAATCCGCCTGCATGGCGACTGCCACCCCGGCAACATCCTCTGGACTCCGCTGGATGAATGGGGCCGGGGCGGCCCGCATTTTGTGGACCTGGACGACGCGCGCATGGGCCCGGCCGTGCAGGACCTGTGGATGCTGCTGTCGGGCGACCGGCGCCAACGCACCCACCAGCTCGGCGCACTGATCGACGGCTACGAGCAGTTCCGCAGCTTCGACCGCCGCGAACTGGCGCTCATCGAGCCGCTGCGCACGCTGCGCCTCATCCACTACAGCGCGTGGCTCGCGCGCCGCTGGCAGGACCCGATCTTTCCCGTCAACTTCCCGTGGTTTGGCACCAGCGACTACTGGCGCGGGCAGGTGGACATGCTGATCGAGCAGATTGAGGCCATGCAGGAAGAGCCCCTGGTGGCGTGAGATGAACGCGCACTGAGCCGCCTGCGCTGCGGTGTGGTGCAAGCCGCTGCGGCGCCCCGGAGAGGCGCCAGAGGCGCCCGGGCATTGCAAACGATTGTCAACCCGTGTGCACAGGGGCGCGATGTCGCGCAACATCCAGAGACGCCTTCCTGGAAAGGCGTTTTCTGACTTGCGAAGGGCGCTTGCGCCCGAAGACCGACACCATGCGCATTGCCGTCCTGCACGACGACCCCCTCTTGCCCGACATGATCCGGGGCGCCCTTGAGCGCCACCACCATGTGTGCCATTTCTATACCAGCGGTGCGAGCCTGCTCAAGGACACACGGCACGAAACCTTTGACCTGCTGATCTCTGGCTGGCACCTGCCGGACATGGACGGCATCGAGGTCATCCAGCGCCTGCGCGAGATGGCCGGCCAGCAACTGCCCATCCTGCTGGTTACACGCCGCAATGAAGAACGTGACGTGATCGAAGCACTCAACCGGGGCGCGGACGACTACATGGTCAAACCCCTGCGTGTGGGGGAGCTGGTCGCCCGCGTTGCGGCCTTGCTGCGGCGGGCGTATCCGCAGGCCATGGGCCAGCAGCTGGTCTTCGGCCCCTACCGGTTCGATCCGGAGAAGCGGCTGTTATCCCTGCACGGCGAGCCACTGGCGCTGAAGAACCTGGAATACGAACTCGCCCTTTTCATGTTCCGCAACGCGGGCCGCCTGTTGTCGCGCGCGCACCTGCGCGAAGCGGTGTGGGGCGAGCGCAGTGAAGCACCTTCACGCTCGCTCGACACCCACGTTTCGCGCCTGCGCACCAAGCTGCAGTTGACGCAGCAGGCCCACGGCTATGCGATCACGGCCATCTATGGCATGGGGTACCGGCTGGACACGGTAGACACGGTGGCCCTGGCGGACCCACGCGGCTGACACGCCGCGCGCAGGGCGGCGCACAAGCCGCCACGTGCTCCTTCCCTGAACAACAAAAAAAGGCCAGCACGCTTTGCAGCGTGCTGGCCTTTTGGCGTTCAGCCCGCCGCCGCGAAGTGATCGCGGCGGTGGTGGCTGCCGGGCTACCGGCGGCGGCCCATGGCAGGGTGCTGCCAGGCCATCAGACCCAGCAATGCAGCCAGCAGGATCAGGCCCCATTCCGACAGCGTCGGAATGTTGCTGGCGTTGCCCGTCACCGTCGTCGAGGCGCTGGACGTGTTGTTGCTAGGGTTGGTGTCGCCCGGCGCATCCACCGTGGCAGAGTTCACCAGAGGACGCGCACCGCTGTAAGGGGTGGCCAGGGTGGTGTTGATCGTGAAGGTGCGCGATGCACCCACCGCCAACGCTCCGACGCCGCAGCTGACAGTCCCGGCCGCGTTGACGCAACCTGGCGCTGAAACAAAGTTCACCCCGGCGGGCAGCACGTCCACGACCTGCGCTCCATCACTGGCCAGCGGGCCATTGTTGGTGACCACCAAGGTGTAGGCGAGCCCAGCGCCGGGCGTAAGAGGACCTGCCGGCGCTGTCTTGTTCAGTGCCAGATCCGTGGCCACGGTAAAGCGGCGCGCGGTGGTGTCATGGGTCACCACGTTGTTGGCCAGCGTGGTCTCGGTTTCGTCCACCACCACACTCGCCTGGTTGAAGGCCGTGCCGCTGGTGGCGCCATTGACGGTAAGGGTCTCCGCGCGCATGACGTAGGTGATGGTGGCGCTCTGGCCGCTGCTCAGCCCCGGAAAGCTACAGGTCAGCGTGCCGCTGGTCGCCCCCATCGTGGGTTCGGTACACGCGCCGCCTGCATTCACCGTGAGCGCGCCCTGGTAGCTGAAGGTGGCCGTGGGCGAGGAGCCCGGTGCGGGGAAGATGTCGGTCATCACCACATTGGTGCCGAACGACGGCCCGCTGTTGTTCACCGTGATGGTGTACGTCGTCGATTGGCCCAGGTCTACCGGGTCAGAGCTGTCCACCTTGTTCACCAGGATGTCCAGCTGCGCGGCAGTGACCGGGGTGCTGGTGGTGGCGCTGTTGTTGGCGGTGTTCGACTCGGCGGTTGCCGTGGTCGCAGCCACACTGTTGACCACCGTGCTGCCCGTTGCACTGCCCAGGGGGCGCATGCGGTAGTTCACCGTCTGCTGCGATCCGGAATTGATGCTGGCCCAATTACAGGTGAGCGTTCCGCCCACCGTGCCCGCGGCGATGGGCGCGCAGCTGCCGCCCCCGCTCACGCTCACCACGTCGATAAAGGCGGCATTGGACGGCAGGGTGTCCACCATCTGCACGGTCTGTGCCGTGGAAGGCCCTGTGTTGCCAATCGTCGCCACGAAGGTGATGGGAGCCCCGGCCGCAACGGTGGACGGAGTGGCCGTCTTGGCAGCCGTCACATCCACGATGGCCGTGACCTGGCTGGTCACGCTGCCACTGTTGTTGGCCTGGTTGGGGTCGCCCACGTCGGTAGAGCGCACGGTCGCGGTGTTGGTGCGAGGGCCACTGACGGCAATGCTGGGGCGCACCACCACAGTCACGGTGGCCTGCGCGCCGGAGTTCAGCGTGCCCAGGTTACAGCTCAGGTTCTGCGAGGTGCCGTTGGTGACAGCGTTGGGCGTGCAGCTGCCTTGCGAGGCCACGGCAGATTGAAACCCCCCGGTGTTCACAAGACTACCCAGCGTATCCGACACCACCACGTTCGTGGCAGCGGCCGGGCCGACGTTGTCCACAGTGATGACATAGGTCAGGTTCTGGCCCGCGACCACAGGGTCGGGCGCAGCGGTCTTGGACACGACGCGCAGGTCGGCCTCGGTGGCCGTGGAGGTCACGCCCACACCCACGCAGTTGTTCGCACCGTTGCTGTCCACGCGCACACCCGCCCCCAGCGCCACGCAGGCGTTGTTGGTGGCGGTGCCAGTGCCCGTCAGCACGGCCGACACCGTGACGGCAGGGGCATTGGTATTGGCGTTCAGGCCGGTAGAGCGCGAGCAGGCCCAGTTGCCGGGGCCGGTGAACGGCAAAGCGTCGCAAGTCCAGCCCGTCGCGCTGACCAGGCTGTCGAGCCTCACGCCCGCCGGCACCTGGTCGGTGATGGTGATGGTCTGGCCATTGGGCACGGCCAGCGGCCCGGTGTTGCGCGCGGTCAGCGTGTAATTGAAAGCCTGGTTCGGCACCACGGGGTTGATGCTGGCCGTCTTGGTCAGCTGCATGTCGGCGTCGTTGCTGGCCGTCACGTTGACCGAAGCCGAATTGTTGGCGGGCACCGGGTCTGGCAGCACCGTGCTGATACCGGCCGTGTTGCCCAGCGTGCCTGCGCTGTTGGCCGTGGCGGTCACGGTGATCGTGGGCATGTTGCTGAAGTTGGCACCGGTGTATTCGGTGCGCGTGCAGGTGATCGTGGCGTCACAGACCCAGCCCGTGCCGACGGCAGATACGAAGCTGAGTCCGGCGCCCAGCGTATCGGTCACGGTGACCGGCTGACCCGCCAGCGACACCCCGCCGTTGAGGCGCGGCGTGAGCGTGTACACCACGTTGGCACCCTGGGCCACATTGGAGCTGGCGGCTGTCTTGGTGATGGACACGTCGGCACCCGAGGTGGACGTTACGTCCGCCGACGTGGTGTTGTTGGAGGTGTTGCCATCGGGCATGGCGGAGTTGTCGGGCTTGATGCCATCGATGGCAAAAGCTGCCGTCACCGTGCCATTGACGTTGGACACGGCGGGAACCGTCAGCACCGAGGCGGACGCTCCACTGGCCAGGGTGCCCGTGCGCGTGCAGGTCACATTGCCGCTGCTCAGCGGATAGCCGCCCGATGGCGTGCAGGACCAGCCCGTGCCTGTCGGAACAGAGGTAATCGACGCGCCGGCTGGCACTGTGAAGGTAATGCGCTGGCTGCCATCGGCCGCGTTCGGGCCGTTGTTGGCAGCCTGCAGCGCGTAGCTGTAGGCCTGGCCGGCCACCACGTTGGCCGTGGAGGGCGTAGCCACCAGCGCAAGGTCGGCCGCCTGCGTGGCAGTGGTGTCCTGCACGCTGTTGACGTTGTTGCTGGTGTTCGGGTCGGACGTGGCGCTGCCAGCCGTGGCGGTGTTGGTCCAGACCCCGGCGGAAGGCAGCCGCACCCGGATGGTCACGGTCTGGTTGCTGTTGAACGGGATATTGCCCAACGTGCAATCGACGACACCCGCCGCCTGGCTGCAGGTGCCTGCTGTGGTGGCCACATCCACGAACGTGGAGCCCACCGGGAGTGTGTCCGTCAGCGTGACGCCGGTGGCGCCGTTGGGGCCGTTGTTGTCGATGCGCAGCGTGTACGTGAAGATGCCGCCTGCGGGCCCGGGGTCCGGCGAATCCGCATGGTTGACCACCAAGTCGGCAGACTGTGCCATGGCTGCACCCGCAAACAGGCCACCCGCCAGCAAGAGCCAGCGGAAGCGGCGTACCGCGCTGTGCGCAGGGCTTGTAGCAGGCTGCGCGGGCCCACTGGATGTGCGCGCGCGCCAGAAAGCGCATGCGCCCTCCCAAGATCGCGTCAATCGATAAAGCATCAAAAATACTCCTGAGGTGAATGGCTCCGACTTCCGGCCACGCCGCAACCTCACCAGGCCCCGAGGGGCTGGCAAAAAATGCAGGGAGTGCGTGGATGTACCGTGGCCGCCACGGACCAAGGCTGGGTTGGAATTTATCGACGGACGGGGGCGCAATCCGCCCGGCAACAATCGTTAACGGTTGCGAACGGTATTGCGTATTGTTTGCACCACGGGTGCACGCCACCCCGGTTGGCAGCACGGGTGGTGGACCGGCTGGGGGCCCCTGGGCTATGCTGCGCCATCTTCGATCTACCGCGAGTTGGCCCACCCATGAAGGACATGTTTCGCACGCTCCTCTCCATTCGCCAGAAGCGCAAGCCCGCCCCCGTGGGGCCTTTGCCCGCCGTGGGCACCGTGATCCTGCGGGGGCAGGTCAAGATGGCCGTCACCCATCCGCTGCCCAGGGAACTGTGGGACTGGCTGGTGCTGTCGGGCTGGCGCAACCTGCCGGTCAAGAACGACCGGCGCAAGGGACTGCGTTTGCCAGAGGGCGCGCTCAAGGAGCTGATCGACACCCCCTCACAGGAACGCAACCAGGCACACAGCCGCATCCTGGAGCAGGCCCAGCCCGAAGATTGAGCGGCTTTGTAAAGCCCCATAAAAAAACCGGTGGTGCCAGGCACCACCGGTTTTTACTACTATTTTTATAGCACCTAGCGCTTGATGGACAAGCGCCAGAGGCCGATTTGGCCTAAATTTTTACACCAGCAAGGCGTTCACGCGCTTCACATACGCGGCGGGGTCTTCAGGCAAGCCGCCCTCGGCCAGCAGCGCCTGGTCGAACAGGATGTGCGCCAGGTCGTGGAAGTGCACGCTGCCATCGAGCTTCTTGACCAGCGCGTGCTCGGCATTCACCTCCAGCACAGGCTTGGTCTCGGGCGCCTGCTGGCCGGCCTGCTTGAGCATGCGCGCCAGCTGGGTGCTCATGCCATCGTCCTGCACCACCAGGCAGGCGGGTGAATCGACCAGGCGCGTGGTCACGCGCACGTCTTCGGCCTTGTCCTTGAGCGCTTCCTTCAGCTTGGCCAGCACAGGCTTGAAGGCTTCGGCGGCTTCTTCAGCGGCCTTCTTCTCGGCTTCGTCCTGCAGCTTGCCCAGGTCCACCGCGCCCTTGGCCACGCTTTGCAGCGGGGTGCCGTCAAACTCGTGCAGGTAGTTCAGCGCCCACTCGTCCACGCGGTCGGTCATCAGCAGCACTTCGATGCCCTTCTTCTTGAAGACTTCGAGCTGCGGGCTGTTCTTGGCAGCGGCCAGGGTGTCGGCGGTGATGTAGTAGATCGCCTCCTGGCCTTCCTTCATGCGGGCCTTGTAATCGGCAAAACCGACCGTCACCGCATCGCTGGTGGTGCTGGCAAAACGCAGCAGCTTGGCCAGGCGCTCGCGGTTGCCAAAGTCCTCGCCCAGGCCCTCTTTCAGCACCGCGCCAAACTCGGCGTAGAACTGCGTGTACTTGCCTTCCTTGGCCTTGTCGTCGGCATCCACCACATCGGTCACGCCGTCGGCATTGGCGGCGGTGTCGTGCTTGTCGTGCTTGTCGTGTTTGTCGTGCTTGGCCAGGTCTTCCAGCATCGAGAGCACGCGCTTGGTCGAGCCTTCGCGGATGGCACGCACGTCGCGGCTTTCCTGCAGCAGCTCGCGGCTCACGTTCAGCGGCAGGTCGGCGGAGTCGATCACGCCCTTCACAAAACGCAGGTAGGTGGGCATCAGCGCTTCGGCGTCGTCCATGATGAACACGCGCTTCACATACAGCTTCACGCCCGCCTTCTTGTCGCGGTTCCACAGGTCAAACGGCGCCTTGGCAGGGATGTACAGCAGCTGCGTGTACTCGGTATTGCCCTCGACGCGGTTGTGCGCCCAGGTCAGCGGGGCCTCGTGGTCGTGACTGATGGTTTTGTAGAACTCGGCGTACTGCTCGTCGGTGATGTCCTTCTTGGGACGCGTCCACAGAGCGCTGGCCTTGTTGATGGTTTCCCACTCGCCGGTCTTGACCATGCCGCCGGGCTGGCGGCCGCCGTTTTCGTCGTTGGGGTTGATCAGCTCGCCGTCTTTCCACTCTTCCTTTTCCATCAGGATGGGCAGGCTGATGTGGTCGGAGTATTTGGCGATGACCTGCTTGAGCTTCCAGGCGTTGAGGTATTCCTCGGCGTCGTCGCGCAGGTGCAGGATGATGCTGGTGCCGCGCTGGGCGCGGGTGATGGTTTCCACCTCGAAGTCGCCCGTGCCGCCACTGATCCAGCGCACGCCTTCTTCGGCCGAAAGGCCCGCGCGGCGCGATTCCACGGTGATCTTGTCGGCCACGATGAAGCCGGAGTAAAAGCCCACGCCGAACTGGCCGATGAGCTGGGCGTCTTGCTTCTGGTCGCCTGAGAGACGGCCCATGAAGTCCTTGGTGCCGCTCTTGGCGATGGTGCCCAGGTGGTCGATGGCTTCTTGCTGGCTCATGCCGATGCCGTTGTCGGTGATGGTCAGCGTCTTGGCGGCCTTGTCGAAGGTCACGCGCACTTCGAGGTTGGGGGCGTCTTCAAACAGCGCGGAGTTGTTCAGGCCTTCAAAACGCAGCTTGTCGCAGGCGTCCGACGCGTTGGAGATCAGCTCGCGCAGGAAGATCTCCTGGTTGGAATACAGCGAATGGGTGACCAGGTGCAGCAGTTGCGCTACTTCGGCCTGGAAAGACAGGGTTTGTTTTGTGCTCATGGTGTCTTGGAGGTTGCTGTGTAAGGTGCAAAAAGAACGCGTTTCACGCCCAGGAGGCTAGGAAAGGCATTCGCGCGTGTTCACCTCGGGGCGGACTCGGTGATTTCAAGGGTTGCACTGTGCGGCGCACGCCCCTCACCACCCGCGGCCCGCACCGAAGCCATCCCGCACAGCCATTTCGGCGCTGAAGATTGTTGACAATTTGCAGGCATTTGACAGCATTTTCTGTCATTTAGACCCCATAAGATGCACGCCACCGAAGGCGCTCGGTGCGAGGCCGCCTTCCCATCCTCTGCCCCCTTTCCTCCGGAGCCCTCTTGCCATGCCCACATCCCTGAAAAAATGGTCCGCTGAGTTCCTCGGCACGTTCTGGCTGACATTTGGCGGTTGCGGCAGCGCCGTGTTGGCTGCCGCCTTCCCGCAGCTGGGTATCGGTTTTGTCGGCGTGTCCCTGGCCTTTGGCCTCACGGTGCTGACCGGGGCCTATGCGCTGGGGCCGATCTCGGGCGGGCATTTCAACCCTGCCGTGTCGGTAGGGCTGGCGCTGGGGGGCCGGTTCAAGGCGTCCGAGCTGCCGGGCTACGTGGTGGCCCAGGTGCTGGGCGCCATTGCTGCAGCGGCCGTGCTGTACCTCATTGCCACGGGCAAGCCGGGCGCAGACATCGGGGGCTTTGCCACCAACGGCTATGGCGAACACTCCCCAGGCGGCTATGGGCTGATGGCCGCCGTGGTGACGGAGGTCGTGCTGACAGCCATCTTCCTCATCGTGATCCTGGGCGCCACGGCCAAACGTGCGGCGAGCGGCTTTGGCGGGCTGGCCATCGGCATGTGCCTCACGCTCATCCACCTGATCTCCATCCCGGTGACCAACACCTCGGTCAACCCGGCCCGCAGCACCGGTCCGGCGCTGTTTGGCCCAGCCTATGCGCTGTCGGAACTGTGGGTCTTCTGGGCCGCACCCATTGCCGGCGCACTGCTGGGCGCCGCCATCTACCGCGCGCTGCTGAGCGACGACTGAAGTGAAACACCCCCTGAGTCGCTTCGCGCCTTCCCCCTCTCTCGCCTCGCTGCGCGAGCTGGGAGGGGGACGCTCCCAGCGCGGCGGGGCGGCCCTTGCGCGGGAGCACTGGCCTGGGCCGCGCCAGCTTCGTGTGCCGTGGTTGGCGCGAAGCGCAAGGGATCACTGGTACGACGTGCCTTGCCGCGCTACAGCACTGTCGGCAGCTTCCAGCCTGGCATTCCGGTTGAATGCAAACCATGCGGGCCTTGTGGCGGCCTGCCCCCTCAGCCTTCCAGCGTGATGCGCTGCACCAGCGACTGCAGGATCTGGTCGGCCTTGTCATTGGCCACCTGGCAGGTGCCCGCTGCCGCATGCCCACCGCCCCCAAACTCCAGCATGAGGTTGCCGATGTGAACCTGGCTGCTGCGGTCCAGGATGGACTTGCCGGTGGCCAGCACCGTGTTCTGTTTTTGCAACCCCCACATCACGTGGATGGAGATGTTGCAGTCAGGGAACAGCGCGTAGATCATGAAACGGTTGGTGGCCCAGATGGTGTCCTCCTCGCGCAGATCGAGCACGACCAGCTTGCCGATGCGGATGGCGCAGCGCTGCAACTGCTCCTGGGCCTTGGGGGCGTGTTCGCGGTAAAGCTGCACGCGCTCCTGCACATCGGGCAGGGCCAGGATCTCTTCAATGGTGTGGTCGCGGCAGTACTGGATGAGATCCATCATCAGTGCGTAGTTGCTGATGCGGAATTCGCGAAAGCGCCCGAGACCCGTGCGCGAATCCATCATGTAGTTCAGCAGCACCCAGCCCTGGGGGTCGAGGATGTCTTCGCGCGAATACTGGGCCGAGTCGGCCTGGTCCACCGCCGCCATCATCTCGTCGGTGATGCGCGGAAAGGCCGCCTTGCCGCCGTAGTGGTTGTAGACCACACGGGCTGCCGAGGGGGCATGGGCTTCGATGATGTGGTTTTCGGAGCGCCGCCCCGAATTGCGCACCGTTTCGGACTCGTGGTGGTCGAACACCAAATGGGCCCCGGGCACATAGGGCAGGTTGGTGGTGATGTCACGGCTGGTGATGGCAATCTTGCCGTCCTGCATGTCCTTGGGGTGGACGAAGGTGATCTCGTCGATGAGGTTGAGCTCATTGAGCAGCACGGCGCACACCAGGCCGTCAAAGTCGCTGCGGGTTACCAGGCGGTATTTCACGTCACTCACTAGCTTCTCCTTGTTACATATCTCGTGGCCACATGGTAGCGGTGGCCTCACACCCGACAAGACCGCTGGCGGGGAAAAACAGGCCATCCGAACCGCTTTTCCGGTTCTGCCGTGTTGCCTGTTTTTTTGCTTGTCTTCACGCAGGCTGCAGCCATTGCTCCAGCTGCTGCGCCACACCCGCATCTCCCAGCAACGCCAGGTGGCCCATCCGGTGGAACACGGCCTGCCGACTCTTGGCAAAACCCAGGGTTCGTTTCGCATCATCATGGATGCCCAGGGCACTGTGCAATGGCACCAACCCGTCCCCCACCAGCCGCTCGGCCGCCGGACTGCGCCGCGCCGCCAGCGTGGCGGCCACGGCATGGCAGGCCACCCCTTCGGGCAGGGGCACGGGGGTACGCCGGTCGGGGTGCCGCACGAAGCGGTCACGCCCCTGCCAGTCGGCCTCCAGCACATGGCCATGGCGCAGGTCAGTAATGCCCGCGCTGCGCAGCTGCGCCAGCCGGGCAAACGGCCGGGAATACGGCGTGCTGCCCAGCAGGGTGTCCACCCAGTGCCCTGCGCGCTCCAGCGGTGCGCCATGGTGGGGCGTTCCCAAAAATACGAGGTGGCGCAGCAGCGCCAGCCAGCCCTGCCCCGCAGCCGCCGCCTGGTGGCAGGCACTGCGGGCCACCAGGCCGCCCATGCTGTGGGCCAGCACCGCTACCTCTTTCACGGGCACGGGCCAGGCCGCCACCAGGGATTCCAGCTGGGCGGCCAACTCGGCACCGTTGGCGGACGTGTGAAGGCCCGTGTTGTAGCGCAGGTAGACCGGCGTATAGCCCAGCGCCTGCGCGAGGTGGGCGCCATGGTCATGACCCTGGTGCAGCCACTGCAGATCGTTCATGCACAGGCCATGGACCAGCACCAAGAGCTTGCCCGTGGCCCCGCCGCTGGCGGCCAGGGCGGGCAGGTCCAAAGGCAGCCCATCCCGGTAGAACCCCATGCGGGTGCACAGTGGGTTGTCGTCGCGCTGCAGGCGGTCGCCCATCACGCCGTTGAGGGCGGCGAGCACGGCCTCGCGCTCCCACTGCACTGCGGTGGGCGGCGCATCGGGTTCAAAAAACGGCTCCAGCCGCGCCAGGCCTGCCTGCAGGCCCGCGTCCACCAAGCGTGTCACGCCCCGAATGCTCTGGTAGACCAGCCCGGTCAGGCCGCGCGCCTGGCCCGGCTGCGCCCCTCCAGGCAGGCCCAGCGTGCCCAGCACCGACTGGTGGACCCCCTCGGCCACGCGGCTGATGCCCGTGGTGGCCTGTGTGGCCAACCGCGCCACTCCCCGCAAGTCGGACGCACGCAACTGGCGCAGCGGATGGGGTTTGGCGGCGTTGGCAGCATCAGCGCGCGGTCGCGGTGGGGTAGACATGGAGAAGGCTCCGTTCAAGGGATGCAGTGCGGTGACGCGGGGAGCCTGGTGGTACTCAGAACCGCTCGCTGGGAGACAGGTAGCGCCACTGCCCCACCGGCAGATTGCCCAGGGTGACGCGGCCGATGCGAATGCGCTTGAGCCCCACCACCTTGAGGCCCACCAGCTCGCACATGCGGCGGATCTGGCGCTTCTTGCCTTCGGTGAGCACAAAGCGCAGTTGCTCGGGGTTCTGCCAATCGACCTTGGCGGGCTTGAGCGGCTCGCCGTCCAGGCTCAAGCCGTGGCGCAGGCGATTGAGCAAATCGGGCGGGAACACCGCCTGCACATTGGTGCTGACAGGATCGCGCTCGTCAATCTCCTGCAGCGGCGCGGAGCGCTCACTGGGATGGCGTGGCACCACCTGACCCGGTGCCTGGTAGACGACGCGCACCAGGTACTCCTTTTCCATCTCGGAGTCCTCACCAATGATCTGCCGGGCCACCCGACCATCCTGGGTCAGCACCAAGAGCCCCACCGAGTCGATATCGAGCCGCCCCGCAGGCGCCAGGCCACGCAACTGCGGCGGAGAAAATCGGTTGCGGCTGGGGTCGTCACGCCAGTGCGTGCGGGGGTTGATCAATGCCACCGCGGGCGTGTGGCCATCCTCGGCCTGGCCGCTCACATAGCCGATGGGCTTGTTCAGCAGGATGGTGACCCGCTGGTCCTGGAAACCCTGGGCAACCTTGTCTACGTCGATGCGGTCGGTAGGCAACACCTGCACGCCCATCTCGGCCACCTGGCCGTTGACCTTCACCCAGCCCTGGGCGATCCAGTCGTCCGCCTCGCGCCGCGAGCACAGGCCCAGCTCGGCCATGCGCTTGTTCAGGCGGGAGCTGACCATGCCGTTCACGGTGATCGTCGCGGACGCCCGTTCGGGCGCTTGCTTGATGGGCGCAACAAACGAGCCCGACGCCGTGCGGTAGTTGGGGGGCGCGGGCGCCCTGGCAGCGCGCGGCGGCGGCGCAGGCCGGACGGGAGCGGCTTTGACGGCCACGGCGGGACGGCGGAGAACAGGACGGGTTGCGGGTGCCGCTGGTGCGCTGGCACTTGCAGCAGGCGCAGGGGCAGCAGCGGGGCCGGCAGGCGGGCGGGAACAGGAAGGAGGAGACATTGCGCGTATTTTCGCCTGCGGGGCCTGGCAGACCAAGAACTAAAGAAACTTACCCCTGGCGCACCTGATGCGCCTGCCCCTCTTGCCAGGCCAGGAAATCATCGACCGGCAGTGGTCGTGCAATGTGATAGCCCTGCGCCTCATCGCACGCCAAGGTGCGCAAGCGCTCCAGAATGGCGGCGGTTTCCACCCCCTCGGCCACCACGGTGAGCCCCAGGTTGTGCGCCAGATCGATGGTCGAGCGCACGATCATCGCGTCGTCCTCGCCCGTCTCCATGCCCATCACAAACGACTTGTCGATCTTGAGCTCATGGACCGGCAGGCGCTTGAGGTAGGCCAGCGAGGAATAGCCGGTGCCGAAGTCGTCAATCGACAGCTTGAAGCCCTGCTCCGACAGCCGGTTGAGCATGGCCTCGGCGCGCTGGGGGTCGTCCATGATGGCGCTTTCGGTGATCTCCAGGCAGAAGGCACTGGCCGGCACGCCATGGCGCACCAGAATGTCGGCAAGGCGGGTGCTGAGTTCCGGGTCGAGCAGATCGCGTGTGGACAGGTTGACCGACACCCGCAGCGCCAGGCCCTGGGTGCGCGGGTCGGCCAGCAGGCGCGCCACCTCTTCGAACATCCACAGCGTGAGCTGCCGCACGAACCCCGTCTGTTCGGCAAACGGAATGAACTGCATGGGCGGCACCAGGCCGCGCTGCGGGTGCTGCCAGCGCACCAGGGCCTCGGCAGCCCGGCCGGGCTGCCCGTGCAGCGGCACCTTGGGCTGCAGGTACAGGCGCAGCTCGTGGTGCTCCACCGCGTGGCGCAGCTCGGTCAGCAGCGACAGGGTCTGCGCGCTGGCCGAATCAAATGAGGCGTCGTACTGCTGTGCCCCGCTGAGCCTTCGCTTGGCGGCATACATGGCGATCTCGGAGCGGCTCAGCAGCGTGTCGGCATCGTCGGCATCGCCAGGCCAGCAGGCAATGCCAATGCCAGCGCTCAGGTCCACCGTCTGGTCCTCGAAGGCCAGCGGCTCTTCGAACGATTGGGTGATGCGCAACGCCGTGGCATGGGCGGTGGCCGCATCGGCGCCCCGCAGCAGCACGGCGAATTCGTTGCCGCCCAGGCGGGCGACCATGTTGTCGGGCGATGGCACCTGCTGGCGCAGCCGTTCGGCCACCGCCTGCAGCAGGCGGTCACCAAAGGAATAGCCGAGCACGTCGTTCACGTGTTTGAAGCGGTCCAGGTCGAGCGTGAGCACGGCCAGCGGGTGCGAGGGCACCGCACCGCCGGTGTTGCGTGCAATGGCAAGCACCACCGCCTCGCGAAAGCGCTCCCGGTTGGGCAGGCCCGTGAGGCGATCCCAATAGGCCAGGCGGCGGACCTCGGTTTGCTGCGCAGCAATGTCCCTGCGCATGTGATCGAACGAACGTGCGAGGTTGCCAATCTCGTCGCTGCGGTCGGTGTGTTCCAGCGGCACATCGTATTCACCGCGCGACAGCCGCTGCGTGGCGGCCAGCAGCGAGCGCAGCGGCGTGGTCAGGCGTTGTGCGACCAGCCCCGTGCCCACCGCAAACAGCATCACCCCCGCCACGGTGATGATGGCCAGCAGCACCTGCAGCTGCCGGTAGGGGGCGAGCACTTCCTCCACCGACCGCAGCAGCAGCGCCTGCACCTCGCCCCCCACGCTGTCCAGGCGAATGGCCCTCGCCAGCAGGATGCCCTCGGGCGTCTGCAGCTCGCCAGAGGGCACACCCTCGCGCTGCAGCAGCGCCAGCGAGCCGGGCGGCAGCGTGCTGACGGGCACCTTGGCCCTGCCGTCCTCGCCCTTCACGACCAGCGCCACGTGCACCGCCAGCAGCTGCCGCATCTCATCGGCCAGCGGCTGGTTGACCGGGAACCCCATCAGTACCCAGCCAATGACCACCGGTGCGCGCAGCGGCACCATCACGAACTGGTAGGGCACGCCGCCCATCACCGCGATCTGGCTGCCCTGCGGCTGGGCGGCCAGCGGCGGCACCAGCGCGCGCAAGGTGGCCGGAAACGCCTCCATGTTGCCCGCCAGGCTGACCGCGCGCAGTTCCAGGTCGGTGCCCAGCAGCGCGGTGACCGCCGCGCCAATGCGGTTGCCGTGGTTTTCGAGCACCGACTGGATGGTCTCCTCGTCGCCCGAATTCACGGCCGAGCGAAAACCGTAGTCGGCGGCCAGCAAGGCCGAACCCTGGCGCAGCTTGTCGGCGTTCTGCTCCAACAGACGGCGCCAGACGTTTTCATCCAAGTCCAGGGCCTGGGCAATCTGCGCACGGGCATTGCGCTCGATGGTGGCGCGCACCACGGCAAAACCTGCAGCCTGCACGATGAGCAGCAGCAGCAACGTGAGCCCAATCAGCCGCAAGATCAGGCTGCGCCCCAGTTCGCACAGCTTCTTCCGGTTCAAGGCTGCAGCCCTGCCAAACGCACCGATGCCGCCGCAGCACCCGTGGCGGGCACCGTGAGCGCCTGCTCCTGCGCGGGCGCGCCCACGGGCAACCGCGTGTGCCAGGTGCGCAAGGTGTAGGTGCCGGGCGGCACGTTGTCGATCTGCGCCCGGCCCGGTGCGGCAGGTGTGCGGGCGTAGTACGGGGTGTCCACCACCACAATCCAGCCGACCATCTGGTCGTGGATATTGCAGCCCAGCACGGCCACCCCAGGGCGGTCGAACAGCACAGGGTTGGAAGGCGTGCCTGTATAGAGCTTGAGTTCGAACTTCTTGGCCGGAGAGAACGAATAGACGTGGTGGCGCACCGAATCATGGTTGGGGAACCGCACCTCGGTGCCTACGGGCACCACGAGGACGCCGGGCACAAACTGCCGCTTTTCCTGCGCCATCTCCGCACCGGACAGCGGCTTGACCGCCTTGCGGGCATCGGCGGATTCGAGAAACACCACGGCGTCTGGCAGCGGCCTGCCCGCCGCATCCAGCACCTCCACCTGCACTGTGGCAGCCTGGGCAGCGGTGGGCAGGCCTGCCAGACACGCCACAAACACCACAACCACGCCGGTCAGCGCAGACAAAGCCCTGGTGCGCTGGGCATGGCAGCTGGTGGTCATGGTTCGATGGCCATGCCCAGCAGGGGGGCGCCTTCACCCACGGTGCCCAGCGGCCGGGTGGCCCCTGTGCGCAGGTCTACGAGGTGCAGCCGCGTGTGGCTGTCTACCGAAGTGCGCACCGCAATCAGCGCGGTATTGCCGACGTCCGAAATATCGAACGCCACGTCGGTGAGCCGTGGCAGCCCCAGCGACCCCACGGTGCGCAGCTGGCCGGTGTTGGGCGACACCACAGGCGTGGTGCCTTCGCGTGAGCCCTGCATCACCAGCACGCCGAGGGTCCGGTCGATGGCGTAGTTGGTGGTGATCTTGCTGTCCTGGGCGTTGTAGGTATAGGCGGCGCCTGCGATGTCGGGATTGCGGCCGGCGTGGGTGTCGCTCCACGCATAGCGCAGGGCCGGGTCGGGTTGCACACCCTCGACGGCCGGGTCGCCATCCACGGCAGCCCCGGTGTCGGGGTGCAGGCGCAGGTTCTGGCCCGTGTTCGACACCACACGGATCCGGTCGGCCGCAGGGTTGAAATCGAAGCCGAAGGCCGTGCCCCGCAAGCCCAGGACCGCTGGTGCAGGCCCCACGGGGCGCAGCGCGCCAGTGGGAATGTCGAGCGTGTACAGGCGGCCCGCCTGAGAGAGTGCATAGAGCACGCCACGCGCCACCCGAAAGTCGATACCCACCAGCCGCTCACCTGTGGGCAGACCCGTGACGGGGCGCCGCTCCAGGATGCGGTCTGGCTGGCCGGCGTGGAAGGTGATGAGTTCGTGCGAGGCCGTGATCGCAACGACCAGTTCGCGCTGGCTGGATTCTGGCGCGGGTGCGGTGGCGCAACCCGCCAGCGCGGCGCCTACCAGCGCTGCAGCAGCCATATGGCGCACCAAGGGGAAGGAAAGAGCTTTCATCGTGGGGCCTCGCATCTGTAACGGATTTATACCTGATGGGCCACTCCCGCGTGGCCACAGAGCAATCCAAGGAAAGTGGATTGCTATATTTTGTATAGCATTTGATGCCTTAAATACAGGCGTAAACACCAGTTCTATCTGCAATCTTGCGAAGCAACAATACCGCCATACGCTTTCACAAATGGCAAAAAACTGCCCGCCAATTTGTAACAACGAGCCCATGCACATTGGGCATACCACTATCCGCAAGCGTCATGACACATTTTGTAATTTGTGCCTACACTGCCTTGAACCCGGACGCAGACCAAGGCCATTCAGCAGGTGGCTGACACGGGCACCCTTATTGCTTCGTTCTCCCCACACGATTCATTGTCCCCAGAGACTCCAAGGAACACCATGCAGGCCGCAACGTCACTCAAATCCCTGTCGATTTCCAGCCGGCTGAGCCTGGGCTTTGGCTGCATGCTGGTGCTGCTGGTGGCGGTGGCCGCCGTGGGCCAGCTCTCGGTGGGCAAGGTGCACGAGCAGATGCGCCAGATCACGGGCATCGGCGCCAACAAGGCCAAGCTGGTCAATGGCATGCTGGAGAGTGTGAGCGCCATAGGCATTCAGAGCCGGTCGGCGGCCATGCTCAACGACATCGACCCCAAACAGGCCCGCGAACAGATTGATGCTGTGGCCAAGACGCTCAAGCTGTATGCGACCCAGGAAGCCGCGCTGGCGGAGTTGCTGACCCCCGCCAACGCCACCCCCACCGAGATCAAACTGCTGGGCGAAGTGCAGGCCCTGGGCAAGAAGACCCGCCCCGAACTGGACACAGCCATCAAGGCCGCCGACGACGGCGATACCGTGAGCGCCACCCTGGCGCTGATGACCCGCGTGGCCCCCGCCGAAACCGCCTGGCGCACCAAACTGGGCGAACTCATCGACCTGCAAAACACGCTGAATGCCGAAGCCACTGCATCGGCCGAGCACACGCAGAGCCAGGCCCGCGTGGTGGGCGGGCTGCTGGTGCTGCTGGCCATTGGGTTGGGCGCGCTGATTGCCTGGCGCATCACCACCAGCATCACGGCCCCCATTGGCCGCGCCGTGGTGGTGGCCGAACGCATTGCGCGCGGCGACCTCACCTCGCAGGTCGAAGTGCGCATCCACGACGAAACCGGCCGCCTGCTCGAAGCCATCGCCGCCATGCAGGAACGCCTGCGCACCCTGGTGGGTGAGATTGGCCAGACGGCAGATTCCATCCTGGTCGCCAGCTCGGAAGTGGCCTCGGGCAACCTGGACCTGAGCCAGCGCACCGAACAAACCTCGCACAACCTGCAAAGCGCGGCCAGCTCGCTGGTGGACCTGACCGGTACGGTGTCGCAGAGCGCCGACTCGGCCCGCCAGGCCAACCAGCTCGCGTCCACCGCATCGGATGCCGCCACGCGCGGCGGCGAGGTGGTGTCGCAGGTGGTGCGCACCATGGACACCATCAGCGCCAGCTCGCGCAAGATCGCCGACATCATCAGCGTGATCGACGGCATTGCGTTCCAGACCAACATCCTCGCGCTGAATGCGGCAGTCGAAGCAGCCCGTGCAGGCGAACAAGGCCGGGGCTTTGCCGTGGTGGCCGGCGAGGTGCGCAACCTGGCGGGCCGCTCGGCCAATGCCGCGCGCGAGATCAAGGCGCTGATCGGTACCAGCGTAGACCAGGTGCAGGAAGGCAGCACCCTGGTGAACCACGCCGGCAAGACCATTGAAGAACTGGTGCTTTCGGTGCGCCGTGTGTCGGACATCATGGGCGAGATCACCGCCGCCACACAGGAGCAAAGCCAGCGTATTGGCCACGTGAGCCACTCGGTGGGTGCGCTGGAAGAAATGACCCAGCAGAACGCGGCGCTGGTGGAAGAAGGCGCCGCCGCCGCCGACAGCCTCAAAGACCAGGCCGGGCGCCTCACACAAATGGTGGGCACCTTCCGCCTCACGCGCGACGGCGGCGATGACAACAGCTGGGGGGCAGGCAGCCCCTCAGCATCGCCAATGGCTGTGCCCGCCCCAGCCCGCACCACCGGCAGCCGCCCCCTGTCCTCGCCACCTTCCCGCCCCCGCGCCCTGCCGCGCAGCTAACCGGACTTTGAAACCGGCGCGCCCCACGCCAGGGACGCCCAGCAAGGGCCGCCCCGCAGCGAGGGCGTCGCCCCCAGGCGCCGATCGCCTCAGGGGGGAAACACGCTCGACCGCAGCGCAGCAAGGTCCAGCACACGCAGGCCGCCATACTCCACACGGATGGCGCCCTGCGCTTCCAACGCGGCCAGCGCCTCGTTCACGCGCTGGCGCGACAGACCCACCAGATAGGCCAGCTCCTGCTGCGTGATGCGCAGCACCTCGCCCACGCCCGGGTACAGCACCGGGTTGAACAGCGACGCCAGGCTGCGGGCCACACGCACATCGGGGTTGTTCAGGCGGTCGATCTCGCGCGCGGCGATGAACTGGCCCAGGCGCTCGTTGAGCTGGTTCATCACAAAGCGGTTGAAGCCGATGGAGTGGTCCAGCAGCCAGTGAAAGCTGTCAATCGGCAACCCCGCCACCACACTCTTGCGCAGCGCCTGGATGTTGTAGCGGTAGGGCTCGCGCTTGATGGTGGTGCCCTCGCCAAACCAGCCGCCCGGCGGCAGGCCCGCGTACGTCATGGTCTGGCCCTGGGCGTTGTCCGTGCTCATCTTGAGCAGCCCCTCGACCACACCAAACCAGTAGGTCACCGGGCGCCCCACGCGGCACACATAGTCGCCCGCCTTGGCATCCCCCACCAGCAACGAGGCCACAGCGCGCTCGCGCTCGGCGGGCAGCAGCAGTCGCAGCCAGGGAATGCCGTCCAACTCATCCGCCGTGGGCGGCCGACGACGCTGGTGCAAAGACAGATCCTGGTTCATGCGTGAGTCCATGGCGCGAAGGTTCTCATGAAAAAGGGCAGTCTGCCGCGATGGGGAAGTGCGGGAATACCACGATCCCAATTGTCGCCAGACCGACAAAAAAATGCCAATCGTGATTGGATGATGTCGCCTCCCCCGGCCGCCGCTGCGCAGGCCCGGGCCTTTTGAGGAGACACACATGCCCGCCGACCTGCCCCCGACCACCGCCCGCCCACCGTCCCACATCGCCCGGCGCCAGTTGCTGGCTGCCGCGACCGCCACCATCAGCCTGCCCTGGCTGGGCCTGGGCAGCGCCCGCGCACAGGAAGGGACCATCCGTATTGCACAGTCCACCGCCCTCACCGGCCCGCTGGGCGATCTCGGTTCGGCCATGCACCAGGGTGCCAAGGCGGCGTTTGCGGGCATCAATGCACGGGGTGGCATCCACGGCAAGACCATTGAACTGGTCACACAGGACGACACCTACGATGTGCCCAAGGCGCTGGCCAATGTGGAGCAGTTCCTGGCAGACCCTGGGTACTTTGCGCTGTTCAACTGCATGGGCACCCCCATGATCGACGCCATGCTGCCCAAGGTGATCGAGAGCGGCATTCCGTTTTTTGCACCCTTCACCGGCGCGCAGCTGAGCCGCACCAAGGCTCGCAGTGTTTTCAACATCCGCGCCAGCTACGCCGACGAGGCCGAAAAGCTGGTGCAACACCTGTCTACCATCGGCATCCAGCGCATCGGCATCGTCTACCAGAACAACGCGTTCGGCAAAGAGATCTTTACCGCCGCCAAACAGTCGATGGACCGCCTCAAGCTGCCCGAGGCGCTGACGGTGACGGTCGAAAACAACGCGTCGGATGCCGGCGCCGCAGCCACCAAACTGGCAAGCGGCAACCTCGAAGCCATCGTGATCGGCCTGGCAGGCAAGCCCACGCTGGAATTCGTGAAGGCGTTTCGCGCCATTAAGCGCGGCGTGACGCTGTATGCACTGTCGGTGATGGGCACCCCCGCTACGGTGAAGGCCCTGGGCGCAGATGCCACGGGCATGGCCATCTCGCAGGTCGTGCCCCTGCCCTCCAACGTGGTCATGCCGGTGGTGCGCGACTTCCAGGCCGCCTGGAAGGCCTCGGGCGCCGCGGCCGAGCCCTCGCACCTGGCGCTGGAGGGCTACATCAACGCCCGCGTCTTTGCCGAGGCCCTGCAGCGCGCGGGCCGCAACCCCACACGAGCCGCTTTCATCGACGCCACCTGGAACCTCAAGAAGTGGGACCTGGGTGGCTTCGAGATCAACGCCAGCACCCCCGACCGCAATGCATCGCGGTTTGTGGAGCTGACGCTGGTGGGGCGCGACGGCAGGTTTATCCGGTGATCCCCGGGGTTGCTGCGCCGCCCCCACCCGGACGCTGGTGGGCCGGTGACGCCGACTCCACCGTAGCTCTCGCTTTGCGTGGAGCCAGGTGTTGAAAGCACAGCGCCTCACAAAACAACTATCAAATAGATAGCTATTAGCGCTTACAGGATAAGCGCTAGAGGCTGTTTTAACTGATTTTTTTACTACTGCGCCGCCACACCATACCGGTAGCCCTTGAACGACCAGACAGTACGCCCAGGCTCGATCTTTTCCAGCACCAGGCCGGGTGCCGCCTGGTCGCCTTCGTGCAGCACCTGTCCGTTGACGATGGCCATGCGGTAGGCCGGATTGTTCGAATGGGTGGCGCCCGTCACCTTGAGCGCAGGCAACTGCGTGCGCAAGGCCTCGGGCAGGTCTCCCTGCGCAAACACGGGGCTGGCGGGCGGTGGTGCCACTCCGGCGTCTGGTGACGGCCGTGGCGCAGGCGCTGCGGGGGCCTGGGGGGCGGGCGCAGCTGCCGGGCTGCGCGGGCGCACGGGCTGCTCGGCTGCGGGGGCGCGGGCCGCCGCAGGAGCCGCCACCACCACGGAGGCCACGGGCCGCTCACGTTCACGCGGGGGTGGCTGAGGTGCTGCGCTGCGTTTGTCAGCCGGGCGCTTGTCGGCGCTGCGGGGCTCAAGCGGTGCCATCGGTGCGGGTGCGGGTGCCGGGGCAGGCTCCGGCGCGGGCACAGGGGGCGGCGGCGGGGTTGGCGCTGCCACGGGGGGCGCCACGGCAGCGGGCGTTGGCACAGCCGGGGCCGCTGCCACCACAACAGCCGGGGCCTGGGGCCGCAGGGCCCACCAGGTGCCGCCGGCCGCCAGCGCAGCGGCTCCGACCACGCCCGCTGCTACAAACCACAGGTTGATCGGCCCGGCCTGACTCGGCATGGAGGAAGCGCCAGAAGTGGGCGCAGCCTGCGTGTGCAGGCCCGGCACGGCGCCCCGGCCGCGTTCGGCATCGGCACGCCGCAGGGCATCAAGGATGTAGGACATGGTTAAGGCGTGTTCCGCAGACGTGGCTCGTTCACGCCGGTGGCGCGGTTGAGCAGCATGAGGGTCAGGGGGCCGGCGCGGCCGTCGGGCGTCACGCCCTGGGCCAGCTGGAACCGGTGGATGCGCGACTGGCGCTGAGCGGGTGTCACCGGCTTGCTGCCGGGTCCCGAGCCACCGGCGGCCTTGCTCGCCAGCCGTTGGTCCAGCCAGGCCGCGCCCGCCGGGGAATCGGTGATCTCGCCCCGGTCGGGCATGCCCACCGGGGCGCGCCACAGCGTGGCCATCTCGCCGCGCCAGACCTGGGCCAGTTCGGCCACGGGCACGCGCAAGCTGCGGCCGCCGCCTTCGAGCGTGGCGTTGTCGCCATCCAGTCCACGCAGCAAGACCGAGACAGGGGCCTCGGCCTCTTCCGACGGGTACAGCGCAAGCAGGACGGGCCGGTCGATCTGGCGCACCAGGTTCAGGCCCGCACGGCGGTTGCGGTAGCAGCGCAAGCCCTCGCGCGGCAGGGTAGTGCAGGCATCCGCGCCCGCAGGCAAAGCCGCCCCCCAGGCCGAGGCCAGCGCCTGCCAGGCCGGCGCATCGGTGGCAGGCTGGGCCTGCATAAATTGGTCCAGCGCAGAAGACGGTGCCGCCGATGACGCCGGTACAGCGGGCGCGGCAGCTACCGGGGCGGAGGCAGCCGCAGCGGATGCGGGCAGCACTGCCGCAGGCGCCGCAGGCGCCGCAGCCGCCGGGGGTTTCGCGCCCAGGCTGGACGCCGCACCCTGCGCCACGGCGGCACCAGGGCCTGTAGTGGCCACCTGCGGGCCGCCACGGTGCGCAGGCCACACCCCCATGCCCCAGCCCGCAGCCGCCACCGCTGCAGCACCCGCCACGGCACCCAGGCCCGCCAGAGCCCAGCGCGGCAATCCAGCCTGCCGGGTGCTGCGCGCTGCAGCGGCCGAGGCCGGCGCATCGAAGACCTCGCGCGCAGCGCGGTTGACGATGGCCCGGTTCACCTGCCGCGCGCCAGCCGCATAGGCACCGAGGAGCGCCCTGTCGCACAGCAGGTTGATGCGCCGGGGCACGCCGTGCGAGAGCGCATGCACACGCCGCAGGGCACCCCGGTCAAACGGCAGCGGCCCGGTGAGCCCGGCCACGGCCAGGCGGTGTGCGATGTACTGCTGTGTCTCCTGCGGGCTCAGTGCGCCCAGGTGAAAACGTGCAATCACGCGCTGGGCCAATTGCTCCATCGACGGCTTGGCCACCATGGCGCGCAGCTCGGGCTGGCCGATGAGGATGATCTGCAGCAGCTTGCGCTCGCTGGTCTCCAGGTTGGTCAACAGCCGCAGCTGCTCCAGCACGTCGGCCGAGAGGTTCTGTGCCTCGTCGATGATGAGCACGGTGTTGCGCCCGGCGGCGTGCGCCGCCAGCAGCGAGGCGTTGAGCGGGTCGATGTAATCCTTGACCGTTTCCACACCACCCGGCACGGTGGGCTTGTGCGGCACCCCGAACTCGTCGCAGATGGAACGCAGCAGCTCACGCACCGTGAGCTTGGGATTAAAGATGTAGGCCACGTTGCAGTGCGACGGGATCTGCTCCAAAAAGCAGCGGCACACGGTGGTCTTGCCCGCCCCCACCTCGCCCGTGAGCAGCACGAAGCCCCCCCCTGCATCCAGTCCATAGAGCAGGTGGGCCAGCGCCTCGCGGTGCCGCTCGCTCATGAACAGGTAGCGGGGGTCGGGGGCGATGGAGAACGGCGGGTGCTGAAGGCCGAAGAACGGGGCGTACATAGCCCGTGAGGATACCGCCCCCCTGTGAAGCGTTCCGCGATACCCCGTCCGCCACCCTCGCCAATCGGCCATTCGCCGTGCGTCAGGGTTTTACCCGAGGAGTAGTTTCCCGTAAATTGTCGTCGGCAAGACAAGATGACGTCAAAGTCAGTCCTAGCATCCATCCCATACACAGATACGCAGCCACAAGGCCGCGCTCCCGGCAGTCACCGGACGGACACCTCTTACTTTCAGGAACCTGCAATGTTGACCACGTTCCCGCAATTGCTGCTCAAGCATGCCGCCGAGCGCCCCACGGCCCCGGCCCTGCGCGAAAAAGAATATGGCATCTGGCAAACCCACAGCTGGGCTGACCTGGTGCGGCTGGTGGAGCAGGTGGCCGCCGGCCTGCACCTGGCCGGGCTGCAGCGCCATGAACACATGGTGGTGATCGGCGCCAACCGCCCCCGCCTCTACGCCACCATGCTGGCCGCGCAGTCACTGGGCGCGATTCCTGTTCCGCTGTACCAGGACGCCGTGGGGGCCGAATGCGTGTTCCCGCTCAACAACGCCGAAGTGCGCTTTTGCCTGGTGGAAGACCAGGAGCAGGTGGACAAGCTGCTGGAGATCCGCGAGCAATGCCCCCAGATTTCGAACATCTACTTTGACGACCCGCGCGGCCTGCGCAACTACGAGGAACAGGGCCTGGCGTCGCTGGACTCGCTGATCGAAGCAGGCAAGGCGCACGTCGCCAAGAACCCCCAGTGGTTCCAGAGCGAGGTCGCCAAGGCCCAGCCCGACGATGTGGCGGCGATGTTCTTCACCTCGGGCACCACGGGCAACCCCAAGGGCGTGGTGCACACCCACAGCACCCTGCTGGACCGCGCCAGCGCAGGTGCCGAGTTCGACAAGCTCACCAGCAGCGAAGAAGTGCTGGCCTACCTGCCCCCGGCCTGGATCGGCCAGAACATCTTCAGCTACGCCCAGTGGCTGGCCTGCGGCTACGTGGTCAACTGCCCCGAGTCGGCCAGCACGGTGACCATCGACCTGAAGGAAGTCGGCCCCACCTACTACTTTGCGCCGCCGCGCATTTTTGAAGGCCTGCTGACCAGCGTGATGATCCGCATGGAAGACGCAGGCACCATCAAGCGCGCCATGTTCCACGCCTGCATGAGCGTGGCCAAGCGGGTGGGCCCCGCCCTCATGGACGGCGAACCCGTGGGCACCCTGGACCGCATCAAGTACGCGCTGGGCAACCTGCTGGTGTACGGCCCGCTGCGCAACAACCTGGGCTTTAGCCGCGTGCGCGTGGCGTACACGGCAGGCGAGGCCATTGGCCCGGATCTGTTCACGTTCTACCGCTCCATCGGCATCAACCTCAAGCAGCTGTATGGCTCCACCGAGACCGCCGTGTTCGTCTGCCTGCAGCCCGACAACCAGGCGCGCGCCGACACGGTGGGCGTGCCGATTCGCGGTGTGGAGATCAAGGTGGCCGACAACGGCGAGATCCTCGTCAAGTCCGCCGGCCTGCTCAAGGAGTACTACAAGAACCCCAAGGCCACGGCCGAGGTGCTCACCGCCGATGGCTGGTACCACACCAGCGACGCAGGATTCCTCGACGCGCACGGCCACCTCAAGATCATTGACCGCGTGAAGGACGTGGGCCGCATCAAGGGCGGCGCCAACGATGGCGCCATGTTTGCGCCCAAGTATGTGGAGAACAAGCTCAAGTTCTTCCCGCACATCAAGGAAGTGGTCGCGCTGGGCGACGGCCGCGAGAAGGTGTGTGTGATGGTCAACATCGATTTCGACGCCGTGGGCAACTGGGCCGAACGCCGCAACCTGCCCTACGCGGGCTACACCGACCTGGCGCAAAAGCCCGAGGTGTACGAGCTGATCCGCGAGTGCATCGAGAAAGTCAACGCCGACCTCGCCACCGACACCATGCTGGCGGGCAGCCAGGTCAGCCGCTTCCTGGTGCTGCACAAGGAGCTGGACGCTGACGACGGCGAACTCACGCGCACCAACAAGGTCCGCCGGGGATTCATTGCCGAAAAGTACGCGGTGCTGGTGGATGCGCTGTACGCAGGCCGCACCGAGCAGTACATCGAGACCCAGGTCAAGTTCGAGGACGGCCGCACAGGCAGCGTGAGCGCCACCCTGAAGCTGTCGGACACCAAGACCTTCGCGCCCGTCAAGGCTGCAGCATGAAACCCGCTCTCTACCCGCCTGAGCAGCAACACCCCACCATGACCAAAAAGAAGATCGGCGACGTCATCCTGGACGTCAAGAACATCAGCCTGCGGTTTGGCGGCGTGAAGGCGCTGACCGACATCTCGTTCAACGTGAAAGAGCACGAGATCCGCGCCATCATCGGCCCCAACGGCGCGGGCAAAAGCTCCATGCTCAACTGCATCAACGGCGTCTACACGCCGCAGGACGGCTCGATCACCTTCCGGGGCAAGACGTTCTCGCACATGAACTCGCGCCAGGTGGCCGAGATGGGCGTGGCGCGCACGTTCCAGAACCTGGCGCTGTTCAAGGGCATGAGCGTGATCGACAACATCATGACCGGCCGCAACCTCAAGATCAAAAGCAACCTGCTGATGCAGGCGCTGCGCATCGGCCCGGCCGAGCGCGAAGAGATCCGCCACCGCGAGTACGTCGAGCACATCATCGACTTCCTGGAAATCCAGGCGTTTCGCAAGACGCCCGTGGGCCAGCTGCCCTACGGCCTGCAAAAGCGTGTGGACCTGGGCCGCGCCCTGGCCATGGAGCCGCAGGTGCTGCTGCTCGACGAGCCCATGGCCGGCATGAACGTGGAAGAAAAGCAGGACATGTGCCGCTTCATCCTCGATGTGAACGACGAGTTCGGCACGACCATCGTGCTCATCGAGCACGACATGGGCGTGGTGATGGACATCAGCGACCGCGTGGTGGTGCTCGACTACGGCAAGAAGATCGGCGACGGCAGCCCCGACGAAGTGCGCAACAACGAAGACGTGATCAGTGCCTATCTGGGCACAAGCCACTGATCGGGAGAACAACTCATGGCATTCTTTTTGGAAACCCTCATCGGCGGCCTCATGGCCGGCATGCTGTATTCGCTGGTGGCGCTGGGCTTTGTGCTGATCTACAAGGCTTCAGGCGTGTTCAACTTCGCGCAGGGCGCGATGGTGCTGTTTGCAGCGCTGGCCATGGCCCGCTTTGCCGAATGGATCCCCAAGTGGACCGGCATCGACAACCCCATCGTGGCCAACCTGGCCGCCTTCGTGATTGCGGGCGCCATCATGTTCGTGGTGGCCTGGCTGATTGAAAAGCTGGTGCTGCGCCACCTGGTCAACCAGGAAGGTGCCACGCTGCTGATGGCCACATTGGGCATCACGTACTTTCTTGAAGGCCTGGGCCAGACGCTGTTTGGTAGCGACATCTACAAAATCGACGTGGGCATGCCCAAGGAGCCCATTTTTGCTTTTGACACGGTGTTCCAGGGCGGCATCCTGATCAACAAGGAAGACGTGATTGCTGCCGCCATTGCCGCTGCGCTGGTGGCCCTGCTGTCGGTGTTCTTTCAGAAAACCTCGACCGGCCGCGCACTGCGCGCCGTGGCCGACGACCACCAGGCGGCCCAATCCATCGGCATCCCTTTGAACCGCATCTGGGTGATCGTGTGGTGCGTGGCAGGTGTGGTGGCCCTGGTGGCCGGGATGATCTGGGGCAGCAAGCTCGGGGTGCAGTTCTCGCTCACCACGGTGGCCCTGCGTGCGCTGCCGGTGGTGATCCTGGGCGGCCTGACTTCGGTACCCGGCGCCATCATCGGCGGCCTGATCATCGGCGTGGGCGAGAAGCTCTCCGAGGTGTACCTGGGCCCGTTCGTGGGCGGGGGCATCGAGATCTGGTTTGCGTATGTGCTGGCGCTGGTGTTCCTCCTGTTCAGACCGCAAGGTTTGTTCGGAGAAAAGATCATCGACCGCGTGTAACCCATAACAACAAGAACAGGAGACTTCCATGCTCTACCGCGAAAACGGCCAGTTCAAGACGAGCTACCGCGCTGACCAGCAGATCTTTCCGATCGCGCAGGACCGCATTGCCATCGGCATCATCCTGGCCATCGCCTTCATCGCTGTGCCCATGCTGGCCAGCGACTACATCTTCCGTGCCATCCTGATCCCCTTCGTCATCATGGCACTGGCGGCCCTGGGGGTGAACATCCTGGTGGGCTACTGCGGCCAGATCTCGCTGGGCTCGGGCGCCTTCATGGCCGTGGGCGCCTACGGGGCCTACAACTTCTTCGTGCGTTTCCCCGGCATGCCGCTGATCCCGGCCCTGATCCTGGGCGGGCTGTGCGCCACGTTCTTCGGCATCCTGTTCGGGCTGCCCAGCCTGCGCGTCAAGGGGCTGTACCTGGCCGTGGCGACGCTGGCCGCGCAGTTCTTCAGCGACTGGATGTTCCTGCGCATCAAGTGGTTCACCAACAACTCCGACTCGGGCTCGGTGTCGGTCACCAACCTGCAGGTGCTGGGCATGCCGATCGAAAGCGCCACCAGCAAGTACATCTTCTGCCTGGCCATCCTGGTGGTGGTGGCCCTGCTGGCCAAGAACCTGGTGCGCGGCGCCATCGGGCGTGAGTGGATGGCCATCCGTGACATGGACGTGGCTGCGGCCGTGATCGGCATCCGCCCCATGTACGCCAAGCTCAGCGCGTTTGCGGTCAGCTCGTTCATCGTGGGCATGGCCGGTGCGCTGTGGGCCTTTGTGCACCTGGGCGCTTGGGAGCCTGCGGCCTTCTCGGTGGAAATTTCGTTCCGCCTGCTGTTCATGGTGATCATCGGCGGGCTCGGCTCGATCATGGGTGGCTTCTTTGGTGCGGCCTTCATCGTGGTGCTGCCCATCGTGCTCAACCAGTTCCTGCCGGCCTTCATGGGGATCTTTGGCATCGAGGTGTCCACCGCCGGTGTCTCGCATGCCGAGCTGATGATCTTCGGAGCTCTGATCGTGTGGTTCCTCATCGTGGAGCCCCATGGCCTGGCCAAGCTGTGGTCCACCGCCAAACAAAAACTCCGCCTCTGGCCCTTCCCCCACTGATCCCCTGCCAGTTTTCCCCGTGCTTCAACACATTCATCCAAAGGAGACATCCATGAAGCTTTCGAAACTCGTGATCGCCGCTGCGGTGGTTGCTGCCGGTGCCTCGTCCGTTGCGACGAGCGCCCTCGCACAAGCCAAGGAGCAGTTCTTCCCGCTGCTGTCCTACCGCACAGGACCCTACGCACCCAACGGTGTGCCATGGGCCAACGGCAAGCAGGACTACATCAAGATGATCAACGCCCGCGACGGCGGCATCAATGGTGTGAAGCTGACTTTTGAAGAATGTGAAACGGGCTACGCCACCGACCGTGGCGTCGAATGCTACGAGCGCCTCAAGAGCCGCCCCGGCGTGTCGCTGTTCGACCCCCAGGCCACCGGCATCACGTTTGCACTGACCGAAAAAGCCCCTGTGGACAAGATTCCGCTGATGACGCTGGGCTACGGCCTGTCGGTGGCGCAGGACGGCCAGGCGTTCAAGTGGAATTTTCCGTTCATGGGCAGCTACTGGACCGGCGCCGACATCCTGATCCAGCACATCGGCAAGGCCAATGGCGGCCTGGACAAGCTCAAGGGCAAGAAGATTGCGCTGGTGTACCACGACAGCCCGTTTGGCAAGGAACCCATCCCGCTGCTGCAAGAGCGCGCCAAGATGCATGGCTTTGAGCTGCAGATGCTGCCCGTGACCGCGCCCGGCGTGGAACAAAAAGCCACCTGGCTGCAAGTGCGCCAGAGCCGCCCTGACTACGTGCTGCTGTGGGGCTGGGGCGTGATGAACTCCACCGCCCTCAAGGAAGCCCAGGCCACGGGCTACCCCCGCGACAAGATGTATGGCGTGTGGTGGGCGGGTGCCGAGCCCGATGTGCGTGACGTGGGCGAAGGCGCCAAGGGCTACAACGCGCTGGCACTGAACACCTCGGGCCAGCAGCCCAAGGTGATCCAGGACATCCTGAAGAACGTGCACGACAAGGGCCAGGGCACGGGTCCCAAGGACGAAGTGGGCTCGGTGCTGTACACGCGCGGCGTGATCATCCAGATGCTGGCCGTCGAATCGGTGCGCCGCGCACAGGAGCGTTTTGGCAAGGGCAAGGTCATGACCGGCGAACAAGTGCGCTGGGGCATGGAAAACCTGGCCCTGGACCAGAAGAAGCTCGATGCGCTGGGCTTTGGCGGCGTGATGCGTCCGCTGTCCACCAGCTGCGCTGACCACATGGGATCCACCTGGGCGCGCGTCCACACCTGGGATGGCAGCAAGTGGAACTTCTCGTCCGACTGGTACCAGGCCGATGAGCAGATCTTGAAGCCCATGGTCAAGGCCGGTGCGGACAAGTACCTGGCCGACAAGAAGATGACGCGCCGCGACGCTGCGGACTGCCAGAGCTAAGCACATCCCCCTGAGCGGCTTTGCCGCTTCCCCCTTCTCTCTTAGCGCTTCGCGCTGCGGGAAGGGGGACGCCACCAGCGCGGCGGGGCGGCACTTGCGCGGTGGCCCTGGCCTGGGCAGCGACCGTTTCAAGGGCCAGTGAAAAGCGGTTGCCTCTTTGGCAGCCGCCAATCCAAAGGGTTGTGCAACAGCTCTTTGGATTGGTACAGGAAGGCAACACCATGGACTCCAACAGCAATATCGTTCTCAACGTCAACGGCATCGAGGTCATCTACAACCACGTGATCCTGGTGCTCAAGGGCGTGTCACTGCAGGTGCCGCAGGGCTCCATCGTGGCCATCCTGGGGGGGAACGGGGCGGGCAAGACGACCACGCTGCGCGCCATCTCCAACCTGCTGCAGGGCGAGCGGGGCGAGGTCACCAAGGGTTCCATCGAGCTGCGCGGCGAGCGCATCGAAAACCTCTCGCCCGCGGACCTGGTGCAGCGTGGCGTGGTGCAGGTGATGGAGGGGCGCCACTGTTTTGCCCACCTGACCATTGAAGAGAACCTGATGACGGGCAGCTACACCCGCACCAGCAAGGCCGAGATCGCAGCCAACCTGGAGAAGGTCTACAACTATTTTCCGCGCCTCAAGACGCGCCGCACCTCGCAGGCCGCCTACACCTCGGGTGGCGAGCAGCAGATGTGCGCCATCGGCCGCGCGCTGATGGCCAACCCCAGCATGGTGTTGCTGGACGAGCCCTCGATGGGCCTGGCGCCGCAGATCGTGGAGGAGGTGTTCAACATCGTGAAGGACCTGAACACCAAAGAAAAGGTCACCTTCCTGCTGGCCGAGCAGAACACCAACATGGCGCTCAAGTATTCCGACTACGGCTACATCATGGAAAGCGGCCGCGTGGTGATGGACGGCGCAGCGAGCGACCTGGCCAACAACGAGGACGTCAAGGAGTTCTACCTGGGCGTGGGCGGCGGCGAGCGCAAGAGTTTCAAGGATGTCAAAAGCTACAAGCGGCGCAAGCGCTGGCTTGCTTAGGGAGCCCCCTGAGGCGCTGACGCGCCATCCCCCTCAGGGGGACGCACCCAGTGGCCTGGCAGAGCCAGTTCCACGGGTGCGCTGGTGGGGCAGCGCGGGCAGCCAGGGCAGTGCTCATTTTCGGACCTCGGACAAATTCACTCTCAATTTCATAGCTGCTTGCGCTTTATGGATAAGCGCTAGAGGCCAATTTCACCTCAAACCACCTCACAAGGAAACCCAGGCATGAGCACGTTTTATGACGCCCTGGAAACGCGCAGCCCCGCAGAGCGCGAAGCAGCGTTGATGGCTGCGCTGCCGCAGCAGATCGCCCATGCCCAGAAGGCATCGCCCGCATTTGCCGGCATCCTGGCTGGCGTGGATGCAACCACCATCACCGGCCGCGCGGCCCTGGCAACGCTGCCCGTCACCCGCAAGTACGAGTTGCTGGAGCGCCAGCAGGCAGGCCGCGCGACCAACGTGTTTGGCGGCTTCAGCGCGCTGGGTTTTGGCGCGGCCATGCCGCGTGTGTTTGCCAGCCCCGGCACCATCTACGAACCCGAAGGCACGCGGCGCGACTACTGGCGCATGGCGCGCGCCATCCACTCCGCAGGCTTTCGGCCCGGTGAGCTGATCCACAACAGCTTCAGCTACCACTTCGTGCCCGCGGGCTCGATGATGGAAACCGGCGCACACGCTCTGGGCTGCACGGTGTTTGCAGGCGGCACGGGGCAGACCGAGCAGCAGGTGCAGGCCATGGCCGAACTGCAACCTGCGGGCTACATCGGCACGCCCAGCTTTCTCAAGATCATTGTCGAAAAAGCCGCCGAGATGGGTGTAACGCTGCCCACGGTGACCAAGGCGCTGGTGTCGGGCGAGGCCTTTCCGCCCTCACTGCGCGAGTGGTTTGCCGAGCGCGGCATCGCGGGCTACCAGTGCTACGCCACGGCCGACCTGGGGCTGATTGCCTACGAAACCTCGGCCCGCGAAGGCTTGGTGCTCGATGAAGGCGTGATCGTCGAGATCGTGCGCCCCGGCACCGGCGACCCGGTGCCCGAGGGCGAGGTGGGCGAGCTGGTGGTGACCACGCTCAACCCCGACTACCCGCTGATCCGCTTTGGCACGGGCGATCTGTCGGCCGTGCTGCCAGGGCAGTGCCCCACGGGCCGCACCAACACCCGCATCAAGGGCTGGATGGGCCGGGCCGACCAGACCACCAAGGTCCGCGGCATGTTCGTGCACCCCGGCCAGGTGGCCACGATTGCACAGCGTTTTCCGCAGGTGCTGCGCGCACGCCTGGTGGTCAGCGGCGAGATGGCCAACGACCAGATGGTGCTGCAGGTGGAAACCGTGGAGACCGCCGAGGGCCTGGCACACCAGCTCTCGGACGCTATCCGCGAAGTGACCAAGCTGCGGGGCGACGTGCAGATGGTGGCCCCTGGCACGCTGCCCAACGATGGCAAGGTGATCGAGGACGCGCGGAGCTATAAGTAGCCTCCGCCATGGCGCCCTGCGGCGCCTAGCCGCAGCTGCCAGGGGCTGCAGCTCCTCTATCCCCAACGGAAACGCCGCCCGTGGCCTGGCAAAGCGTTCCACGGTGGCGCTGGCATCGGATCGTGCCTGTCTCGGTGATGAGGGGCATGGGCGTGCTGTCAATGCGCAAACGTGGGCCCTTCCCGCTCCGCCCAAAGGTTTGCGTCAGCGCAAAAAGTGCCCGCTTTGCGCGGTGGCATGCCGCAGTGTTTACCCTAGCATTGCTCCTTATTTTGTAGCATTCAGCGCTTTATAGACAAGCGCTACAGACGTCTTTTTGTTAAAGACCATGCCCCCTGTGTGCTACGTAATATCCGCAATGTTCCCGCAAACCCCCCTCGCTATCATGGCCCGTCATTCACAGGAGAGACCCATGAAAACAACGCTGAAACTTGCATTGATCGCTGCGGCCGCAGCCACCGCTTTTGGCGCCAGCGCCCAAGACTATCCCGCCAAGGACAAGACCGTCACCATCGTGGTTCCCTTTGCTGCGGGCGGCCCCACCGACCGCGTGGCGCGCGACCTGGCCGAAGCACTGCGCAAGCCCCTGGGTGCTACTGTGGTGGTGGACAACACGGCCGGCGCCGGCAGCTCCATCGGTGCAGCCCGCGTAGCCCGCGCCGCGCCGGACGGCTACACGCTGCTGCTCAACCACATTGGCATGTCCACCATGCCCGCGCTGTACCGCAAGCTGTCGTTCAGCGTGCCCAACGACTTTGAATACCTGGGCATGGTCAACGATGTGCCCATGACGCTGATCGCTCGGCCCACCATGCCTGCGAACAACTTCAAGGAACTCACCGCCTGGATCCAGCAGAACAAGGGCAAGATCAACCTGGGCAATGCCGGCCTGGGCGCAGCGTCGCACCTGTGTGGCCTGATGTTCCAGAGCGCCATGCAGGTGGACATGACACCCGTGCCGTACAAGGGCACGGCCCCCGCCATCACCGACCTGATTGGCGGCCAGATCGACCTGCTGTGCGACCAGACCACCAACACCACGCCACAGATCGAAGGCAAGAAGGTCAAGGCCTACGCCGTGACCACGCCCAAGCGCCTGACCACCCCGGCTCTGAAGGACCTGCCCACCCTGGCGGAGTCGGGCCTGAAGGACTTCAACGTCAGCATCTGGCACGGCCTGTACGCGCCCAAGGGCACGCCAGCTCCCGTCGTGACCAAGATCAACGAAGCCCTCAAGCTTGCACTGAAGGACCCCGAGTTCATCAAGAAACAAGAAGGCCTGGGCGCGGTGGTCGTCACCGACAAGCGCATGGAACCCGCTGAACACAAGAAGTTTGTACAGGCCGAAATCGACAAATGGGGCGCTGTGATCAAGGCTGCAGGCACCTACGCAGACTGATCAAATTTTCCCTTCCAGTCATTGATGGAATAGCCGCCTCGGCCTTGGCCGAGGCGGCTTTTTTGTGCCTGCCATCGAGCTCGGCGCCACCACCTTGGGGTAATCCATCTGCACGGATCGCGCCGCGCCGCGTAAAAAGCTTTGCATGCATACGAAACACCTGCGAAAGGACGCCCCCGCCATGACAACACGCCCCCATCCACGCCGCCGCACCGTTGCGGCACTGGCCTGCGCCGCCCTGGGTTGCGCTGCCCTGCTGCCCCTTGCGCACGGCCAACAACAAGCCAGCACCTGGCCCGCCAAGCCCGTGCGCATCGTGGTGCCCTTTGCCCCCGGTGGCACCACCGACATCCTGGCGCGCGCCATGGCGCCCGAACTCTCGCGCGCGTTTGGCCAGCAGTTCATTGTGGACAACCGCGCCGGTGCTGGCGGGAATGTGGGCGCCGACATCGTCGCCAAGTCGCCGGGGGACGGCTACACGCTGCTGATGGGCACCGTGGGCACGCACGGCATCAACCGCGCGCTGTACGCCAAGCTGCCCTACGACCCCATCAAGGACTTTGTCCCCGTCACGCTGGTGGCTGCGGTGCCCAATGTGATGGTGATGAATGCCGACAAGGCCAAGGCCCAGGGCATCGCCAACGTGCAGGATTTCATCCGCGTCGCCAAGGCCAGCCCCGGCAAGATGAACATGGCCTCCAGCGGCAACGGCACATCGATCCATCTGGCAGGCGAGCTGTTCAAGAGCATGACGGGCACCTTCATGCTGCACTTGCCTTATCGGGGTTCCGGCCCCGCGCTCATGGACATGGTGGCGGGCAACGCCGACGTGATGTTTGACAACCTGCCTTCGTCGATGGCGCAGATCAAAGCGGGCAAGCTCACGGCCTTGGCCGTAACCAGTTCAGAGCGCTCCAGCGCCCTGCCCGACGTTCCCACAGTGGAGCAGGCCGGAGGCCCGACCCTCAAGGGCTACGAGGCCAGCTCCTGGTTCGGCCTGCTCGCCCCGGCGGGCACGCCCCAGGACATCGTGAACCGCATCCAGCAGGAAGTGGCCAAGTCACTGGCCACCCCGGCGATGAAAGAACGGCTGGTGGCGCAAGGCGCTATTCCGGGTGGCAACACACCCGCCGAGTTTGCCAAACACATCGACAACGAACACAAGAAGTGGGCTCAGGTGGTGAAGGCGTCGGGGGCGAAGGTGGACTGACCTCTTGCCGTGATGGCGGACCTGCGGGTCAGCCCGTGATGGCTGCCTGCGCGGGCTGCAGGCGCTTTTCACCCGTGGCAAACGAGGCGCGCTGGATGCGCCCGTTCGAGACTTCATACACGCACAGCATCTCCAGCGTCCCCAGACCCTCGGGGAAATTGCGCGTGATCAATTCGCAGTCCACCACCACATTCGCCACCACCGTGCGCGACAGCAGCCGTGCATGCAGGTCGGGCTCGGCAAAGCGCGCCAGAAAGCGTGGACGCATTTCGGCATGCCCTTGCGCAAGCCGTTCTCCGTGGAGGACAAACTGCTGCGCGTCTTCGGCGTAGGTCGCCAACAGGGCGTCGATGTTCTTGGCGTTGTAGGCGTCCAGCTGAGCCTGGACGACGGCCAGCGGAGAAAGGTCGCGGGTCATTGGAGGATTGCACGAGAAAGAAGAAACCTGCAGGGGGCTGCCGTGAAGATGCGCCGCGAACGAAGCTGCCCGCAGCCCACTGGGCTCAAAAGACGAGGCGCTATACCCCCCAGACCACGTCCACATCCGCCGCAGCACTGCGCTTGAGCATGTCGATCAGCGGTGCCACCCGCTGCCGCAGGCGCACGGCCTCAGCGCGGTCTTCCGCACTGGCCTCGTCCTCTCCACCCGCGTCTGCGGACGCCTGCTGAGCCTCTTCGGACGCCACGGCGGACTCCAGCGCAGCGATGGCGGCAGGGATCTGGGCGGCCGTCACGATGCCGCTGGCACCGGGTGTCTTGCCCATGATGGTCACCACCTGGCGGCCCTGCGGCTCCAGCATGATCAGATCGGCTGCGGCGCGGGATTTGAATTTGTATAGCATGGTGAAGCGTTTTCGTGGAAGAAGCAGACTCAGCTGCGGTAGATGTAATCGCGAATGAACGGATAGCCTGATTGTGCGCCGGGCATGGTCCCGGTGGCCACATCTCCGTCAGGCTTGATGGCCAGCATCTGGTGCAGTGCCATCCAGCCACGCTCAAACCCCAGGGCACTGCCCGCAAGATACAGGCGGTACGCACGCAAGACCTTATCACCCGGCTGCGCCCCACCCTGTGCGGCCAGCACCTCGCGGGCCGCAGGCAATTGGGCTTCGAGCCCGTCGGACCACGCCCACAGCGTACGCGCATAGTGTGGGCGCAGGTTCTCGGTGTCCACCATCTCCAGGCCTGCGCGGGCCATGTCGTGCAGCACCGTGCTCACATGCAACAGCTCGCCGCCGGGGAAGATGTACTGCTCGATAAAGTCACCCATGCCCGCACCCAGTTGCGCGTTGTCTGCGCCCCCCGCTGTGATGCCGTGGTTCAGCACCAGCCCTCCGGGCCGCAGCAGGCGCGCCACCGTCTCAAAGTAGCGCTGCATCTGCGCGCGGCCCACATGCTCGAACATGCCCACCGAGGCGATCTTGTCGAAGGGCTGCGCCACCTGCAGCTCGCGGTAATCCACCAGTTGCATGCGCACGCGCCCCTGCAGCCCACGCTCTTCAATGCGCCGCTGTACATGGGCGTGCTGGTTGCGCGACAGCGTGATGCCTGTGGCATCCACGCCGTAGTGCTCGGCCGCCCACAGCAGCAGGCCACCCCAGCCCGCGCCAATGTCCAGAAACCGGTCCCCCGGTTGCAGCTGCAGCTTGCGGCAAATGTGGTCGAGCTTGGCCTCCTGCGCCTGGGCCAGCGTCAGGTCTGGGGACCGGTAGTACGCACACGAATACACGCGGCGCGGGTCCAGCCACAGCGCGTAGAAGTCGTCCGACAGGTCGTAATGGAACTGCACATGGCGCGCGTCATGCGCCAGCGTGTGCACCGCCATCGACCGCGCGCGTGCCAGCACCCGCTGCCACCAGCCGTGGTGCTGGTCGCGGGCCGGGTCGCGGGTCAACAGGCCCGCAGCGGCGGCCATCAGGTCGCGCATGCCGCCTTCCAGCGCCACGCGCCCCTCGACGATGGCAGCCCCCACATTGCCGATCTCGCCCGTGGCCAGCGCCACCAGCGCCATGCGGTCACGAAAGCGCAGCGTTACAGCAGGCTCGGGCGCGCCCAGTTGCTGGCCCGCAGGCAACTGGACGGCCATCGGCACCGGCAAGGCCGCGAGCCGCCCCTCCAAGGTGTGCAGCAAGTGCTTCATGCGGCGCATCTTGAGAAATTTGCTGCACTGCGTCAACACCCCGCGATGGCATCAGGGGTTTCGCCGGGAAGGCCCCATTGACAGCATTTTGTTTAAGCCTAAACTATTTTGGCATGAACATCCTTTGCATTGGCGGTGGGCCCGCCGGTCTCTACTTCGCCCTGCTCATGAAGCAGCAAAACCCCACGCACCGCGTCACGGTGGTCGAACGCAACCGGCCGTTCGACACCTTCGGATGGGGGGTGGTGCTGTCGGACCAGACGCTGGCCAACCTGCAGGCGGCCGACGCGCCCACGGCCGCGCTCATCGGCGATGCGTTCAACCACTGGGACGACATCGAGGTGTTTTTCAAGGGCCGCAGCGTGCGCTCCACGGGCCACGGCTTCTGTGGCATCGGCCGCAAGCGGCTGCTCAACATCCTGCAGGACCGGTGCCTGGCGGTGGGCGTGGAGTTGGGGTTCGAGACCGATGTGGCCGACGACCAGGCGCTGGCCGCCGAGTACAACGCCGACCTGGTGATCGCCAGCGACGGCCTCAACAGCCGCATCCGCACGCGCTACGCCACCACCTACCAGCCCGACATCGACCTGCGCGAATGCCGTTTCGTCTGGCTGGGCACTCACAAAAAACTCGACGCTTTTACGTTTGCTTTCGAGCAAACGGAGCATGGCTGGTTCCAGGCGCATGCCTACCAGTTCGATGCCGACACCTCCACCTTCATCATCGAGACACCCGAAGCGGTGTGGAAGGCGCACGGTCTCGACCAGATGGAGCAGCCCGAGGCCATTGCATTCTGCGAAAAGCTGTTTGCCAAATACCTGGACGGCAACGCGCTCATCAGCAACGCCACGCACCTGCGCGGCTCGGCCAACTGGATCCGCTTTCCGCGCGTGATCTGCAACACCTGGGTGCACCGCGAGACCATCGGCGGGAAGCAGGTGCCCATCGTGCTGATGGGTGACGCGGCGCACACCGCACATTTCTCGATTGGCAGCGGCACCAAGCTCGCGCTCGAAGACGCCATTGACCTGGCCAACGAATTCGCCACGGGCTTGCCGATTGACGAGGTGCTGCAGCACTACGAGGCGCGCCGCAGCGTGGAGGTGCTCAAGATCCAGAACGCCGCGCGCAACAGCACCGAGTGGTTTGAGAACGTGGCGCGCTACGCCGGCATGCCCGTGGAGCAGTTCACGTACTCGCTGCTCACGCGCAGCCAGCGCATCAGCCACGAGAACCTGCGGCTGCGCGATGCCGCATGGCTGGAGGGCTATGAGGCCTGGCTCGCGGGTGGCAAGGCCGCGATTCCGCCCATGCTCACGCCCTTCACGCTCAAAGGCCTCACACTCAAGAACCGCATCGTCGTCTCGCCCATGGCCACCTACAGCGCGGTCGAGGGCGTGCCGCAGGACTTCCACTTGGTGCACCTGGGCGCTAGGGCCCTGGGCGGCGCCGCGCTGGTGATGGTGGAGATGACCAGCCCCACGCCCGAGGGCCGCATCACCCCCGCCTGCCCCGGCCTGTGGAACGACGCACAGCAAGCCGCCTTTGCGCGCATCGTGAACTTTGTGCACGGCAGCAGCACAGCCAAGATCGGCCTGCAGCTGGGCCACAGCGGCCCCAAGGGCTCGACCCGCGTCGGCTGGGAAGGCACGGATGAGCCGCTGGACGCGGGCAACTGGCCCCTGCTGGCCGCGAGCCCCCTCGCCTACGGCGCGCAGAACCAGACGCCTGCCGCCATGACCCGCGCCGACATGGACCGCGTGACCGCCGCGTTTGTGGACAGCGCCCGCCGCGCCGTGGCCGGCGGCTTTGACTGGCTGGAGCTGCACTGCGCACACGGCTACCTGCTGGCCAGCTTTTTGAGCCCCGCCACCAACCAGCGTACCGATGCATACGGCGGCAGCCTGGAGAACCGCTGCCGCTACCCGCTGGAGGTGCTGACCGCGCTGCGCGCCGTGTGGCCGGCCGACAAGCCGCTCTCCGTGCGTATCTCGGCCCACGACTGGCTCCCTGACGGAAATACTGCCGACGACGCCATTGCCATCGCGCGCCTCTTCAAGGCCGCAGGCGCAGACCTGATCGACGTGTCCTCCGGCCAGACCACGCGCAACTCGCGCCCGGTGTATGGCCGCATGTACCAGACGCCGTTTGCCGACCGCATCCGCAACGAGGTGGGCATTGCCACCATGGCCGTGGGCGCGATCACCGAGGCGGACCACGCCAACAGCATCATCGCGGCCGGCCGCGCCGACCTGTGTGCCATTGCGCGCCCCCACCTGGCCGACCCGGCCTGGACATTGCATGCCGCCGCGCAGTTGAGCCCCCAGGCCGCAACGCACACCGACTGGCCTGTGCAATACCACAGCGGCCGCGACCAGATGCTGCGCGAGATTGCCAAGCAAAAGCAGATGGCCGCGCTGACCGCACCGGCGCAGGAATCCAGCAAACCCGCAGCCATCGAGTAAGCCACCATGGACCTCGAAGCCCGCCTGCACGGCGCCGCCCCCAGCGAACATCCCGAGGCCCTGCGCCTGTGGCTGCGCCTGCTCACCTGCACCCAGCTCATCGAAAAGCAGGTGCGCAGCCACCTGCGCGCGCAGTTCGACACCACGCTGCCACGCTTCGACCTGATGGCACAGCTGGAGCGCGCACCGGACGGCATGAAGATGAAGGAGCTCTCGCGCCGCATGATGGTGACGAGCGGCAACATCACCGGCATCACCGACCAGCTCGTGGCCGAGGGGCTGGTCGAGCGCATGGACGTGGAAGGTGACCGCCGCGCGTACCTCGTGCGCCTCACGCCGCAAGGCCGCGAGCAGTTCAACACCATGGCGCGCCAGCACGAGCAATGGATCGTCGAAGCCTTCGCCTCGCTGGGCGAGCGCGACATCGCCACCTTGTACCGCCTGCTGGGCAAGGTGAAAGAGCACACACAAAACAATTCTTTGGAGACAGCCGAATGAAACACTTCATCGGGGCGAGCAACCCCATGCGCGAGCAGTTCAACCCCCAGGCCAGCTACGTCGCTGAACACTTTGCCTGGAGCTTTGATGCTGGCGTGGGTACCGTCACGCTCAACCGGCCCGACCGCAAGAACCCGCTCACCTTCCAGAGCTATGCCGAGCTGCGCGACTTCTTTTACGCGCTGCGCTTCGCCACCGATGTGAAAGCCATCGTGGTCACGGGTGCGGGCGGCAACTTCTGCTCGGGCGGCGATGTGCACGAGATCATCGGCCCGCTGACCACCATGACCATGCCCGAACTGCTGGAGTTCACGCGCATGACGGGCGACCTGGTGAAAGCCATGCGCGCCTGCCCGCAGCCCGTGCTGGGCGCCATCGACGGCATCTGCGCCGGAGCGGGCGCGATGATGGCGCTGGCCTGCGACATGCGCTACGGCACCGAGGCGACCAAAACGGCCTTTCTCTTCACTCGCGTGGGTCTGGCAGGCGCCGACATGGGTGCCTGCGCCCTGCTGCCGCGCATGATCGGCCAGGGCCGCGCCAGCGAGCTGCTGTTCACCGGCCGAGCGATGACAGCGCACGAGGGTCTCGCCTGGGGCTTCTTCAACGATTTGTATGAGAGCGCTGACCTGCTGGCCAACGTGCAGGCCACCGCGCGCGCGCTGGCCGATGGTCCCACCTTCGCCCACGGCATGACCAAGACCATGCTGAGCCAGGAGTGGAGCATGACCATCGAGCAGGCCATCGAAGCCGAAGCGCAGGCCCAGGCCATCTGCATGCAAACCGAAGACTTCCGCCGCGCCTACGAAGCGTTCGCCGCCAAGCAGAAGCCCGTTTTCCAAGGGGACTAACAACATGCACGTAGCCACGCCACCCGCCCCTTGCCCACCTTCGACGGCGCACCTGGCCCTGCCGTTTTTCGACGATGCCCACCGCGCGCTGGCCGCAGGCCTGGTGCCCTGGGCGGCCGCGCAAGAAGTGGATGAAACCGACGACCGTGCTGCTTGCCGCGACTGGGTGCAGCGCCTGGGCGCGGGCGGCTGGCTGCGCTACTGCGTGCCCGCCTCGCACGGCGGCGCGCTGCCGGCACTCGACTCGCGCGCGCTGGTGCTGCTGCGTGAGACGCTGGCTTACCACTCGCCGCTGGCCGACTTTGCGTTTGCCATGCAGGGGCTGGGCAGCGGCGCGATCACGCTGGCCGGCAGCCCCGCGCAGCAGGCGCACTATCTGCAGGGGGTGGCGCGCGGCGAGCTGATCGCTGCGTTTGCGCTCTCCGAACCTGAGGCGGGCTCGGATGTTGGCGCTATGAAAGCAATAGCTGAAAGCGCTTACCCATCAGGCGGTAACGGCCTAAAAGGCTCATATTTCTTGACCGGAACCAAGACCTGGATCAGCAATGGCGGCATTGCCGACTTCTACTGCGTGTTCGCAAAGACCGACCCGGCTGGGGGCACGCGCGGCATCAGCGCGTTCATCGTGGATGCGAACACGCCGGGGCTCGACACCTCGCGCCACATCCACGTGATGGCGCCACACCCGCTGGCCACGCTGCAGTTCGACCAATGCGCCGTGCCTGCCACGGCGCTGCTGGGCGAGGAGAACGGCGGCTTCAAGCTGGCCATGCGCACGCTGGACATTTTTCGTGCGTCGGTGGCCGCTGCCGCCCTCGGCATGGCCCGCCGCGCGCTGGCCGAGGCCGTGCACCACGCACGCCAGCGCCGCATGTTCGGCCAGACGCTCGCCGACTTCCAGCTCACGCAAGCCAAGATCGGCGAGATGGCTGCGCTGGTGGACAGCGCCGCGCTGCTCACCTACCGCGCGGCCTGGCTGCGCGATGAAGGCGAGAAGCGCGGCGGCACGCGCGTCACGGCTGAAGCGGCCATGGCCAAGATGACCGCCACTGAAAACGCCCAGCGCGTCATCGACATGGCGCTGCAGCTGCACGGCGGGCGCGGCGTGGAAGTGGGCAGCAAGGTCGAATCGCTGTACCGCGACATCCGCTCGCTGCGCATTTACGAAGGCGCCACCGAAGTGCAGCAGCTCATCATCGGTAAGGCCGTTTTGCAGGAGTGATGCCATGAAAGCCTCTTCCAAACCTTCCGCCCAGCCCGACCATTTCGTGCACGACCGCCTGCCTGCACCCGAGGCCTGGCCCACACTGCGCTACGACCTGCCCGAACTGCAGATCGCCAACCAAGCCAACCTGGTGCAGGCGCTGTTCGACCAGGCCGAACGTGCGGGCCACATCGACCGCCCTCTGTTGCGCGGCCCGCACCGAACATATACCTACCGCGACACCCGCACCGAGGCCGCGCGCATTGCCGAGGTGCTGACGCAGGACCACGGCCTCGTGCCCGGCAACCGCGTACTGCTGCGCGGCGGCAACACGGTGGAGATGGCGCTGGCCTGGCTGGGTACCGTCTACGCGGGGCTGGTGGCGGTGGCGACCATGCCGCTGCTGCGCGCGGTGGAGCTGGGCAGCATCATCGACCGCGCCCAGCCCACGCTGGCACTGTGCGACGGCCGCCTGCTGGCCGAGCTGCAGGCGGCGCAGACGCAGCACCCCGTGCTCGCCACCATCGTGCCCTTCCACACAGCGCCGGATGCGGCCGACCTGCTGCAGCGCGCGCAGGGCAAGCCCGGCACCACGCCGCCCTGCCCCACGTCGGCGGACGACATCGCGCTGATGGCGTTCACCTCGGGCACCACAGGCTCCCCCAAGGCGGCCGTGCACACGCACCGCGATGTGCTGGCAGGCTGCGAGGCCTGGCCGCGCCATGTACTCAAGGCCACGCCCGATGACATCGTGGCGGGCTCGCCGCCCCTGGCGTTCACCTTTGGCCTGGGCGGCTTGCTGGTGTTTCCGATGTGGGCCGGGGCCAGCGTGTATTTCCCCGACCAGCCCTACACGCCCGAAACCATGGTGCGGCTGATGCGCGATGCGGGCGTGACCATCTGCTACACCGCCCCCACCTTCTACCGGCAGATGGCACCCTTTGCCAAGCAGATCGGCCTGCCCCAGCTGCGCACCAGCGTGAGCGCGGGCGAGGGCCTGCCTGACGCCACACGCCAGCTGTGGAAGGAGGCGACCGGCCTGGACATGACGGACGGCATTGGTGCCACCGAAATGTTCCATATCTTCATCTCTTCGCCCGGCGGTGAGAGCCGGCGCGGCGCCATCGGCAAGGTGGTACCCGGCTACACCGCGAAGGTGGTAGATGACAACGGCAACGAGCTGCCGCGCGGCACCGTGGGCAAGCTCGCGGTGATCGGCCCCACGGGCTGCAAGTACCTCGACGACCCGCGCCAGGCCAAGTACGTGAAGGATGGCTGGAACTACCCGGGCGATGCGTTCACGCAAGACGCTGACGGCTACTTTTTCTACCAGGCGCGCGACGACGACATGATCATCACCGCCGGCTACAACGTGGGCGGCCCCGAGGTGGAAGACGCCCTGCTGCGCCACCCGGCCGTGGCCGAGTGCGGCGTGATCGGCGTGCCCGACGAGGAGCGCGGCATGGTGGTCAAAGCCATCTGCGTCTTGAAGCCCGGCCACACGGGCGATGCCGCCATGGTCAAGACGCTGCAGGACCATGTGAAAGCCACCATCGCCCCGTTCAAATACCCGCGCGTGGTGGAGTTCGTCACGGCCCTGCCCCGCACCGAAACCGGCAAGCTGCAGCGTTTCAAGCTGCGCCAGGGTGCGGCCGCATCACCCTCCGCCACATCGCCCACTTCCACAAAAACAACATGACGATGAAAAACACCCTTTTGCAGCCCGAAGGCTGGGTCACCCCCAAGGGCTACGCCAACGGCGTGGCCGCGCGCGGCACCATGGTCTTCACCGGCGGCCAGATCGGCTGGAATGCGCAGCAGCAGTTTGAGAGCGACGACTTCATCGACCAGACCAAGCAGACGCTGTTGAATGTGCGGGCGGTGCTGGAGGCTGGTGGCGCAGGCCCCGAGCATCTGGTGAGGCTGACCTGGTACGTGACCGACCGCAACGAATACAACAGCCGCCTGAAGGAGCTGGGCGCGGTCTACCGCGAGGTGCTGGGCAAGAACTTCCCGGCCATGGCCTGCGTGCAGGTGGCGGGGCTTATGGAAGAGCGCGCGAAGATCGAGATTGAAGCAACCGCTGTAATCCCGGACTGAGCTTTTCCAGCCACCGCTGTAGCGCTTGCCCGTACAGAATGAACGCCAGCGCCGCCCCAATCAACGGCAGCGCGGCAAACACCCAGCCCGTGAGCAGCTCGCCCCCCAGCGCCACGCCCACCAGCAAAGCCACCGCAGGGTTCACAAACGAATAGCTGCCCGCCAGCGCGGCCGACGTGTTCTGCAGCAGCCACAGGTATGCATTGAGCGCCACCAAGGTACCAAACACCAGCAGATAGACCCACGCCGCCCACGACTTGGCAGTGACCTGGCCCAGGGCGCTCAAAGGCTCAAACCACAACGCCACCACCAGCCCCATGGCGCCCCCCGCAAACCACTGCGCGGCCGATGCCATGGCGGGCGCAGGTAGCGACAGCTTGCGCGATGCATACGAGCCCACACTCCAGCACAGCGGAGCACCAAAGGCCAGCAGCGCACCGAGCCAGGTGGCCGAGAAATCGCCCTCCAGCGCTAGCAGCAGTGCGCCCACCACGCCCAGCGCCAGGCCGATCCAGCTGGTGAAGGGCACCCGCTCGCCGCCCCAGCGCGACCACAGCGCCAACCACATCGGCATGGTGGTGACCACCGTGGCCATCAGGCCCGAGCCGATGCCCAGCTTCTGCGCAAAACCCATCAGGTTCATGGCCAGAAACACCATGCAGCCGCCCACCACCGCCGAGTTGCGCCATTGCACCCACGTGGGCAATGCATGGCCTTGCCACAGCGCAATCAGCAGCATCACCCCCCCAGCACACAGAAAGCGGATCGCATTCATCAGCAACGGCGGCATGCTCTGCAGCGCAATACCAATGGCGAAATAGGTAGTGCCCCAGACGATGTAGACCAACAGCAGTGCCATGGCCACCGCCCCTTTGCGCTGTGTGCGGGCTTGCGCATTGAAAATTGCCGGCATATTCTTCACCTGACCGAATAATTTATGGAAGCCGCAAGGTTTTCGGAATTTTTACCAAAATCGAGCGGTTATGCAAGCAAATATTCAGACAGATGACATGGACGCCAGAATTATTTCGGCGCTAGGCGCCGATGGCCGACGTTCCTATGCCGATGTGGGGGCCGAAGTGGGACTGTCCACCGCCGCCGTGCACGAGCGCGTGAAGAAGCTGCTGGACAAGGGCGTGATCCGCCGCTTTTCCATTAGCGTGGACCCGGAACGCGTGGGGCTGAACTTCACCGCGTTCGTGGCCATCCGCAACGATGGAGGCATCCACTGCCGCGATGTGGCACCCCGCCTGCGCGCCATGCCCCAGGTCGAAGAGCTGCACAGCGTGGCGGGTGAATACGACTTTCTGGCCAAGGTCCGCACCACGCACGCGCGTGCGCTGGAGGACGTTATCTACGAGATCAAGGCCATCGCGGGCGTGGCCCGCACCACCAGCACGGTGGTGCTCAACACCGAGTTCGAGGACCGCCCGCTGGACCTGGGCTGGGTGAATGGCGACAAGGGCGGCTGATGCAGGGCGGTGGCCCCGGTCCCGCCGCGCGGCTGTTTACGCCGCTACCGGAGCGCGGTCCGCCGCAGTGGCAACAGCCGCCGGGGCCTGCACCAGGCGCTGCACCAGCGCCATGTAGTAGCCCAGCGGGGGCGTGACCAGCCCCGGCACCTTGGCATGGTCGTCATAGCGGCGCAGGCGGATGGCCTCCTGCGCAAAGGGCTGGGCCGCAAACTGCATCGCCTCTTTGGGCGTGAAGGGCCCGCCCTGCAGCACTAGGCTGTGCTGCGATGCGGGCGACAGCGTCTCCCAGTACCCCGGCTCCATCGTGCACAGGTAGCGCTTGGCATCCACATGCAGGCGGATGGGCTCCAGCACCGCGTCGGGCAGCAGGCCCCGCAAGAACGGGATGGCCATGTACTGGTGCAGGTCGTCCTGCTCGGCCGCGTCGCCCCCGGGCGCCAGCAGGTGGCCCAGGTCGTGCAGCAGGGCCGCGACGACAGTGGCCGGGGTTTCACCCGATTTTTCGGCCCACTGCGCGCACTGCAGTGCGTGCTCGAGCTGGCTGACCGCCTCGCGGCCGTACTGGTTCACGCCCCGGGTAGCGAGCAGGTGGGCAATGTCTTCAAGGCTCAATGCCATGGTGTGCTCCTTGTCAGACCAGCGCCTTGCGGATGCGGGCCGACACCAGGTCTATCACGCTCACCGTGACCACGATTATGAGCATCACGGCGCAGGTCTCGGCGTACTGGAAGCCCCGGATGATTTCCCACAGCACCACCCCAATGCCCCCGGCGCCCACCATGCCCACCACCGAGGCCGAACGCACGTTGGCCTCGAAGCGGTACAGCGTGTACGAGATCCACAGCGGCATGACCTGCGGAATCACGCCATAGATGATTTCGTGCAGTGCGCTCGCACCAGTGGAGCGGATGCCTTCCACGGGCTGCGGGTCAATCGCCTCCACGGCTTCGGAGAACAGCTTGGCCAGGGTGCCCGAGGTGTGGATCCACAGCGCCAGCACGCCCGCAAAAGGCCCCAGGCCCACGGCCACCACAAACAGCATGGCAAACACCATTTCGTTGATGGCGCGGCACGCGTCCAGCACGCGGCGCACTGGTTGGTACACCCACCAGGGCACGATGTTGGACGAGGCCAGCAGTGCCAGCGGCACGGCGGTGACCACCGCCAGCGCCGTGCCCCACAGCGCAATCTGCAGCGTGACCAGCATCTCCTGCACATAGATCTGCCACTGCGCAAAATTGGGCGGAAAGAACGGGGGTGCGGACGAAAACTTGGACTACTAGAAGGTAGTTCATGTATTCCTACGAAGACCGAATCCGAGCCGTTGAGCTCTACATCAAGCTCGGCAAACGCACCAGCCCGACCATCCGTCAGCTGGGTTACCCAACCAAGAATGCATTGAAGGGGTGGTACCGCGAGTATCAGCAGCGGCTCGACCTGCCGCTGGGATATGCCCGTCGGGAGCCGAAGTTCTCGCAGGGCCAGAAGGCAGCGGCCATCGAGCACTACCTCACACATGATCGATGCATCGCTGCCACCATGAGGGCGCTGGGCTATCCAGGGCGTGGAACGCTAACCAAGTGGGTCCGCGAGGCATTCCCTGAAGCCAGGATGGCCCTTGTCGGCAGTGTGGGCCAGCGAAGATATCCTGAGAGCTTGAAGCAAGCGGGAGTGATGGAGCTTTGCACCCGGCAGGAAAGTGCACAGGCTGTTGCCGACAGGCTCGGCGTGTGCCGACCAACGTTGTACAACTGGAAGAACCAGCTTCTGGGGCGTGAGGCACCCGCATCAATGAAACACACCGATCGATCACCGCAGGCGCAAGAGCGCGAAGAGCTCGAGCGCCAGGTTGAAATACTGCGCCACGAAGTCAGGCAACTGCGCCTTGAGCAGGACCTCTTGAACAAGGCCAATGAACTGCTAAAAAAAGGCCTGGGCGTCGATCTGCAACTCCTGTCCAACCGGGAGAAGACACTGCTGATTGACGCCCTCAGGGAGCACTATGGCCTGCCAGAGCTCCTTGCACAGTTGAGTCTTGCGCGTAGCTCGTACTTCTACCATCGGGCCCGCGCGGCAATCGGAGACAA